>CAZMEV010000151.1:0-6273 GCA_964565375.1 uncultured Spirochaetaceae bacterium
ACACCGTCTCTTTGAACTCGGCGCCCTGCCCGCCTTCAGGCATCTGTTCGCTCACGTTGCTGCTCCTTTTGCCATCCACGTGTGAATCGTAACACCACCAATGTTCCAATGTAAATTGGAACATTGGTGGATATTGGACTATTGTCGATTAAGTTACCTCTCCGCCGGCCGAGACTGTTATACTTGGCGACAATCATATGATCGTAAGCGCCAGCAGACGAACCGACATTCCCGCCTACTACGGGCGCTGGCTCATGGAGCGCATCCGTTCCGGCTTTTGTGAAGTTGCCAATCCCTTCAATCCGAAGCAGATAAAACGCGTCGAGCTTGCCCCCGAGCTTGTCGAGTGTCTGGTGTTCTGGACTCGATACCCGAAAGGCCTCCTTCCCTACCTTGGGGAACTCGATTCACGAGGGTTTCTCTATTACTTCACCTACACCGTCCTCGCCTACCCGCGCTATTTCGAACCTCAACTTCCGGCACTCAAGAGCCGGCTTACCATGTTCAAGCGCACTGCTGACCGCATTGGACCGAGCCGCGTCGTCTGGCGCTATGACCCGATCCTTTTCACCGAAGTGACCGGTCCGCAATTTCACCTCGAACAGTTCGAATACCTCTGTGAGGAGTTGTCAGGCTACACCGACACAGTTATGGTGAGCCTCTTTGACTCCTACCGGAAACTCGAACCACGCATGCGCCGCCTTGCGGAAGCCGGCGCCGGGCGGACATACCTCGAGGAAGAGCCGGCGCAGCTCATTGCCACCCTCGCCAGAATGCGCGAGATGGCGGCGGCACACCAAATCACCATGCGAAGCTGCGCCGAAGACCACGATCTCACCGGCACCGGCATCACCGAAGGCGCCTGCATTGACCCCGACCGCATCGAGCCCCTTCTCGGGCGAAACGTAGAGCGCAGCAAGGACTCCGGCCAGCGCCGCCTCTGCAACTGCATTCCGAGCGTGGATATCGGTGCCTACGACACATGCCCGGCAGGCTGCGCGTACTGCTACGCCACCGGCCGTCCCGAACGAGTCAGCGAGCGCTACCGCCTCCACGATCCGAATGCTTCGAGACTCGCCTAGCACGTAGGCAGTCGGATTACCGTAACGGTATCCTGTTCTCTTGGGCGTGCCCCGGCCGGCAACGGACGGCTCCGCGACACGCTGCCTGACCTCAGCCGACCCGCACCTGCCTCGCCCCCTCGCTCCACCCCGCGCCGGCCGGGTCGCGTGGGATGCGGCGCTGCGCGTCTCGCGCCGCATACTCCAAGTCCTCGGCGCTCTGGCCCATAGCGGTACAGAGGATTCGCCCGCTTCTGCAGCCGCTCACTTGGCGAACCGTTGGCATAATCCTTCGAAGCATCGACCTCCGTCTCCCACTCACCAACGAGACTGGTCGGAGGCCTCATCCTGACACCAGCACCGATTTCCCGCTCAGGGGCACCGATTGATCCTATCTCCTCAGTAGCGGTCCACGATACAATCATCACCGCAGGCGGAACGACCGGCTGGAGCGACTCTGTAACGGGTTCGCAATTACCGAACGCGACCGCGGGGCATCGGGGATCATTCCCACTTCGCTTCCGCCGCAGTTCAGTTTGTGGAGGAAGTGGGTTGGAAAAATTGCTGAGCAACGGCAAGTACATACTACTGATCCTGATTGCTCTGATAATGATGTATGTCTTTTCGATCCAGTACACGAGCATCCGTGAGGTGATAGAAAAGAAGTACTACGATCAGCAACAGCTCGTTGAGAAGAATATCCTGCAGACGGTGAGCTACATCAACGATGCCTATCAGATCGCCGAACAGCAGCTGAATCAGGAGATGCGAGAGTACTCACAGCAGATGGTCGCAAAATACCAGGACAATCCGGATGTGATGGAGTGGGATCTCGCGACGCTGCAGGAGCGGTTCCAGGGGTACGATATCTACATTGTGGACCAGGACCTGGAAATCATTCGGACGACATATCAGGATGACCTGGGTCTCGACTTCTCCCAGTTCGGCAGTTTTGCCACCATACTGCGGGAACGAATGGCAGGAGATACCTTTGCGGTCGACAGACTTGACCTTTCAACTCAAGCCGGGGAGATCAAGAAATACAGCTATATGCCTGCTCTGGACCATCAATACCTGTTCGAACTGAGTGTCAGTATTGAAGAACGGTACCCCTCTTTTCAGAGTCTGAACCTGTTCAAAGACGCCACGTCGTTGACGCAGGAATACGAGCTGGTTGAAGACATAGGCTTTTACAGCGTCGAGCCGCTGCGACAGGGAGTTGCTAAACTCAGAAACACCAAACGCCCGTACCTGAACCCGGATGTGCCGGAGTTCGAAGAGAAGCTCGCCAGAGATGCAGTCAGCACCAACGCGATGCAGCGAGGCACACAGACCATTGACGGCATACAGCGCAGCTATCGCTTCTTTCCCGCATTGACCAGCACGCGGGAAAACGAGCAGGGATGGAACTCCTATGTTGTGGGGATCGTCTACAATGATCAGGTGATGCAGGACGAGATCGACGGTCACCGATACCTGTTCATGATCAACGTCGTATCCATGGCGGTCCTCTTCGTCGGCTTCATCGCCGTTGTTGTATATCTGCTCAGGAAGTTTGAGTACCAGGCTCACCACGACAAACTGACCGGGCTTGCAAATCGCAAGCATTTTGTGGACTCGTTCGTCCGGCTAAGGAACAGGGCAGATGCCAATGGCGACTGTATCGGCGTCGTTTTTATCGACATCGACAAGTTCAAAGAAATAAATGACAGTCATGGACACGATACCGGAGATGCGGTGTTGAGAAACATCGCCTCCAGAATGGAAAACCATCTGAAAGAAAAGGATCTGAAAGCCCGTATGGGTGGCGACGAGTTCCTGATAGCCCTGGCAGACCTGAAGTCGAAAGAGCAGATAACAGAGGTCGCGCTTCGACTGATCGCGGAGCTGAAGAAGCCCCTGTCCGTAAACGGACGGGAAATCCCCGTCAGTGTCAGTGGCGGGTTCAGTATCTATCCCGACGACAGTCGAAACCTGGAGACGCTCATCAGTAAGGCGGACATGGCGATGTACGAGGAAAAGCGAAGGGAATAGAGCGCCGCCGTCCGAAACGATCCAGGACGCTAAGGTCTTGCGGAAATCGGAATACGACAAGATCACCATCACGTATCACTTTAACGGCTCATGTATGTCGCTCTCGCCGTAGAGTTCCGCCTCCTCTTCCATTCCCCGCATCGCTGCATTCAGAGAAAACTCCTTGAACTGCGCATCGTCGTTGCGGGCCTTGCGCTGTTTGAGAAACTCGACGAAATCCAGTACCTCCGACTGCTCTTCCGGCGGAAGTTGACCTATCTCTCGGGCTATTCTCTCCGCGATGCTCATAAGAGTATGGTACCATTTTTCCACGCTGACAACCACGTCTTTACCAGTAGCCCGCTTCGCGATGAGCGCGGCAATCCGGTGACCGAAAAGAAGAGAAAGCCTCAACCCGACCCGAAGCTCAAGGACGCGGAGAATATGCCTCTTAAGGTCGATTCTTTCCCGCTCTGGAGTTCGTCGATCCGGCGTTCTGACTCCTGCGCCCAAGCCTGCTCGATTTCCCTCTCCCGCTCCGAGCGCATACTCTCGTACAATCGCTCAATCAGCTCGGCTCGTTCAACTGGAGAAAGCGAGAGTGCGTGGTTAATGACCGACTCGGTTCGTTCACTCATCGTCATCACCATAATAGCCCATATTTCCCGATACTGAACCCATGTGCTCTCCTTAGATTGATGTTGAAAGTACCCCGTTTCGATAGACGGTGAGTTAAGCACCGGGGATACCGGTGTAAGCGAGAAGAGTTCAAATGAGTGAATCGAGACCGATTGCCGGCAAACCTGCCACCGCCATAGTGTTCCCATCGCCGGAACACACATCTACGAGTCCCTTAATGTCGTGCGCAAGAGCACCGTGCCCCAGTCGAGACTCGTACGCCGCTATTTTGCGCGCACTCACGAGCACAACGGCTCACGACGCCAGTTCGTTCAAGACCGATTCGCGGTTACTCCATCGAATCGGATAAATCGAGTAGTTCGTTAGTGCATGGCCGATGGTTTCAGGCACGTTAGTGTCACGATCGTTGAGAAGAGCATAAGCGCGCGCAGACGACATCGACCAGATCGTGAAGCTTCACGGCGCCTTTGAAGAAGGCGAGCGCGTTCGCATTCTCGACACCGAAGACTTCGGCTACACCACCGTCACGGTCAACCGCCCGCTTCGCGACGAGGCGGGCAACATCAGCCTCGACAAAAAGGGACACCCCAAACCCGACCCGAAGCTTGTCTCTTGGTTTGGGCGTGCCCCGACCGGTGACGGGTTTTTCGAGCGATCCGCTGCATAGCCGCGGCTGACCGGCATCCGCCTTGTCTCGTCGCTCCGCCGCATGCCGGCCGGGTCGCGTGCTCTACTCCAAGTCCTCGGCTCCGCTACGGCCGAACCCGAGCCTGCCGGCTCCGGCTTCGTCCTCCTCCGCCGGGCTGGTGTGGCTCACTGCCGATCGCCACGCCCGGCGGGCGTCGCCTCCGGGCTTTCCGTTGCGCCCGCTCACGCGGACGAGGCCGTGTCCGAAACAATGAGAACTGTTAATCCGTGACCATGTGGCAATACGGACCTTCGGTGCCGACGGCGATCTGTCGCACAAACTGATCTTCAGCTATGTCACTCAATCGGAAGATTCCGGATGCGAATGTGTTCTTCGGTTATCGTTAACACGCAACCTCGTATCGGCTCGCCTTCACATTTCCGACAGATTACATCAATTTGTTCGGCGAACAACTGAGGCCTGCATTCCGAGCTCTCGTACGTGCGAAGCGTCATGCCCGTAATCCTTCAACAGTCGCGACAGAGACGGTGATAGTGCGTTATCGAAGAGTAGATTCTTGCTTCTCGACTGAGTTCGACCTCTCGACATCCCGTGAGCAACCATCGAAACGACGGTTGCAACCGGTATACGTAAGTGACGGACACATGGAACCCCACCCGTCCTATCACCTTCAGCGGTTAAACGGTCGAAAGTATCTCGCCTCACCACCTTCAGTACACGGTACAAACACGACGGTGTCAGTTCGGCCTTTTACCGCCCGCGTGGTTGGTTCGTTAAACGGACAGGATCGGCCTCGATTACGATCGCTCCTCTGGCTTTCGTCGAAGGTTCATGACTGCAGTTATAACGATCCGATCAGCTTCAAGCCAGTAGAGCAATCCGTAAGGGAATCGGTCCAGTAGTATTCGCCGCGTTCGGGGACCGACCTTAGTCCATGCTTCGGGAAATTCAGTGATTCGTTCAACCGCCCGATCCACCTCCAATACGAACTCATATCCCAACCCGGCACGTTGCTCGTTGTAATAGTGAACCGCCTCGAGCCATTCGTCTCGGGCACTCGCTGTGAACTCAACGGTCACCGGCGGACAACTCTCGCTTCATCTGCTCGTACGATACGGTCGATTCTTTCCCGCTCTGGAGTTCGTCGATCCGGCGTTCTGACTCCTGCGCCCAAGCCTGCTCGATTTCCCTCTCCCGCTCCGAGCGCATACTCTCGTACAATCGCTCAATCAGCTCGGCTCGTTCAACCGGCGGAAGCGAGAGTGCCTCGTTAATGACCGACTCGGTTCGTTCACTCATCGTTATCACTATAATATCCTATATTCCCCCGATACTGAACCCGTATCCTCTTCTTAAGTGATGTTGAAAGTCCGCATTTCGATAGACGATGAGTTGAGCACCTGGGTATACCGGTGTAAGAGTCAGGGACTCCTGTGATAAGCCACCAGACTCCTGCGATAAGCTCGAAAACAGATCATATCCCGGTTCCGAGGCCGAAGGACCAAGCCGCTCCCCGGCGATATGGTGGGTGGCCGCGCCGGCAAAGTGCAACTGATTAACGCCGCCGACCTCTGGAAGAAGATAAAAAAGAGCCTCGGCTCCAAGCGCAAACAGCTCGGCACCGATGACATTGACCACATCGTCAAACTTCACGACGCCTTCGAAGAGGGCGAGCGCGTGCGCATTCTCGACACCGAAGACCTCGGCTACACCACCGCCACGGGCAACCGCCCGCTTGGCGACAAGCGCGGTAATCCCGTGACCGATGAACACGGGAAGCCGAAATCTGACCCGATGCTTGTCTCTTCATTTCGGCGTGCCCCGACCGGCAACGGATTCTTCCGGCGACACGCTGCATAGCCTCGACCGACCGGCGGGCGTCGCCTGCGGGCTTTCCGTTGCGCCCGCTCA
>CAZMEV010000152.1:0-6162 GCA_964565375.1 uncultured Spirochaetaceae bacterium
GTGGCGATGGACAGGGTGGCGATGGACAGGGTGGCGGCGACCGCCCGGGAATGCATAGCGAAACAGCATTGGAGGCCGCGCTGTCGTCGCAGGGGATTTCCCGTGAGCGATGGGTCATGCTCGACCGTCCACCTGCTGATCCGCCGCTTCTGAGCGAACGAGCAGTGGAGCTTTTCAATCCTGTTCTTCCCATGCTTCTTGCCGGAATACCGGCGCTTCTCGTTGCGCTCCTTGTTTGGCGGGTTGTGCGGGTTCTGCCGATTGTGCGGGGCGTGCGGTTCATGCGTGAGCGTGCGGTGCAGGCAGCGCTCGTGCTCCTGATCGCCCTCGTGGTTATGGCAGGGCTTCTGCCGGTTACCGGCATGCCCGTACATACCGATAACCACCGGCAGGAGGTGGAATCATCCGACTGTATCGAGCTGAACTCCGGTTCGCTTGCTTTGAATGAATTGGAGCTTGAGGACGATGGATCGACGGCAGCGGAGTCGAACCGGAATGTGGAAATAGTCGCGCCCGAACCCTCCGGGTTGTCGACGGCCAATCTGGAGGCGGGCGCGGGAGAGGGGAATTCCACGGAGGCACCTGCCGCAGAGGCGGATGCTCTCGGCGCTCTTTTTGAGGCCGCTATGACCGATTTTGAGTCGGGTATGAGAGCGCATGCGCTTCCGGGGGAGGAGGCGCTGCTTCCCGATTTCGGACTGCTTATCGCGCATCGTGCCTACCAGGCCGGTCTTGCCTGGGGCGGGTCGTTTGCCGTCCCGCAACCTGGTGACCGGCTGTTTCGGCCGCGAGCCGAACAGCCGGATTCGCGCAGGAATTGGGATGATCCTGAAAAATCGCGGGATGTGGTTGTAGAGTATTCGTTGGAGTGGTTTCGGGAGCAGTTCAGCGGCGATGAGAACCGTGCGGCACGTCTGCTCGCTGTGACGGCGGGGCGGGCGCCGCTTACCTTCGGGGTGACGCCTCGGTGTGGCCGGGACTCGGAGGGGTGAAATGGCTGCTTGCAGCTGCATGACTGCAGTGATAATGTCTTGAGTCCGGCCGTACACCAATCGCATCCGCAGCTTCGTTGCCGTCGACGTTACGTAACGCAATCTATAAGGGTCTGTCCGTGTTCACGAGGAAAACAGCAGCGTGCATCCAGTAAGTTTAATCTTCGGCACAACAAATACACTCCCTGTGGGCACTCCCGGTTACGTTTTCGAGCAGGTGTACCAGCGTTCGTTCAAGTCGTTCCTGCGTGTTCTGTACAATACTCCCGACGTTCCGCTTACGCTGCATTACTCGGGAACCATGCTCTCATGGCTTGACTCAGAGCATTCCGAGTTCACCGATGTAATCGGGGAGATGGTTCAGCGCCGGCAGGTGGAGCTTATCGGTGGTGCTTTTTATGACCCGGTTTTCAGCCTTATTCCGGCGAAAGACCGGCTCGGTCAGGTGGAAAGCCTGACAACCTTCATCCGCAAGCGCTTCGGAAGACGGCCTCGAGGTGCGTGGATCACCGAACATGTGTGGGAGCCGTCGCTTGCAAGCACGCTGAGAAACAGTGGAATAGAGTATGTGTTTCTCGACGACTACAATCTGATCGCGGGCGGGGTTCCGTCGGAAGAGCTCTCGCTTCCGTGCCTTACCGAGGATCAGGGCAAAACGCTTCTGGTGTTTCCTGTGCGATCCTCGTTGCAGGAGCGCGTAGGTACCGGCGACCCTGTTGACCTCATTGAGGAGTTTGCGGAAATAGGCCGTGAGCAGCCGGGCGCCGTTATTTCGCTCATGTTCGACGGAAACCGCTACGGCGCCGTCGGCAACAAGGCCGGATACGATGACCGTTGGATTGAGCGCTTTCTGAAGCTTGTTCAGGAAAACAGAGACTGGATCAGTCCGACGACGCCGTGGCGATATTCACGGCGGGCACGGGAGCGGAAACGCTATTATTTTCCTGCCACCTCGTACGAGGAAATGACGCTGTGGTCGCTGCATCCCGACCGCCAGCAGTATCTGATGGGCCTGAAGGAGCGCATGAACGTTCCGCGCGAACAGAATGGCTACTTGTCGGGCGGTTTCTTTCGCCAGTTTCTTACCCGCTATCCCGAGAGCAACCTTCTGTACGCGAAGATGCAGTACACATGCGTGCTGGTGAATCAGATACGTGGCGACAAGTACCGCAAGCAGGCAGCACGGCATGAACTGTGGAAAGGCCAGTGTCACCAGGCGTACTGGCACGGCAAGCCCGGTGGGATATATCGCAATTACCTGCGAAAGGCGGCCTATAGCTCGCTTATTGAAGCTGAGAAGGTTACCCGCGAAAAAGGAATCTTTATTCCGTCCATTATTAAGGTGGACTTCGATATGGACGGGGTCGACGAATATCTGTATCAGGGACAGGAAATAAACGCCTACGTTCACCGAAAGTCGGGAGCACTGTTCGAACTCGATTATCTCGCCCGGCCATGGAATTACCTCGATACTATGACCCGTGTGCGCGAGCGGTATCACGACGATCTCGACGTCACGGCGAATGTCGACCGGTACTGGCGAAAGTCCTTTATTGATCATCTGTTCCGGCCTGAGTCGACGATAGATGACTTTGAGTCGGGGCGGGTCTATGAGGAAACCATCGACCTGAATAATCTCTGCAATACGCTCTATGATGTCGCCGAATATAACCGCGAAGATGGTGTTCTCGTATTGAGCGCGAGCGTTGAGGTGGCGGACACGACAGTCACGCTTCGCAAGGAGTACCGCTTCGAACGGAACAAGGTTACGCTCAAGACCCGTATCGCCAATTCAGGGTCACAGCGACTCGAGCGGTGGTACGGATGCGAGGTGAACCTTTCTTTTGCTTCCGATGAGGTCGATGCGCTTCGCGTTCATGTCCGACCGGAAGCGGACCCGGCAAGTGCCCGCAAGAACATGGCGCGTCGCCCGCCGTCGGGCTACGAGAGACCGAACGGTGCGATCAGTGAAGTGGACCCGGAAAAACATGTTTTCGAGCATGCCGGAACAGTGGTGTTCGAAGATCTCAAGAATCAGCTCGACTTGAGCCTCTCAGTGTTCGAACCGACCGAGTGCTGGAGTCTGCCGGTTCGTACCGTTTCGGTCGGCGAGAACGGAGAACCGGAGGTGATCTATCAGAGTTCCTGCCTTGTACCTCGCTGGGAACTCGCACTCGATCCGGGCGAAGAGCGCGAGCTGTACCTTGAGTTGCGCATGGACGGAGAGTAGAGCGGGCTGGTGTTCACCGGCGCCCGTTCCCGGCGGCGAGCGCGTTCAATGCGGCATCTATGAACGGCCGACTCTCGGAATAGAGCGTTTCATTAACCTGCAGAAGATACAGTACCGCCTGTCGGTAGGCCGAGCGAAAGTAGTGCGCCTGACCGAGGTAGAAGAGGGCGTGTTGCTCTTCAGACGGTGAAAGCGAGAGGGCGCGAAGCGCGTTCAGATAGTCGATCGCCTCGTCCCAGCGCTCCTGCTCGATTGTAGCTCTGACGATCTGTCGCAACGTTTCGTGGTGATGGGAACGTTCACCCGTTTCTTCATGCTCGAGCCTGACGGCCTCCGGCTTGTGCCGCTCTCCTTCCGGCGCGCGCTCGAGAAGGCGCTCGATAGCAGCCTCGGTTTCGGGGGCTACCTCCCGACGGGTGACGCGAGGAAGCGCGGACGGCGGCAGCGGCGCTCCGGTTATCGCGCTGTGGTCGGGATTGAGCCGAGGAAGGGGTCTGCCTCGGCGCGGTCTGTCTTCGGCCTCCGGTGTCATGCCGGCCGCCTGCGCGGTAAGCGGTCTACGTTCCGCCTCGACTGTCACGTTGTCCCCTGCGCGAAGGTCCGGGTCATCCGCCTGCAATTCAGATTCGGCTACGACGGCATAGTACCAGGGAAGCCCGGCTGGAGCGGTATCTACATAGGCTTGCTCTCCCGGCTCAAGCCGGGTTACCTCGGTAGCCTGTTCGAGTTCTGCCGGGGAGGTCATCGGCTCGAGGCCGCGCAGGACTACAAGACTTTCTTCCGGATCGAAATCCCTCACTTCGATCCGGATACCGTCCTCGCCGGCTGCGGCATGAACCTCCGGTGCCTCGTCTGCAAAAGCCGTGACCGGTGAGCCCAGTGCAAGCGCCATTGCTCCTACCATAAAGAGCACGCGCACAGAATCTGGCGAAGAAATGTTCGTCGAAGAAATGGCTGACTTCATTCCATATACAGTAATCGGCAAAACCCGGGCCGTCCATGAACCGCTGGGTCGCCCGGCGTGTTCTGCCTTGAACCGCCGGGGCAGCTGCTGGGGCCAGCCTAGCGTGTTTCGCCTTGAACCCCTGGGGCCGGCCCTGCGGCTTCCCAAGTTTAACAGCCGGCTGGTCGAGCGTGCCGAGTCTATTTTATACTTCAGGGCACTATGTTTGAAGAAGTATATGAACGGGCCAGGCGCCTTCGTGATGAAATCGAAAGTACAAGGAGGTCTCTTTGACCCTGAACGGGTCCATAGAGAAATCCAGGAGTTAGAAGAGCGCAGTGGTCAGCCCGATCTCTGGAATGACCCTGAAGAGGGGCAACGGGTAATGACCGAGCTCACACGCAAGAAGGAGACGATTGAGCCGTGGAATGAACTTGCAACGGAGATCGGCGATGCGGTGGAGATGCTCGAACTGGCTCGCGAAGAAGGCGATGAGGATGCCGCCTCGGATGTGGAGCAGACACTCGAGGATATTGCGCAGCGCTACGAGAAGTATCGTATCTCGGTCCTTCTCTCGGGAGAGCATGACGACAGCGACGCCTTTCTTACCATCCACTCGGGCGCCGGCGGTACTGAAGCCTGTGACTGGGCGAGCATGCTGCTTCGCATGTATACGCGCTGGCTCGAGTCGAGTGGCTATAAGTACGAGACGCTCGAGTTTCTCGAAGCCGAGGGCGGTGTGAAATCGGTTACGCTTCAGGTTACCGGAGCGAAAGCCTTCGGATATTTGAAAGGTGAAACCGGCGTGCATCGGCTCGTGCGCATTTCTCCTTTTGACTCGAGCGGCAGGCGCCACACGAGCTTTGCTTCGGTGTACGTCTCTCCGGTTATCGACGATACTATTGAGGTTGATATTAAGCCCGACGAGCTCCGGGTTGACACGTATCGTGCCCAGGGAGCCGGTGGGCAGCATGTTAACAAGACCGACAGCGCGGTGCGAATGACGCACCTCGAGACCGGAATTGTTGTGCAGTGCCAGAACGAGCGCAGCCAGCATAAAAACCGTGAAATGGCAATGAAAATGCTCCGCAGCCGGCTGTACGAATACTACCGTGCTCAGCGGGAGGCCGAACGCGCCGAGAATGCCGCCGAGAAGCACGATATTGCGTGGGGCAGTCAGATTCGAAGCTATGTCTTTCAGCCCTATACAATGGTGAAGGACCACCGAACGAAAGAGGAGACCGGAAACGTGCAAGCGGTTATGGACGGCGATCTTGACCGGTTCATAGAATCCTACCTCCGCTCGACATGGCAGCCGGCCCAGGTCGGGGAATAGGAACAGACGGCGGTGGTACGGGTTCTTGTCGTCGATGACCTGCCGTTCATGCGAGAGGCGGTACGCGAGGCGATACATTCTGCGCAGATGAGGTGCGTGGGCGAGGCGGCGAACGGGCGTGAGGCGCTCGAACTGTATCGCACCGCCAGGCCCGATGTGGTCGTACTTGATATCACCATGCCGGAAATGGACGGCATTCAAGCGCTCGAGCGGCTTATGACGGAAGACCCTCACGCCTGCGTCGTCATGTGCAGCGCCATCGATGAGGAAGCGATGATTATCCGTGCCATACAGCTCGGGGCAAAGGACTTCGTCGTGAAACCGTTCCGCCCGTCACGGGTGGCTAATGCGGTGCGCAAGGCGGCGATGAGAACTCGGAGGCGGGACCATGGCCGGCAGCTCTAACCGGGGAGGCCCGGCCCAGCCCGGGATCGGTCCCGTCCGGCCCGGGAGAGGCCCGGTCCAGCCCGACTCTATGCATGTGATGAGAAGCTGCGTGCGGGCAGCGGCGTGCCGCCTCGCTTCCATGGCAACTGTATGCGTCCGGCACGTGCTGGTTGTCCTGTGTATCGGCGGCATGCTGCTGGCCGTTCCCGGTATGCCTGTCGCCGCATCGAATGGAGGCGCCGCATCGAATGGAGGCGCCGCATCGAATGGAGGC
>CAZMEV010000153.1:0-6119 GCA_964565375.1 uncultured Spirochaetaceae bacterium
CGTCGACGAATGCAAGCGGAGTGAATTGAGCATGGCGGAAACAAAAGGACATGTACTAGGCGTCAACGGAAACATGGTTACCGTGACCGTCGACGGGGATGTGTCGCTGAACGAAGTGGGATTTATCCACGTCGGAGAAACGACGCTGAAGAGCGAGGTAATCCGTGTCACCGGTGACAGGGCGGAGATGCAGGTTTTCGAGGATACCGGAGGAATCGGAGTAGGCGACGAGGTTTCGTTTACCCGCGAGCTGCTTGCGGTGAAGCTCGGGCCGGGACTGCTCGGGCAGGTGTACGACGGGTTGCAGAATCCGCTTCCCGAGCTTGCCGAAAAGCTCGGGTTCTTTCTCGACAGGGGCGTTTATCTCGACCCGCTCGATTCGACGACAAAGTGGGAGTTTACTCCCTCCGTTTCAGAAGGAGAAACGCTCGAAGGCGGCGACACGCTTGGAACTGTCAAGGAAGGCATTTTCGATCACCGAATTATGGTGCCTCTTAACGAAAGGGGAACGGTTACCGTCAAAAAAATCGCATCTGCCGGCTCCTATACCGTCAACGATACGGTAGCGGAAGTCGAAGACGAACAGGGCAATACTCACAGCTGCAGCATGGTGTTCGAGTGGCCGGTAAAGCGCGCGATACAACGCTACGAAGAGCGGCTTAAGCCGCAGGAGCCGATGGTAACAAAGGTTCGTCTTATCGACACGTTCTTCCCGGTTGCGCGTGGGGGTACATACTGTATCCCGGGTCCCTTCGGAGCCGGCAAGACCGTTCTTCAGCAGATTACGAGTCGCCATGCCGACGTCGATATCGTTATCGTGGCTGCCTGTGGTGAGCGTGCCGGTGAGGTCGTTGAAACCCTGCAGGAGTTTCCCGAACTGACCGACCCGAGAACCGGCCGAACCCTCATGGAACGAACCGTTATTATCTGTAATACAAGCTCCATGCCGGTCGCCGCGCGTGAAGCATCGGTCTACACGGCGGTGACTATCGCGGAGTACTACCGGCAGATGGGCCTGAACGTTCTCCTGCTTGCCGACTCCACGAGCCGGTGGGCGCAGGCGATGCGCGAGATGTCCGGCCGTCTCGAGGAGATTCCGGGTGAAGAGGCTTTTCCCGCGTATCTCGAAAGCGTTATTGCTTCGTTTTACGAGCGGGCCGGTCTGGTGCGGCTCAAGGACGGTAGCACCGGCTCGGTTACTATCGGGGGTACGGTAAGTCCCGCCGGTGGTAACTTCGAGGAGCCGGTTACGCAGGCGACACTCAAGGTCGTAGGGGCATTTCACGGTCTATCACGCGAACGAAGCGACGCCCGTAAGTATCCTTCCATTGATCCGCTCGAAAGCTGGAGCAAGTATCCCGGTGCAATAGATACGGGGCTTACCGAGTATTGCCGAACAATTCTCGAACAGGGCGACGAAGTGAGCCAGATGATGAAGGTCGTCGGCGAGGAAGGCACGAGTCTCGACGACTACATCGTGTATCAGAAAAGTGAGTTCCTCGATTCGGTCTACATTCAGCAGAACAGCTTCGACCCGGTCGACGGTGCGGTTACCATTGACCGGCAGCGCCATGTGTTCCGGCAGGTTTTCGAGATCCTTGCCGCTGAATTCGACCTTCCGAATAAGGACGAGGCCCGGGTGTTCTTTAACCAGCTTCGCCAGCGCTTTATCGACTACAACGGTGTCGAGTGGGACACCGATGAGTTCCGAAGTGCGGAAAAAAAGGTCCGGGAACTCCTCGATCAGCGTAAGTCGGGTATGGATCCGAAGGCCGAAAAAATCACTCGTGAGGCGGAGGCCCAGGCTACTGCCGGTTGATTCAGGATCGAGCTAAGCAATAACGAAAGGCGTGTGAAGGTATGAAGAAGATCTATAGTCAGATACAGAAAATCGCGGGAAACGTTATTACGGTTACCGCCCGCGACGTCCGCTACGGGGAACTCGCTACGGTTACCGGCCGGTACGGCCGAAGCCTTGCGGAGGTCATCCGACTTAACGGTGAGCAGGTGAGTCTCCAGGTCTACTCCGGTGGCCGTGGTATTTCCACCGGCGATGAAGTGCAGTTTCTCGGGCATCCCATGCAGGTGAGTTTCAGCGATAATCTCATGGGCAGAATCTTCGACGGAAGCGGCCGCCCGCGGGACAACGGTCCGGCGCTCGAGGATAACATGATCGAAATCGGAACGCCCTCGGTTAATCCGAGTAAGCGTATTCTTCCGAGCAATATGATTCGCACCGGAATTCCCATGATCGATCTGTTTAATACGCTTGTCGAAAGTCAGAAGTTGCCGATTTTCTCGGTCTCCGGTGAGCCGTATAACCAGCTCCTGTCCCGAATCGCGATGCAGGCAGAAGTAGATCTTATCATCCTCGGCGGGATGGGACTGAAGCACGACGATTACCTTTATTTCCGTGACGTACTTGAAGAAGGTGGCGCCATGGATCGCACGATCTTCTTCGTGCATACCGCCAGCGACCCCATCGTTGAATGTCTCATGGTGCCGGACATGTCCCTTGCAATCGCGGAGCGATTCGCCCTTCAGGGCAAGCGGGTACTGGTACTGCTGTCCGATATGACCAACTTCGCCGACAGTCTGAAAGAGATCGCCATTACCATGGAACAGGTTCCGTCGAACCGCGGGTATCCCGGTGACCTCTACAGTCAGCTCGCCTCCCGTTACGAAAAAGCTGTTGACTTCGAGGGTGCGGGGTCGATTACGACACTCGGTGTAACGACAATGCCCGGTGACGATGTTACCCATCCGGTGCCCGATAACACCGGCTATATTACCGAGGGACAGTATTATCTTCGCAACAGCCGAATCGAGCCGTTCGGATCTCTGAGCCGTCTGAAGCAGATGGTCAACAAGGATACACGCGAAGACCATCGCGCGCTCATGGACGGTATGATCCGGCTCTACGCGAACTCAAGGGAAAGTGTAGAAAAGCAGTCAATGGGATTCCGAATGAGCGAATGGGATAACAAGCTGCTGAAGTACGGTGAGATTTTTGAAAACCGTATGATGGATTTGAGCGTTAACATTCCCCTCGAGGAAGCGCTCGACCGAGGATGGGAAATCCTCGCCGAGTGTTTTGACCCGGATGAGACCGGGCTCAGAACTGAACTTCTCAATAAGTTCTGGCCACAGAAATCGGATAGCGAAGAGGAGTCGGCATAACTATGGCTGATGTCAAGCTCACCAAAAATGAGCTCAAACGTCAGAACGATATGCTCAAGCGCTTTAAGCGCTATCTACCGACCCTGCAGTTGAAGAAACAGCAGCTGCAGATGGTTATCCGGCAGGTGGAACAGAAGAAGCGCGAGGTTGCCGGCCGGAGGGATGAGTTAAGCCGGAACCTGGAACCGTGGATCGCTGTTTTCGCCGAAGATCTCCATGTAGAGCGTCTCCTGACCGTTGAGCGGGTAGTTACAGAGACAGGTAACATCGCCGGTATAGATATCCCGGTTTTCAAGGAACTTGAGTTCAGTGTTGCCGAGTACGACCTTTATGCGTACCCGCTCTGGGTGGATGCCGGAATCGAACGTCTCAAGGACCTTCTTTCGGCGGATGCGGAAATCCGGGTGCTCGATCGGCAGCTTGAAATCATCGGAGAGGAACTGCGTATTACCAGTCAGCGCGTAAATCTTTTTGAGAAGATCAAGATTCCCGAAACGCAGGAAAATATTCGAAAGATTCGCATCTATCTCGGCGATCAGCAGACCGCTGCTGTTGTGCGGGGGAAGATATCCAAGAACAAGCTCACGAGGGGTGAGGGGTCATGATAGTTCCGATGAAGCGGGTTCACGTCCTTGGCCTGGCCTCGAGACGGCAACAGATTACAGAACAGCTTGGTTCCCTGGGCACGGTACATGTCACCGTAAAATCCGCAGACTCGGATCGGCTTGCAGAGTTGCGTTCGCACAGGGAGCGGGTTCAGCGTGCATTGCGTATATTACCCGAAACTGATACCGAGCAACGGCCTAAGCATGACTGGGATGCACAGGAGCTGGTTGATCGAATTCTTGAACTCTCGGAGGAATCGCGTGAACTCGAAGACCGTATGCAGCGGCTCGAAATCGAGGCTGAACAGATTGCCCCCTGGGAAGATGTTTCGCCGGATGATCTGGAGACAATCGATCAGACCGGATTAAAAACGGCTCTGTACGTCCTGAATGCGGAGCAAGCAGGGCAATTCTCGGCGCCGGGCAGCGTCTTCACAGTACATGAGTCGAAGGAGCGAGTGCACAAACTCGTAATCGCGCCGGAGGATGAAATCCTGCCGGAGGGAAACTATCCCCGCCCCAATCGCACACTCAGCGAAGTCGAGGCGGAAATCGGCGAACTCCGCGAGCGGTCAGGAGTAATAGCACGGGAGATTCAGGGTTTTTCTGCGTGCCGCGGAACGCTTGCTTCCGAGCTCGAGCGGGTTGACCAGGAGATTGAGTTCGAACAGGTCCGTTCCGGAATGAACGAAGAAGGGGCCCTCCTGTGGTTCGCCGGTTGGGTACCGGAGAAGAACGTTTCGACGGTACGATCGCACGCTCGCGAGCACGGCTGGGGATTGCTGGTACGTGATCCGCAGCCGGACGAAGAACCTCCGGTTCTTGTCGAGCGACGCGGGGTGTCGCGGCTTATCGAGCCGGTGTTCAATTTGATTAACACAACACCGGGTTACCGTGAGCGGGACATCAGTTTTCCATTTCTGCTGTTTCTTACGGTGTTTTTCGCGATGATCCTCAGCGACGCCGGATACGGAGTTCTTCTGGTGCTGGCCGGCGGTGGACTCGCGCTTCGAAAGAAGGTGCGTGGAGAATCTGCGGGAGTCGGTCTACCGTTGCTTATCGTTATGGGAGCGGCAACAATTATCTGGGGAGCGATGAGCGGTGTGTGGTTCGGCTATGAACCTATCGCCGAGATGCCTCCGTTCAACAGCTGGGTTGTTCCCAATCTGTTTGCGTTTGAACCGGGCAGTATTGACGCGGTAATTGCCGTGTGTTTCGTGCTTGCGCTCATTCATCTCGCGCTTGCCCGCATATGGAATATGCTGCGGGAGCTGGCGGGGCCGCATAAACTCAAAGCGGTCGCTGAGCTGGGATGGCTTGCTGTACTTGCGGGTATGTTCAATCTTGCTTTGACGCTCGTTATCAGTGAAGAACAGTATCCGTTTCTGCCGGTTTCTCTGTATCTGATCCTCGGTGGAATTCTGGCGGTTATCTTTTTCAGCAATCAGGAAGGCAACTTCTTCCGTGGCCTGCTTAGTGGATTGAACTTTACAACATTAATATCGACTGCTCTGGACGGTATTAATGCCTTCGCCGATACCATGAGTTATCTGCGGTTGTTTGCCGTCGGGCTCGCAAGCGTTGAAATAGCAGCCGCTACGAATCAGCTTGCAGCAATGGCTGGAGAGGGGCTCGGATTGCCGGTGGCGATTCTGATTATTCTCTTCGGTCATACCCTGAATCTTGCCATGGGAGGCTTAAGCGTTCTGGTGCATGGAGTGCGTTTGAATATGCTCGAGTTCTCCGGGGCATTGGGGATGGAATGGTCCGGTTCGGATTACAAGCCGTTCCGATATAATACGTGAACTTTTCTTCGAGGCCGACCTCGGAGAGTGTTAGAAGAGATTTTATTTCGCACAAAGGGATAAGGAGACAGCGAATATCATGGATATTGATTACGGACTACTGTCGGTAGGAGCCGCACTGGCATTCGCGGCGATGGGTTCAGCACTTGGTACCGGAACAGCCGGTATGGCGACGATCGGGGCTTGGAAGCGCTGTTTTCTGCAGAACAGGCCTGCGCCGTTCCTTCTGCTCGTTTTCGTTGGTGCTCCGCTGACCCAGACCCTGTACGGGTTTATTCTCATGGGTCAGCTCGAGGGAGCTTCTGAAGCAGGCGGGGATCCGGGCCTCCTGCTTGGAATCGGACTGTTCGGTGGTATCGCAATGGGCATGTCCTCATGGTTTCAGGGAAAGGCTGCCGCCGGCGCCTCGGATGCGTTAGCGGAAACGGGAAAAGGCTTTGGTAACTACCTGTTCGTCGTAGGTATTGTCGAAACCGTGGCACTGTTTGTTATGGCGCTTTCGATTGCTGTTCTTCCGTAAGGTAAAGTT
>CAZMEV010000154.1:0-6105 GCA_964565375.1 uncultured Spirochaetaceae bacterium
CTGTTCCACGTTGGGGCAGATGCTTCCCACAGAGGCACCGGGACGCAGTACGCGGGAGGCTGCGGGGACGATATCCCAGGGTTCGGGAACGTCTATGAACAGCGCGTCGACGGTAATGTCGCCGAATCCCTCCTGCGCGACATCCCGGTATTCAAACTCGACATTTTCGAACGGGCTCATGGCACGATGGTTACGCCTGGCGAGTCGGTGAAAATCGTGCCGGCGTTCAAAGGAGAAGACCCGCCCTTCGTTTCCGATGATCCGGGAAAACACGACCGACAGCGCTCCGGATCCTGAACCGACTTCCGCAATATGCATGCCGGCGGTAATGCCGAGTTCAAGCAGGATAAGCCCTGCATCCTTCGGGTACACGATTGTCGTCTGCCGTTTAACAGCGAACATGAGCTGCGAAGTATTCGGTCGCAGCACGTGGAACTGCACCCCGGTATGTGATGTGACTACATCCCCGAACGAAAGAGACTCTCCGAGTTCTATAGCCCCGTCCTTTGTGTGAAAGACCCGCCCCGGGTGATAGCGCAGGACATGGGAGGCCTTCGGCCCGCGGTAGAGGCAGATGTACTGTCCGTCTGTTGCGGTATCAGCTCTCAAAAGCCCATCTACTCCCACGCCATTTCGTAGATTCGTCTCGCGTCATCGAGGTTGAGCTTCATGAACGTGCCGAACTCGCGCCCCTGGTTCTTCTCAAGGGTCTGCAGGAGTTTGGGAATATCCTCTTTTCTCGCGCCGGCTTCCTTAAGAGTAATCGGCATGCCAATTTCGCTGAAGAACTCTTTGAGACGTTTGATTCCCTCCATCGCAACCGCTTTCTTGTCGTAATGGTTTTCGGGTACTCCCAACGCCTTCGTGGCGAGACGGTAGTAGCGCTCAACGTCCTCTTCCAGCGTGTATTCCATATACGCAGGGAACATGACCGCCAGTCCCGCACCATGGGTCATGTCGTAAAGGGCGCTCAGCTCGTGTTCGAGTCCATGCGTAGTCCATTCTTCCTGGCGACCAACACCAAGAATGCCGTTGTGCGCGATAGTGCCTGCCCAGCAGACCGTTGCCCGCGCCTCATAGTTGTTCGGGTCTTTGGTAATCGTGCGTGCGGCCTCCATAACCGAGATCAACGTCGCTTCGCAGAGCCGGTCGGTAAGAATGACGTCTTTTGACTTTGATATGTATCGTTCAAGAATATGCGACATCATATCGACAACACCCGCTGCGGTTTGCCACATCGGAAGCGTATAGGTCAGTTCCGGGTTAATGACTGCAAATTTCGGACGCAGCAGGTCCGAGCCGGTCCCCCTCTTGAGCCCTTCATCTTCCCTGGTTATGACAGTCGCGACCGAACCTTCACTTCCTGCGGCAGGGAGGGTAAGAACAACGCCGACCGGCAGCGCGTCCGCAATACTCGCCTTCCGGTCGAAGAAATCCCAGAAGTCGCCATCGTACTTCACGCCGGCCGCAATTGCCTTCGCCGAGTCGATCGCCGAGCCGGCACCGACTGCGAGAATAAAGTCGCAGCCCTCTTTGCGACAGAGATCGATACCTTCATAGACGAGCGAATCGACAGGGTTCGGCTTCGCACCGCCGAGCTCGACGTAATCGATTCCGTTTTTCTTGAGGCTTGCTACAACCCGGTCATAAAGACCGCTTTTCTTGATCGAGCCGCCGCCGTAGTGAAGAAACACCTTCTTCGCACCGTAGCCTGCAAGCAGTTCTCCGGTTTCTTCCTCTGTATCCTTGCCGAAAACGAACTCCGTCGGGCTGCAAAACTTGAAATTTTCCACTGAAATACTCCTTATATATATATGTCACCGGTACACAATAGCCCGGTATTACGCCTGTGATAATGGATCACACCTCGTCACTGTCCAGGAATTCTCTCGATTTACGCTAGATCTACGGTAGCCGGAAGCACCGATCGATAAATTCCATTTAACCATGATTCAGTGCTACGATCACACCATCTGCAACTGAATATTTGGAGAATAGCATATGACATACCAGAGACTGGGAAATTCGGGACTGATGGTTTCCCCCTTAACGCTTGGAACAATGACCTTCGGCGGCGGCGGGTTCTTCGCCAACGTCGGCGGCACGCTTGTCGATGAAGCGCGCGAGCTGATTGCATTGAGCCGGGACGCCGGTGTCAATCTTTTTGACACTGCCGACGTGTACTCTTCGGGCGAATCCGAGCGAATTCTCGGGAAGGCGCTCGGAGATTCGCTCAACGACGTTCTGATCGCCACCAAAGTAGGCATGCAGGTCGGCATGGCACATGGTAAAGGCACTCGGGATCGCGGAGCGCGAACACCTGCCGCCCTTCGTGGTGACGCAGAACTTTTACAGCCCGGCGTTCCGGGACGTGGAAATGGAACTTCTGCCCGCCGCAATCGACGCAGGCATGGGCATGCTCGTATGGAGCCCGCTCTCCGGAGGACTTACCTCCGGGAAATATCGTCGGGACCGGCAGCCGGAAACCGGCAGGCATCTGTCCGAATGGGATGAGCCCCCGGTGGATGATTACGAACGTCTGTGGAAGACAGTCGACGCACTTGTAAAAGTCGGCGAAGAGCATGGGGCTTCGGCCGCGCAGATCTCGCTCGCATGGCTCATGACCCGCCCAGGTGTAGCCAGTGTGATTATCGGTGCCCGCACCCGTAAGCAGCTTTCGGATAACCTCGCATCAATGGAGCTTGAGCTGACACAGGATCAGATCAGTCGTATCGAAAAGGCTTCACGCCCCAGCGTACCCTACCCGATGTGGCACCAGCGTAAGACGGTCGCCGCACGACTTTCCGATGCGGACAAGGTACTGCCGCTCGAAAACGAAAAGTAGCCATAAGGAAACAAGGGAGAAGTGAAACAGTAGGTTTAAGCCGGGATTTTACCCTTTACACATCACCGAACTCCTGTTTCGTTAGGTACAAGGGGGATTCCATGGGTGCTGAAAGTATCGTAAAGCGGCTGGTGTCCACCGCCGATATCGAAATTAACGGGTCACGACCGTGGGACATACAGGTACATAATCCCGCTATGTATGAGCGGGTGCTCCGCCAGGGCTCTCTCGGATTCGGTGAGAGCTACATGGACGGTGAGTGGGACAGCGAAGATCTCGAGACAACAATCGTGAAAATCCTGCAGTCCGGTGGTGAGCGGCAGATTTCCCGGCAACCCCTTCTTGCCGCACGCCTTGCCGGCTTCTATCTGTCGCAGGTAATTCCCAACCGCGGCGCCCGTCGCCGTGCGTATGAAATCGGAAAACATCACTACGACATCGGCAACGAACTCTACCGGCGCATGCTCGACCGACGGATGATCTACTCATGCGGCTACTGGCGCAATGCCTCGGACCTCAACGAAGCGCAGGAGGCGAAACTCGATCTTATTTGCCGCAAACTCGGACTTGAGCCCGGAATGCGCGTGCTCGACATAGGCTGCGGGTGGGGTGGTTTCCTCAAGTACGCAGCCGAGCACTATGGCATACAGGGTCTCGGGGTCACCGTCTCGGAACAGCAGGCAAATCTGGCTCGTGAGTCAGTGCGCGAGCTTCCACTCGAGATTCGCCTGTGCGATTACCGGGACGTGGAGGGAACCTTCGACCGGATTCTTTCAATCGGAATGTTCGAACATGTGGGAGTAAAAAACTACCCTGCCTACATGCAGGTTGTAAACGAACGCCTGGTAAAAGGCGGCCTGCATCTGCTTCACACCATCGGCAACAACAAGCCCATTCGCAGCCGTGACCGATGGGTCGCCCGCTACATTTTTCCCAACTCGAAGCTTCCCGCACTCTGCCAGATAGATCCGGCCGCGCGCGAACATTTCATCCTGGAGGACATGCACAATTTCGGGCCTGATTACACCAAAACCCTTCGTGCCTGGCACGAGAACTTCACCGCAGCATGGCCCGAACTGGCGCAGAGCTACGATGAACGCTTTCGCCGCATGTGGGTGTACTTCCTGCTCTCCTGTGCCGCCTCATTCCGGACCCGAAATACGCAGCTCTGGCAGCTGATATACTCGCGCGACCGTGAGGAGACATATCACTCGGTGCGTTAAAGCAGACTATTCCTCCTGCCGTGCCGGCATAAGAATTACCTGCACGAATTCTTGAAGGTCGATGTATCGCCCGGCTGCCTCGATAACGCGCTCCCGGGTCAATCCGTCGACAAGCTCAGTATAGTCGAGAAGCTCGGTGAGGTCGCGATCGGCGCGGTGCAGCGCGACCAGATTCTGAATCCAGAAGCTGTTTTCGCGCATGCCTTCCTCGTAGTTACTTCGTTGCACCTCACGGGTACGGCTCACGTACTGCTCGTCGAGCTCTCCTTCGCTGATCCGCCGCAGCTCTTCGAGCACGAGGCCGGCAAGCTCCTCCGCTTCCCCGGGATCGGTGCCGAAAATAAGTTGCAGCACGTAGCGCTCCCATGGTCGCTGCGCCGGGGATGCGCCGGCGAAGGAGGTGTACACCGCGCCGAGTTCTTCGCGCAGGTACTCCTGCATCCTGCGCCGGACGACCTCTCCGAGCGAACGAAGCAGGTAGTTTTCCTCGCGCGAGTAGTTCATATCTCCGTGGAACACGATCCCGACGAGACTCTGGGGAGCGACACCGACCTCCACTGTATCCCGCCGCAGGCCACTGCCGTAACGCGCACCGTGGTCGGTGACTTCGCTTTTCACCGGGTCGCCCGGAATGGCAGCCAGGTATTCCTCGACGAGCGGGCGCAACGCGGCCGGATCTATATCACCGACAAATGCAAAGGTAAATCTCCCCGGATTTGAAAACAGCTCGTTGAACACCGAGTGCGCGGCGGCCATATCGAACTGCTCGAGTCTGTCAGAGGTCAGCGGCATCATCCGCGGATTCTCATCCCACAAGAGTTGGGTCAGGCGCTTCGACCACTGAAACTGCGGATTAGCCTCCTGATTCTGCAGCTGTGTTCTGATATTTCTGCGGACGGTATCGAAGGCTTCCTCATCTTCACGCCGGTCGGTGAGGTAGAGCGCAAGAAGCTGCAGCAGCAGCTCTGTTTCATCGGTCCCCAAGGACCCCTGGAATCCGTGATACGTACGATTGACATATGGCCGCAGCTCCAGGTCCCGACCTGCAAATATCTCTTCAAGGTCCGAACGAGAGTGCTCAGCAACCCCACTTTCCCACATGAGCTGACTCCCCAGCCGGGCACTGACAAGGTTCTCCTCTGCTACAAGCGAGGTTCCTCCGAGAGAATAGGCGGTGAACTGCACATCGTCGCTTCGGAAATCGGTCGGACGAATGAGAACCGTTGCTCCGTTTGAGAGGCGCCATTCGTACAGCGAAAGCTCCTCGTGGTAGATCTCTTCGACAATTTCGCCCCGCTCGGGAAAGCTGACTGCGAGGTCGGCCGCGGGTGGATCATCATCCGGCGGCTCGGTCTCCGCTTTTGTCGCCTCGTCGATCAACGAGGACAGACGGGTCTCCCTCGGCAGCTCGCGGTCGTCCGTTTCGATCATACTCACCGTGACCACGCGGTTCTCACCGGCTAGATATCGACCTGCTACATTCCGAACTTCCCGCTCACTGATGTCCGGCAGCAGCTCCTGTGTGTACTCGTACCGTCTCTCGGCACTCGGGAACCGGCTACCATCGAGAAAGGCGTCGATGTAGCGGGACACGAGTGTGTCGGAACGCACCTCATCGCGCTGGCGGTACTCACGCTCGGCCTGCCGCAGAAGAGTCCGTCGCGCGCGGTCGAGCTCGGCTTCGGAGAACCCATGCTCTTCCGCCCGGCGCACTTCTCGCACCACGGATGAAAGGCCTCGCTCCACTCCATCCGGTGCCTCCTCATCGACCGCCACCCAGAGAAAGTCCACAGCAAGCGGACGACCGAAGCGCGAGGTACCGACCGCCGCCTGTACGAACGGCGGCTGGGACTCACGCGCACGTCTGCGAAGGCGCGTATTGAGCATCTCGCGAAATAGCCGCTCGGCGAGATTCGCACGATAGTCGGCGGTAGTTCTCAACGGCTCAAACGACGATTTGTTATACACAAAGATACTGCTGCGTGAGAGTTCGGGATCTTCGGCTATACTGAAAAGCGTATCTTCGTGCCCGGGCAC
>CAZMEV010000155.1:0-6061 GCA_964565375.1 uncultured Spirochaetaceae bacterium
TCGCTTCTGTAGATAGTTCCATCGAGATCGAATAGTACCAGTGGTGAATCGCTCATGTGTGTATTTCCTGCTGTTGTGCTTGGGCGGTATTCAGTCCCGGAGTATATCGTCGACCGCTTCGACTGCCTGAGTGAACCGCTCCTCGACGCCGCCGGTGAGTACTCGAACGTCGGCACCGCGCGAAGCGAGAACCTCGAGGCTTTGCGATATGCGCGGGAGTGCCTCCCGGTCGTGTACCGACCGCTCGGTGCTGTTCTGCGGCGGGGAGATCAGATAGCGCGCGCGTGACCAGCCGTTCGTCTGTGTCTCGAACTCATCCGGCAGCGCACGGTCCGACTGTGCCCGGAGCCAGGCATGGACGGCGTCACTTGCACTGAAGAGAACCCGGTCGGCCTGGCGGGCGAGGGCGTGCTCGGCGGCAAGCTGAGCTCGTACGGCGAACTCGGGAGAAAGTTTGCCTTCGCCGGTCTGCTCCGCATGATAGGCGACGTAATCGCCGACACAGACAGTGCTGAAGTGATCGGAAAGCCGTTCGAGCAGTGTATCCGCCTCCCCGGGTTGCTCGGTGAGCACGTATACCTTACGCACGAAGTAGGGGCGTATCACATCGGGAATGTACTTCCAGGTGACAACGGGGTTGCGGCGAACCATGGTTGCGCTCACCGGGAACACAGTCCGTGCCGGATCGACGGGGATATAGACGGCACCGAGCTCTTCGGCGAGACGGAATCCGTAGTCTTCGCTTGCGAACACGTAGTCTATGTCGTCGCCGGCACGTTCGATAATCCCACGAGCCCAGATTCGATAGCTGTCGGGCGCCCCCTTTCGTGCGTTGGGGTTTTCCTCAGTGATCCGTATGATATCCGCGTCGGGAAACATTTCGCGCATCCACCGACAGCGCAGCGCTCCGTCGATTGGATCGGAGGTAAGCGTTCCGACGAGGATCGTTACCCGATCGACACAGCCGAGTGCGAAGTCGATGAGGTAGCGGTGGCCGTTATGCGGGGGCATGAAACGCCCTATAATTACACCGTGTGTCCGGTCTCCCATTCTGTTCTCCCGTGTACGTAAGGCTACTACAGGCGCCCGCGTCCGGGCAATAAAGCAGAAGGCGTGTGTCGTGAAACTGGTAACATTTACCGAATGGCCTGCTGTGCGTCATCGGGGAATACAGGCTACAATTCCGGCTATGAACGGTAAGACGGCACTCGGTTTTGATTTGGGAGGGACCAAGATGCTCTGTGCTGCGGTAGCATCCGACGGTACGGTCCTGGCAAGAGAGAAGAAGAAGACGCGTATCGGAGGCGACCCCGAGCAGCTCGTTGCCCGGATGGTCAAAACCGTTCGGGCGTGTATGAAGGCCGCGGAACTTCCGGTTGCCGACGTAAAGGTGCTCGGCGTCGCCGCGCCCGGCCCGATCGATGTGGAAAACGGTATTCTGACCGAGACACCGAATCTGGGTGTTCGCGACTTTCCGCTCGCCGCTCGTCTCGAGGAGCAGCTCGGATTTCCGGTGGTACTTGAAAACGATGTGAACGCCGGGTTGTACGGAGAGTTCATCTATGGAAAGGCGAGGGGGCTCAGCGAGGTTATCGGGCTCTTTCCCGGGACGGGCATTGGTGGTGCGATGATTCTCGGCGGTGCGCTGTATCGCGGGGCAGGTGGGGGTGCCGGGGAACTCGGCCATATGGTGCTGCAGCCGGGCGGGCCCATCTGCGGATGCGGTAAGCGTGGCTGTCTTGAGGCGCTTGCAAGTCGCGGCGCTATGGCCCGGGAAATCGCCCTGCTGGTGGCAACCGGCAAGGCGCCCACGGTAGCGGATCTTGCCGGCGCGGATTCCTCGCTTATGAAATCCGGGGTTATTGCCGAAGCGGTCGCGGCGGGTGAGCAGGATGTTATTGAAATCGTTGAACGGTCGGCATGGTGGCTCGGGCTCGGTATGGCGAACTGCGTGAACATTTTCAATCCGCAGGCGATCGTGCTCGGTGGAGGGCTCGTGGAGAAGCTCGGTGACCGTTACATTCCGCTTGCCGAGCAGGCAATGCGGGAGCAGGCTATGGGGTTTCCGGTCCGTGACGTGCGGGTAATTCCGGCGGTACTCGGCGACGATGCCGCAATAGTCGGCGCGGCCACCAGGGCCGCGGAGCACGTTGATTCCTGACAGGAGCGCGTCCGGTAGTATCCATGGAGCAGGAACAACAGGCTACTCGAATCGTAGCGGTTATAGACATTGGCAGTACCGCGGTCCGTATGGTTGTGGCGGAGGTGAACCCGGACGGGCAGTGGTGGCGGCTCGACCGGGCTGCGCGACCGGTCGGTCTCGGTCGCGATGTATTCACGGTGGGCGCCATCGGGCGGGAGAGCATGCTGCAGTGCATCAAGATTCTCTCGTCATTTACCGAGTTGCTTGAGGGCTGGCAGGTAAAACCGGAGAATATTCGAACCGTCGCTACCAGCGCCATCCGCGAAGCGCGAAACCGCGATACGTTTATCGACCGGGTACAGATACGAACCGGGCTCCAGGTCAACGTGATCGAGGGCGTGGAGGAGAATCACCTCACCTATCTTGCCGTTCAGAACGCGATTAACCACATGCGCCCTCAGTTCACCCGCGCCGGCTCCCTCATACTCGAGGTCGGCGGCGGAACGAGCGAGATCATGGTTCTCAATCGTGGAAAGATGGTCAGCGCGCACAGTCTTCGGGTCGGAACGGTTCGGGTGCGTCAGCAGGTTCGGCCCGGGTCTGACTCCGCACAGCAGATCCGTGAGTATCTGCGTGAAAATGTGCGGGTGACCAAAGATGTGCTTGCCGCGGAGTTCGACCTGTCGCGGGTCCGGTTTTTCGTCGCGGTAGGAGGCGAGGCCAGGCTTGCCGCGCGAAAGGTCGGTGAACGAAGGCACGAGTACTACTCCGTAATTGACAAACGGCCGTTCGACGAGTTTATCGCCGGCGTGCAGCAAATGCAGACCGATGAGCTCGTTGACGAGCTCGGTCTGAGTTACTATGAGGTGGAGTCACTGCTTCCGGGGCTGCTGCTGTACAAGTTCTTCCTCGAGGTTACGAGTGCTGAGCAACTGATTGTCCCCGACGTCAGTATCCGGGAAGGCGTACTTATACGGTTTGCGCTCGGCACAAGCCGCGCCGTGGAGCAGCAATTCTACACTCAGGTAATTGCAAGTGCGCTGTCGCTCGGTCGGAAGTATCACTTCGATGAGAGCCACGCACGACAGGTTGCCGACCATGCGTTAAGCCTTTTCGACCAGCTGACCGAAGAGCACGGGCTCGACCGCCATGCCCGGCTTCTGCTCGAGGTCGCCGCGCTGCTTCACGATATCGGCAACTTTGTGCGCTCCAGCGGTCACCATAAACACAGTCAGTACCTGGTTGCGAACTCGGAGATATTCGGGTTCTCGCGGGAAGACATACGCATTATTTCCAATCTGGTGCGGTATCACCGGAAGGTACCGCCTCAGGCCAGTCATCCAGGGTTTGCGAGTCTTCGCCGGGAACATCGACTTATGGTTCTTAAACTCGGTGCGATACTGCGTATCGCCGATGCACTAGACAGAAGCCACAGCCAGCGGGTTCGTTCCTTTGAAGTCGAAGTTCATGAGGCGGATGTGCTGCTTGATTGCGACCACTCCGGTGATATTCAGGTGGAACGCTTTGGTGTGGATCTCAAGGGCGATATGTTTGAACAGGTGTACGGTTACGCGGTGAAAGTCGTGTGAAGGACGTGTTGTAAAGGATGAGGAGTCAGCAGAATGAACAACAGCACCAGCAGTCAGTACCGCGCAGATCCCGCCGGTCGCCCTGAGAGCAATCGCAGGTACTTCAACCGGGAGCTCAGCTGGGTGGAGTTCAACGCGCGTGTCCTTGACCAGATGCTCGACCCACGCACTCCGCTCCTCGAACGCCTGCACTTCATGACCATTGTCGCAAGCAACTTCGACGAGTTTTTCATGGTGCGTGTGGCCGGGCTCAAGCGTCAGGTGCGAGGCGGAAATTACACCTCGTGTCCGAGCGGTATGTCACCCCGGGAACAGTTGCGCGAAATCTCACGCCGGGTGCATGAGCTCACGCGGCATCTGTACTCCTGTCTCCATGAGGAGCTGCTTCCGGCGCTGGCCGACATCGGTATTGTGGTGCACACGCCCGAAAGCTGGAGTGATGAGCAGCGCGGATATCTCTCGCAGCTCTTTCGCGACGAGTATCTTCCCGTTCTCACACCGGTGCGCTGCCGGGCCGACGAACCGTTGCCGTACGCCGGAAATATGCGCCTGAGTGCGGCCTTTCTGCTGACGCCGCGATCCGGGGAAACGCTTATTGATGATGATGAAGATGATAAGGTCGATGGTTCGACCGGACACCGTCACATCGCGGTTGTTCCCATTCCGCAGTCGTTGCCCCGTCTCGTGTTCATGCCGGAGACCGGGGGGAGCACCCATGTAGCGCTTGTCGAGCATGTCATTGTCGAGCACGCGGAGGCGCTGTTTCCCGGGTATTCCATTTCCGAGAGCCTGCTCTTCCGGGTTACCCGCGATGCGGACTTCGGGGTGGATGAAGAGCGCGATGAGGACTACGTGGAAGCAATGGAGCAGGTGCTCGAGGGACGCAAGTACAGTCAGCCGGTGCGCCTTTCGGTTTCCGGTGACAGTGTGCGTCTGAAGGAGTTTCTCACTGAAACCCTCGACGTTCACCCGGAAGAGGTCTACGAGAAACCGCAGCCGCTGGAGCTCAGAGAGTTCAGCGCGCTCGTGGATCTGCCGGGCTACGAGCAGTATCGCTGGGAACGCAGAATGCCGCGCGAGCATCCGGCGTTTCCCGAGGAAGAACGTATCTTCGACAGCCTGCGGCGAAGCGACGCCATTCTCTATCATCCGTATGACAGCTTCTCTCCGGTTGTGCGGCTTGTTCAGGAGGCGGCCGATGACCCGGATGTGCTTGCGATCAAGATGACGCTGTACCGAACGAGTGGAAGGTCGCCGATCGTTCGGGCGCTGCGCCGTGCCGCCGAGAACGGCAAGCAGGTTGCGGCGGTTGTCGAGCTGAAGGCGCGCTTCGACGAGGAGCAGAATATTGAGTGGGCTGAGCAGCTTGAGCGCTCAGGGGTAATCGTTGTGTACGGCGTCGCGCGACTGAAGGTGCACGCGAAGGCGCTGCTTATCGTGCGGCGCGAGCGAGGGGGTGTGCGCCGGTATATTCACATGGGCACGGGCAACTACAACGAGAAAACAGCCCGTCTGTATTCGGATCTCGGTTTGCTTACGACCAACGCAGAGCTTGCCTGGGAAATCGGGCAGTTCTTTAACGCGCTTACCGGATATTCTGTGGTGCCGAGTTTCGGGCGCATTGCCATGGCCCCTGTCGGCCTCAAGTCCCGCCTGCTGCAGCTTATTCACCGGGAGGCCTCCCGGGCCGAAAGCGAAGGCAGCGGCCGTATTATGGCGAAAATGAACAGCCTCTCGGACAGCGACATTATCGAAGCGCTCTACGAGGCGAGTACCGCCGGTGTAACGATAGACCTTAATGTCCGGGGAATATGTATGCTCGTGCCGGGCGTGAAAGGGCAGAGTGAGAACATCCGGGTGGTAAGCATTGTCGGCCGGTACCTCGAGCACGCTCGTGCCTTCTACTTTGAAAACGGCGGCAACGCCGAAGTATACCTCTCGAGCGCCGACTGGATGCCCCGCAATCTCGAGCGCCGGGTGGAGCTGCTCTTCCCGGTGGATGAGCCGCGTCTGCGCGAGCGCGTGTATCAGATTCTCTCGGTTCACATGAGCGATACCGAACAGGCCTTCGAGCTTACCACCAGCGGCCGCTACATTCGCCGTGAGCCCGGGCCCGACGGCCCGGTGAACAGTCAGGAGATCCTCGCCTCGCAGGCCTGGTCCGCCGCCGAACAGAACATCCCCGCCCCCGAATCGGAACTTCCCGTGCGACGCAAACCGCCCAGGCCCCGGCGCGAGGAGTAGAGCGGGGCCGGATCGCGCCTGGTCGCCTCCGGCTCAAGCGGCCCACGCCTGGATCGCGCCGGGCATACCTTGCTGGCCCCGGCGC
>CAZMEV010000156.1:0-5972 GCA_964565375.1 uncultured Spirochaetaceae bacterium
CGTGGCACTGTTTGTTATGGCGCTTTCGATTGCTGTTCTTCCGTAAGGTAAAGTTCTTCCGTAAGGTAAAGGCAGAGCGACGCTCAGTTCATAGCTGTAAAAAAGGGGTCCGTCAGACAGGATCCCTTTTTTTTGCTGTTCCCGCATAAGCGCCGGGACCATGGATGTCGATACTGTTACTACCGTATGAAGTATGCGCGGATTCTTTCGATAGTACTGTCAGGTCTTCTGCTGGCGACCGGATTGCCGGCGCAGGAACAGGCTGAACCGCTATGGAGTGTTCTCGAGCGTGGTAAGCGTGCGCTTCGGGCCGGCGACTACGCTGAAGCATTTAACGAGTTTCGTCGAGTTGAGGCCGCGGAGCCTGAAAGTGCAGAGGCCGCCCGGCATATAGGCCTGGTATTTGAACGCGCGGGCGATATGCGCCAGGCGCTCCGCTATTACGAGCGATCGCTCGAACGCGGGAACTTCGATGTCCCGAACACGCGCGCGGAAGTCCACTATGCTCGCGCCCGTATTTTCCGGGAGCAGGAAAATTTCGGAGAGTACGAGCGCGAAATGAATCGGCTCTTTGCGCTTCATGAGGCATTTGTATCCGACGAAACAGAGCCTCAGAGGCAGAACCAGTTACGGGTTGTGCGAAACGACAGCGTGGCGAGAGCTCTCGTACTGTACCGGCTCGAGCCGACCGCGTTTGCACGGGGGCACACCGACTATGGCGGGTACCTCGTACGGGCAGGGCGCTTCGCGGAAGCAACGCCGCATCTGGTACAGAGCGTACTGGAATCGTTTTCACACGCGATCGATCAGTATCGCGAACTCAACCCGGACTATGAGTTTGAATCTTTGTACGGGTTCATGGATGAAATAGACGATTCCGAGCCGCTCACAGAATTTCTCGCCGAACGCAATGCCTGGGAAGCCCTCTATTATCTTGCCACAGCCCTGTATTTTGACGGATACTCCCGCCGGGGACGGGAATTGTGGCGTTTCGTCCTTGACCAGCCGCAATCGGGAGCATGGGCTGCGCGTGCCCGGATACAACTGGAGGCCGAACGTCCGCTTCCCCCACGCTTCCCTTGAGCGTGGCCCGGTATGTCCTTTGAGGAAGCGTCTCCGGGGGGACGACTTGCACTCCATGGCCGTCGGCCACTCGGCTGCCCCAGGGGCTTGCGAAGCATGGCCGTCAACTGCTCGGCAGGGGCGTTCAGAGGGTGGTGCCCATATCCGGTTGGAAACATGACGAAAGGATCTGCGCAGGGGCCTCATGCAGGGAAAACGACTGACAGTTCGCGGGGCACGCGAGCATAATCTGAAAAACATCGATGTAAGTATTCCGCGCGACGCGCTTGTTGTCGTCAGTGGAATGAGTGGCTCGGGAAAGTCGAGTCTCGCATTCGACACCATTTATGCGGAAGGCAAACGTCGATATGTGGAGTCCCTTTCCACATATGCGCGTCAGTTTCTCGGGCAGATGGATAAGCCTGATATTGATTATATCGATGGCCTGAGTCCCGCGATTTCCATAGAACAGAAAACCACAAATCGGAATCCCCGGTCGACGGTTGGAACAATTACCGAAGTCTATGACTATTTGCGTCTGCTGTTTGCAAGGGTAGGAATTCCACACGATCCGGATACGGGCGAGCCGGTTCAGCGGCAGTCGGTTGATCAGATTGTGGACAGGATTCTCGAACTCCCCGCCGGTACACGCATTATGATACTCGGGCCTGTTGTGCGCGATCGGAAAGGCGAGCATGCACGGGTTCTGCGGGATGCCGGGCGTGGCGGTTTCACGCGGGTTCGGGTGGACGGAAGTATTTACACCCTGGACGAGGATATTGCGCTCAACAGGAACCAGTCCCACACCATAGAAATTGTGGTCGACAGACTCAGGGTACGCCTGGACAGCAAAAAGCGGATTGCTCAGTCAGTGGAAACGGCTCTTGAGCTTGGGTCGGGATCCATGGAGGTGCTCATTCTCGATGCAGAAGGAAATGAGCGCATTGAGCAGTTCAGCGAGTACTATGCGTACTCGGACCCTTCTTTGAGCGTGCCCGAGCTCGAGCCGCGCCTGTTTTCGTTTAACAGCCCTAATGGGGCGTGCCCCGAGTGCGACGGACTCGGTATTATGCAGCGGTTTGATCCTGACAAGGTCATTCCTGACCCGGAGCTGAGCTTTAATGATGGTGGTCTGGCTCCGTACAATCCGAACAGCCAGTGGCATCGCAGCCGATTCGAAAGCCTCGCAGCGCACTATGGGTTCAACCTCGACACCCCCATCGGCGAACTCGACAAGGAGGCGCGCCGGGTTCTTTTCGAAGGCAGCGACACCGAGATCCCGGTGGCGGTCGAGAGCGGAGAGAAAAACAGCCGGTTCGAGTATACGATGCGATTTCCGGGTGTGTATGCCGATCTCGAAAGACGCTACCGGGAATCGAGCTCGGAGGGCATTCGGGAATGGCTCGAGGGATTCATGAGTCGCACACCGTGCCCTGTGTGTGGTGGCAGGCGCCTTCGAAGGGAGGCGCTGGCGGTGCAGATCGGAGGAATGGGAATCCAGGATATTGCATCTCTGAGTATTCGTGATGCCCGCAGATTCTTTGATACGCTCCAGCTTTCCGAAAACGAACTGCAGATTGCGGGCGAAATTCTGAAAGAGATCCGCTCGCGACTTGATTTCCTGCTCAGCGTCGGTCTTTCGTATCTTACGCTCGATCGTACCGCGGGCACACTGTCCGGAGGCGAATCACAGCGGATTCGACTTGCGACACAGATCGGTTCGAGTCTGATGGGTGTACTCTATATTCTCGATGAGCCGACTATCGGACTCCATCAGAGAGACAATGCCAGATTGCTCGAGACGCTGCACCGATTACGGGATCTCGGTAATACGCTTGTCGTGGTCGAGCACGATGAGCAGACGCTGCGAAATGCCGACTATATTGTTGATCTCGGACCGGGGGCGGGTGTACACGGAGGGGAAGTCGTCGCCACGGGAACGGTGAACGACATTCTTGAGAGCAATGCGAGTCTTACCGGAGCCTATCTCAGCGGGCGGCGTCGGATAGAGGCTCGCCGTGAAAGACGGAAGGGGAATGGCCGCACGATCCGTATCGAAGGATGCCGCACGAACAACCTCAAAAACATCGATCTCGAAATTCCTCTGCAATGCATGACGCTCGTGACCGGGGTCTCAGGGTCCGGAAAGTCAAGCTTTATGACGGGAACACTCTACCCGGCGCTTGCCCGATCGGTCGGCGGCCGGAGCGTCGAGCAGGGACGCTATTCAGCCTTGAGCGGTGAGGATGCGCTCGATAAAGTCATCGAGATAGACCAGTCACCGATCGGTCGAACGCCACGTTCCAATCCGGCTACCTATATTGGTCTTTACACCATTATTCGTGACCTTTTTGCTTCGCTGCCGGAAAGTCGTGCCAGGGGGTATAAACCGGGACGTTTCAGCTTTAACGTGAAGGGCGGTCGCTGCGAGCACTGCCAGGGCGCCGGTACGATCACCATAGAAATGCATTTCCTGAGTGACGTGTACGTAACCTGCGATGTCTGTGGCGGTCGAAGGTTTAACCGCGAAACGCTGGAAATTCACTACAAGGGCCTGTCAATTCACGATGTGCTGGAGCTTACTGTAGCCGAGGCGCTTGATGTGTTCGGTGCTGTTCCGTCGGCGAAACGGAAACTGCAAACGCTGTGTGATGTTGGACTTGAGTATATAACGCTTGGACAGAGCGCGTTGACTTTGAGCGGCGGTGAAGCGCAGAGGGTAAAACTCGCGCTCGAGCTTTCGAAGCGCAGTACCGGAAATACCATGTACTTTTTTGACGAACCGACGACGGGCCTTCACTTTGCCGACGTTCATAAATTGATTGAAGTGCTTCAGCGCCTTGTGGATGAGGGAAACAGCGTTGTGGTTATCGAGCACAATCTGGATATGATTGCACAAAGCGATTTCGTTGTTGATCTCGGGCCGGAGGGAGGTGACGAAGGTGGTTCGGTGGTTGCCACCGGCACCCCTGAGGAAATTGCCGCCTGCACACAGTCGTACACCGGAAAGTTTCTCGGTGATGTGCTGGCACGATCGACAGGGTACGTTCAGGGTGAAGAATGAAGGTGGGTGTTTCACAGTCCCGCGCAGTTACCATATGTGTGATACTCGTGTTCTGTGTCGGCGGAATGCTCGAAGCCCAGGATGTGGATCGAGCCCGCGTAAGGGACATTGAAACCGCAGGATATTATGAGCTTCAGAGCTGGGCTGAGACGCTTGGCCTTTCAACGGAGGGGTCCCGGGCGGACCTTCAACAGCGCCTCGCTGAGTACTATGAGGTTGAACTCGAGGAAGAAGAGGACCACGACAGGGATGCTCGCGTCGTCAGGATCGAGGCCGCTGAAGAGTTACGCTATTTCTCGATCGATGATGTGGATGAGGAGTATATCCGGCTCTCCGGCGGGGTCCGGATAGAAGTTTCCGACAGGGATGATACCGCTCAACATCGGATAGATGCTGACGAAATTATCCTCAATCAGGAACGGGAGATTCTGAGTGCGTACGGCTCGGTCGTGTATGAGATCGAACGCAGTGGTGAGGTTGAACGGTTCGAAGGCGAATCGCTCACCGTCGAGCTGGAGTCGTGGGCCGGTGGATTTCTGTATGGCACGTCGACCCGTCCTCGTGAAGTAGAGGGCGAGACGCTCGATTTCCGGTTTTCCGGCAGCAGCATTACACGTAATGCCGAGGATGTCATAGTCATAGAGGACGGTGTTATTACCTCCTCGCGTGCTGATCCTCCCTATTATCGTATTGCCGCTTCAAGAATCTGGATTCTTGAGCCGGGAGACTGGGCGCTTACCAATGCGGTGCTGTTTGTCGGTCGGGTTCCTATGCTGTATTTTCCGGCCTTCTTCTATCCCGGTCGTCCGAATGTACTGAATCTATCGTTCGGGTATCGCGATCGTGACGGTGCCTACGTACAGACAACGTATTATCTCCGTGGCGAGCCGGAACCGGATGATACCCAGCCCTTGTCGATTCTTCAGCTTGCCGGAGACGAGGACGATATTGATCGCGTTCGGGAAGGACTGTTCCTGAGACCTGCCGAGGAGGGAGAACAGGTCGACCGCAGCGACGATACGATCCGCCTTCTGGCTGACATGTATTCGAACCTCGGTGCCTTGCTTGGTGTTGATATTGAGCTTGCAGATCCAGTGCTTGTCGATGATTTCGCGCTGTTCACGGGTATTGGCGCTACCCGCCTTCAGTATGCTCTTCCGGGATCAGAGCGGCGAACAACCTTTTATCTCGATGAGGAGGGAGTGAGCCGGCAGTACTGGGCTTCGTCACAGTTTCCCGGACTGGAGGCTCCGTTTCGCTTCGCAACGGATCTTTCGACGCGGGCATCTATCGGGCGGTTAAACCTTTCCCTGGATGTGCCGCTTTACTCCGACCCTCGCTTCGAGCGGGATCTTCTCAACCGAACAGAGAGGATCGACTGGGGAACTATTGTCGGTCTCTCGGATGAGGAGGAATCCCCGCCGAGTGTCCGAAGTACCTTGAACTGGAGGTTTCGGAGTTCATATCGGCCGGACGTGACCGCGTTCAATCCGTGGATTTCCAGTGCGGATTTGCGAAGCGCGAATGCCTCGGTGCAATGGCGAAGACGTACGGTGGATGAGGAGCTGCTTGAACCCTTCGAAGTTGCCGCGATTGATCCGCCGGCCGGATCGTTCTTCTATCCGGACACGCTTACCGCACCCGACCTTTCAGCTCGTGTTACCGGCACATTAATTGAGTCAGGGCGGGAACGTCCGGAGGATGAGGAGGTGGATCCACGCGACCCCGGCAGACTTCGGCCGGCTCGCGAGCGCGAAGAAAGCCAGGAAGAATCTGAAACGGCCGGAGCCGGGGAGGGCCCTGTTGCCGGGGAGGGCCCTGTTGCCGGGGAGGGCCCTGTTGCCGG
>CAZMEV010000157.1:0-5958 GCA_964565375.1 uncultured Spirochaetaceae bacterium
GCATTTTCGCTGCGTTGTTAATGACCTGGTCGAGCGCCTGAATGGAAAAGTTAAAGGTCATCCATTCCACGATCGGGCGAAGCCCCACCATCGCCGCGCCGATACCCATTCCGGTGAATCCGTTCTCGGTAATCGGGGTGTCGAGCACTCGCGGAAATCCGTATTTCTTGTGAAGACCGCGAGTAACTTTGTAGGCGCCTTCGTATTCGGCGACCTCCTCACCCATAATGCACACCGTGTCATCGCGCTGCATTTCCTCGTCAATCGCCTGATTCAGCGCGTCGCGTACTGCAATTTCAGCCATATCGTCTTTGTCTCCTGGTTATCCTTATTTCGCGTATGCCCGCTGTCCGACAGACGCTTTTTCACGTATGCCCGCTGTCCGACAGACGCTTTTTCACGTATGCCCGCTGTCCGACAGACGCTCTCCGCAGGTCGCACGGACAGGAAAAAGTCCGTGGAGCGGGTCCTCTGGGTACTACTCCGCGTAGATATCCTCATACATGGTTTCGATCGCGGGCTCGTCCGACTGCTCGGCAAAGTCCACCGCTTCCTGCACCCGTTCTTTCATTTGCGAGTCGAGCTTCCCGAATTCTTCCTCGGTAATCATGGAGGCATCTTTCATACTCTTGTACAGCACCGAGATCGGATCCTGGGATTTGAACTTCTCGAGCTCATCCTTGGTCCGGTACTTGGCGGGATCGCTGATGCTGTGTCCCTTATAACGGTATGTTTTAATGTCCATGATGGTGGGCTTGCCGTCTTTCATGGCCTTCTCGGCCGAACCTTTGATCGCCTCATACACTTCGAGGAAGTTCATGCCGTCGACGGTCATGCCGTCGACATTATATCCGGCTGCCCGCTGTTCGAAGTTCTCTACCGAACTGACGCGGTGAACGGCGGTACCCATGCCGTACTGATTGTTCTCTACTATATATACGACGGGAAGCTTCCATACACCGGCCATATTCAGGCTTTCGTGGAATGCGCCCTGATGTGCCGCTCCGTCGCCGAAGAAACAGAGCGCACAACCCTGCTGCTTGTGTCCGAGAACTTTCTGCCGATACATTTCCGCGAATCCGACGCCGGTCGCGACCGGTATCTGGGCGCCGACAATGCCGTTGCCCCCAAGCATGTGGCGTTCAGCATCGAACATGTGCATCGAACCGCCCTTACCGCGGGCCGCACCGGTAATTTTGCCGTAAAGCTCGGCCATAACGTACTTTGGATCGATGCCACAGGAAATGGCGTGACCGTGATCACGGTAGGCGGTGAGAATATAGTCACGCTTTAGATCGATAGCGCGTGCCGCAGCCGCGGAAATCGCTTCCTGACCGTTATAGGCATGAAAAAAGCCGCCAATTTTCCGAAGTCCGTACTGCTGGGCAGCCTTTTCCTCGAAACGGCGGATAAGCAGCATTTCCTCGAGCGCATCGAGGAGAAAGTCCTGATCGTAATCGGCGACGTTGCGCTCTTTCTTCCTGGACGATTGAGTAGCCATAGGCATTAACTCCTGAAACTATAATATTTCCTGGTCGGACAGAGCCGCACGAGCGACACCGTCAACTCAAGCAGACACATGCCACCTATTCGGTGGCATCGGGGACTACTACGCCGGGTGTGAACGGCACCGGGGTTTCAAGCGGCCGGAAGGAACCGTCGTCCGCGATAATCGCCTGGACGAATCCTTCTCGAACCGAGATCCGGCGCCCATCCGCTGAGCAGGAGGTAAAACGCGGCGTTCGTCCGAAGCGCCAGGTCCAGCTCAGATGCCGTTCCACTCGTTGCGCACGACATTCGGGATCTACGTCCTCGATCGTGCCTGCACCGCCCACAGAGTACACTTTGTTGAACATTGAGACAATGCGACGCCGCATTATTTCGACTGTGAGCTCCGGATTGAACGCAGTCAGGTTTTCCACAGACATTCGATGCGAGGCGATCGCCCTCGTTTCAATGGTTGTGTCAGCCGGGCGAAGTGCTTCACGAAGCACCGAGAGGTCGGCATGGCACAGTAATGTCATGTGGTGGAGAACGCGATCGCGCCGGTAGCACATCGCATTCCCTGATACCTTGTAGCCGTTGCAGAGAATATCCCCTCGATCCGTGATCTCCGGGTCGATCCCCTGCCCCCGTATGGCCGCCGCAAGCACCTCCAGCTGATGCCGGCGCTCGAACCCCGCCCGCGGTACAACGAACCCGACGTTGAGATTCCCCGGACCGTGAAACACGGTGCCCCCTCCGCTTACTCTTCGAAAGAGGGGAATATCCATTAATTCGAGACGATCGGGATCGCACTCGACCCAGGGATTCTGGTTTTTGCCTATGACAACCGCATAATTGTTCTCATAAAGCACCAGAGACGGGAGAGTTGACGCGTTCCCGTCAAGCACGCATTCTTCAAATGAAAGATTGTCGACAGGATTTCGCTCCAAGGATTCCCAGACATTGACGTGATTACTCATCTTTCCCTTTACACCCTGTACAGGATCTTCGAAAATAGGATATCTTACGAATCGTTGCCGAAATAACGAATAATTATTATCGATAGATAAAGACCTAATTATACTTCGGTTTAATTCAAGGTTTACCAGATTCAGGAGGCTCCGTGTACAGTCAGATCTTCCAGAAACAAAAGGTCATGCGGCGAGTCGTATACTCGCTCGTGCCCATTTTCCTTTTCAGCATTTACCTTTACGGATGGTGGCCGATCGCACAGGCACTCGTCGTATTTCCGGTCGGTATTCTCGTAGAATACCTGTTCGAAAAGCAACGCGGAAAACGAATCAGCGAGGCAGTGCTTGTCACGTGTGCTCTTTTCACCCTGGCACTGCCACCGACCCTTCCGCTCTGGATTTCGGCCATTGGTATAGCGTTCGCAGTTGCGATCGGTAAGGAAGTGTACGGTGGATTCGGACGAAATGTCTTCAATCCCGCTATCACCGGGCGCCTGTTTATCTGGATCGCCTTTGCTGCACCGTTCGCGAGCGCATGGATGGAACCGGGAGCCTTCGGTGCGGGTCAGGCGAACGTCGATCTCATAACCGCAGCAACTCCGCTTGAGGTGATGCAGGATGGGGGGTCGCCTGCATTCATGGACCTTATGATTGGAACGCGTGCCGGTTCGATCGGAGAGAGCTCAATAATCCTTATTGCGCTCGGAGCGATATATCTTCTGTGGACAAAAACGGCACAGTGGCGTCTTATGCTTTCCACCCTTGGAAGCGCCGCGATTGCCAGCTTTATTTTCTACGAAACCGGCCTCTCGGTCCTGCCTACCGAGTACGCGGTGTTCAGTGGGAGTCTCTTTTTTGTCGCCGTGTATTTCGCCACTGATCCGATTACGGCGCCAACCAAGACAAAGGCACAGTGGATATACGGAAGCATAATCGGTGTGGTGACGGTTCTTGTACGGACGTTCACCGGCTTTAACGCCGGAGCAAGCTTCGGAATCTTCGTAGCAAACGTCTTCAGTTGCCTGCTCGACGAGATTATGCCTGCAAACAAGAAGAAGAAAAAGGCAAAGAAGCCGGCAAAGAAACCGGCAACAGCACAGGAGGCAGCATGAACAAACAGGGTCTACCATACACAGTTCTTTTCACCTTCATTGTCTGCTTTGTCTTCGTGGCAATTCTTGCATTGGCCAACGAAGCTACCTCGGAGCGTGTCCAGCAAAATCAGGTCATCGCTCAACAGCGGGCTGTTCTGTCTGCTATGGGCATTGAGTTCACATCGGACGAAGAGGTCATGCAGTTGTTCGATGAGGTCGAACAGGAGGAGATCGAAGGTCGCCTCTTCTACCGTGTCGAACGCGACGGAGAAGTTATTTACGCGACAGAGTTCACAGGCCAGGGCGTCTGGGGGCCGATTAACGGTGTGCTCTCAATGAACGAATCGCTAGAACAGACAATGGGACTCGAGATCATTGACCACGAAGAAACACCGGGACTCGGAGGTCGCATTACCGAGAGCTGGTTCAAGGAGCAGTTCCAGGGACGCGATATACCGGGTGACAGCATCACGTACGTCAGCGATTCACCGGAAGAGGGTGAATTCGAGGCTATTACCGGCGCTACCGGAACCACGGGCAACATGGAACGAATTCTGAGCGAAACAATTCAAGTCTTCAGGGATATACTTGGAGGTCGTACAGCATGAGCGATACAGATACAAAACAGACAGTCGGAGGAATACTGACCGATAACCTCTGGTACAGTAACCCGATTTTCATGCAGGTGCTCGGCATTTGCTCGGCACTCGCAGTAACAAACCTGCTTTCCAACACGTTCATAATGTCGGTTGGCGTTATTTTTACGATGATGATGACCAACCTCACGGTCAGCCTTTTGAAGAACTTCTTTCCGAGAAAGGTCCGTATGATTGTCCAGGTGCTCATAATCGCCTTCTACGTCATTATCGTGGATATCGTGCTTCGCGCGTATCTACCGGATGCCCATGAAGCGCTCGGCCCCTACGTCGGTCTCATTATCACCAACTGTATTATCATGGGACGAGCCGAGGCGTTTGCCCAGAGCAACGGTCCCATTCTAAGTGCCTGGGATGGCATTACGTCTGCGGGTGGATATATGGGAGTTCTCATGGTAATTGCGTTCTTCCGGGAACTGCTCGCGTTCGGCTCGCTGTTCGGCTTTACTGTACTTCCGGCGGGCTTCACCCCGTGGGTTATTATGGCAATGCCGCCGAGTGCATTCTTCTTCCTTGGAATTATCATATGGATCGGCAAATCAATCATGTATAAGCAGGAGGCCACCGCATGAACCCTCCAGATATAGCAGTTTTCCCGCTCTTTGTAGCATCCATTTTTACCAGTAACATTCTCCTCTCGAACTTCCTTGGAATGTGCTCGTTCGTAGCCATTTCAAAGGACATGAAGTCGGCTAACGGCCTTGGCCTGGCAGTGACAGTAGTTCTCACCGTCACCGGGGCGATTAACTGGGTAATCCTGCACTATGTGCTTTACCCCCTGGATCTCATTTATCTGCGATTCATAATCTTTATTATCGTTATTGCGGCGATGGTCCAGGTAATCGAAATGATTATTGACCGGGTGAGTCAGAAGCTCTACATCACGCTGGGGATCTTTCTTCCCCTGATCACGGTCAACTGCGCGATTCTTGGTGTAAGTCTCTTTATCGAGATTCGTGACTATAATTTCATCCAGACAGTCTTTTACAGCCTCGGTTCAGGACTCGGATGGTGGCTGGCCATTATGGCTCTTTCTGCCATCAGACAGAAGACCGAGAAAACCAAGACTGTTCCCGCCGGCCTTCAGGGCTCAGGACTTACAATGATTACGATCGGCCTTATGGCAATGGCTTTCATTGGGTTCCAGGGCATGCTGGCAGTGCAGTGATGAACGCACAAGAACAAGGAGAGTTATCATGAATCCAATGCTTTTACTTGCCCCGCTGTCCATTTCGGCCATAGGTGCAGGACTCGCTGCTCTTATATCGGTAACGGACAAGATCGTGAACAACTATGGAGAGGTCACGATCAGCATCAACTCAGGGAAGAAAGAGCTTAACGTTCAGGGTGGGGGTAACATGCTTACCACCCTCGCCGAAGAGCAGATATTTGTGCCGTCAGCCTGCGGCGGGCGAGGAAGCTGTGGGGAATGCAAGGTTAAAGTTACCAGCGATATTGGACCAACGCTTCCCACGGAGCTTCCATGGATGTCCCCGGATGAGGTGAAGCAGAACGTACGCCTCGCCTGCCAGGTCAAGCTCAAAGAGGACGTGGAGATAGAGATTCCCGATTACCTCTTCTATATCAAGCGATATCGCGGAACGGTGGAGAGAATCGAGGATCTTACCCACGACATAAAGGAAATCGGGATTCGACTGCCGCAGGGTGAGAAGATCGAATACGAAGCCGGGCAGTATATGCAGCTCGAAGTCCCGCCGTACGGCAAAGTGAAGGAACCTACCCAGCGCGCCT
>CAZMEV010000158.1:0-5925 GCA_964565375.1 uncultured Spirochaetaceae bacterium
ACGGCGAGACGCTGTGGCTTCCGCAGGAAACGCAGGACGCCCTGCGCGAGTATCTTATCGGCATTAAGGGCCCGCTTACCACGCCGGTTGGCGGGGGTATCCGGTCAATTAACGTGGCCATTCGCCAGCGGCTTGACCTCTATGCGTGTGTGCGCCCGGTTCGCTATTTCACCGGCGTGCCGTCTCCGGTAAAAAAGCCGGAGGACGTCAACATGGTCGTCTTCCGCGAGAACACCGAGGATATTTACGCAGGGATCGAGTACAAGGAAGGAACCGACGAGGTGCGCACCTTCCTCTCGTATCTTAAAGAGCACTTTCCCGAAAGTTACCGGCAGATCCGCTTCCCGGACAGCGCGGGTATCGGCATTAAGCCGGTGAGCCGGGAGGGCACCGAGCGCCTCGTCCGCGGTGCGATCGAGTATGCGATCGACAATGACCGCCCGAGCGTTACCCTCGTCCACAAAGGGAACATTATGAAGTTCACCGAGGGCGCCTTCCGCGACTGGGGGTACGAGCTGGCGAAAAAAGAGTACGGTGCCACCGAGCTCGACGGCGGACCCTGGCTGACAATGAACAATCCGAAGACCGGCAACGAGATCGTAATCAAGGATGTCATCGCCGACGCCATGCTTCAGCAGATTCTTACACGGCCGACCGAATACGGAGTGCTTGCCACACTGAACCTTAATGGGGATTACATCTCGGATGCGCTCGCCGCGCAGGTCGGTGGTATCGGCATCGCTCCCGGCGCGAACATTAACTACGACACCGGGCATGCGGTGTTCGAGGCTACCCACGGAACCGCGCCGAAGTATGCCGATCAGGACAAGGTAAACCCCTCTTCGGTCATTCTTTCGGGGGAGATGATGTTCCGCCATCTCGGCTGGCACGAGGCAGCCGACCGGATCGTGCAGTCCATGGACCGGACCATTGCCCGGAAGCGGGTGACCTACGACTTCCACCGCCTTATGGAAGGCGCCGAGAAGCTCGGCACCACCGCCTTCGGCGATGCCTTGATAGAGAATATGTAATAGGGGCGGCGGAATGCGCTGCCGGAGGAATGCACTTCCGCCGGCAGCATTCTACGCCCGCAGCCGTCTACCGATGACGGCTGCGGGATGCTCGCCGGAACCACTACTCGCCCTGTTCGGAGCCCTTCTGCTCCTCGCCTTTGGCCTGCTCCGGGCCGGAAGTCTGATTCTGGTCTGAGGCCTGCTCCTGTTCCTGCTGTTCTTTCTCGCGCGCTTTCGCGCGCTTTTTGAGCTGTCCCTGCAGCTTCACAATTCGCTGCCCCGGTTTCACATCGGTCGGACAGACCCACACACATGAGAAGTCACGGGTACAGTTACTCACACCGCGCGGCGCCTCGGCCATGTCGAGAAGCTCTTCCTTGCGCTCCGGATCCTTTTCGATTTCACGGTGAATTGCCGCAAGCGCGGCCGGCCCCATCCAGCTCTCGGTGACCGGGCAGGCGGTCACGCATAGCCCGCACTCTATGCAGTTTTCAAAGCGGGTAAACGCGTCGATCCCCTCCGGGGTTTCGGCATCCTTGTTTACCTCGCTCTCCCGGAGATAGGTAAGTCCTTCGGGAAACTCCTGCATGAATCCGTTCGGATCATAGGCGAGATCGCCGGCATGCGGCATGGTCGGCAGCGGTTCCACACGAACGCCGTTCTCCTCCCCCTGGTCCACAATACGCTCGGTACAGGCGAGGACGAACTTTCCGTTCACCGCCATACCGCACGTGCCACAGGAGCCGTGGTGGCATGACTGACGGAACATGAGGTTCTCGTCGTACGTCAGGCGGATGTACTCGAGTGCGTCGATCACCGTGGTCCGGTCATTGACCGGAACGGTGTATGTTTCAAGTTCGCCGGAAGTTCTGTAGATCGATATTTCTCGTTCACTCATCTGGTCTTCTCCTTACAATAGTGGCGGCAACCCGGGCGGCATCCGGCGCGCGGAGCGCACCGTGAGGTGCCCCGGTGCGTGCTGCCGGGACTCAGGCAAAAAAGCGCCGGTAATGGGGCAATGGCGTGTCGGCTGTCCGGCACGGCGTGTCGTCTCCAAGAAGGGAACAGAAGAGATCCACCGTGTTCTCGGCCATGGCCCTCAGGGTCGTCGCCTTGCCTCCGGTCACGCTGATAATGCCGCGAATCCCGTCGTTTTCGGCATGGTTATGTGCTTCGAATTCCCGACTCAGCTCGCGCCCGTCTGCTTCGTTGCCGGCGCGGCCGGCGAGCGGGCGAACCGCCGCCCAGGCTTTCTGATAGGGGATTTCCGCAAACTTCGGAACCATTTCCGCGCCCGCTTTTCTAAGCAGTTCCACGTCATCGTCGGGAACAACACAGTCGTCCGGGCCCTGCCCGTGCCACTGCGTAGCGCCGATAATGGAGAGGTGGCGCTGGGGCACAAGAATATCTCCGTCCGTATTCGGACGAAGCCGCTCGATAATCATATTCACGAGCCGGCCCTTGTGCGCCATCATTGTGCCGGGAGCCGGAGTGATAGGAAGGTCAATATCGGCCATTTCAGCGATAACACCCGCCCACGGGCCGGCCGCATTTATGACAAAGTCACAGCCATACACCGTCTCTTCGCGGGTTTTGAGATCCCGCACCTTCACGCCGGTGACCTGACTGCCGTTCATGACAATATCGGTGACCATGTGAAAGCTGCGGATATCGGCGCCCAGCTCTTTTGCACCGGCAAAGAAGTAAAGGGGAAGGCGATAGGCGTCGAGCGTGCCGTCGGGAACCTGAACTCCGCCGATGCACGCCTCACTTACATTCGGCTCCATGCGACGCACTTCTTCCCCGTCGAGAAACCGGTTGTCTATGCCGGCTTCAGAGCACGCCTGCATGAACTCATCCTTATAGGAGAGTTCATCCTCCGATAGCGCGATAAAGATGCCGTTATTCGGTTCTATTGATTCGGGTGCAATGCGTTTGAGAATGTGGACTTCCTGTATGCATTCCGCCGCAACCGCGCGGTCTTTGACCGCATACCGGGCGCCGGAATGGAGAAGGCCGTGGTGTCGCCCCGTGGACCCGCAGGTCAGCTCGCCCTTTTCGAAAAGGGTTGCGCGATATCCGCGCTGGACGAGGTCATATGCTATTGCCGCGCCGGTGCCACCACCGCCGATTACGACAACATGCTCTTTCTTTGCGTCGCTCATAGTGCTCCTGTATACCGCGCTCTCGCAGACCAGGCACCATGTCGCCGACACTATTCACCCAGGCAGGACTGTAGCACAGGAGTGCTCATTCAGCTACCGTAGAAATCGGCGAACCAGTCAATTAATTTGCGTGCGACACTCGGTGGAGGCGGAATATTCGGCAGTTCATCCGGCGGGCACCAGTAGGCATGGTCTATTTCCTCGTTGTCCACCGCTATTTCGCCGGAAATGTACTCGGCGGTAAACGCGATCATGAGACTGTCGGGAAAGGGCCACGGCTGGCTTGAGAAATAACGTACGTTGCCGCACCGTATGGACGTTTCCTCGAAGACCTCACGGATCACGCACTCTTCAAGATTCTCTCCCGGTTCCACAAAACCCGCCAGGACACTGTAGAACGGATGTCGGCGCTGGGCATTGTGGGCGAGAAGCAGTCTCCCCTCCCGCACCACAGCAACTATTACAGCAGGGGATATTCTCGGATAAATGGTCTGGCCGCAGGACGGACAGCAGCGGGCAAGCTCGGCTCCACAGAGCGTCGTAGGCTCCCCGCAAACGCCGCAGTAGCGATGCGTACGGTCCCAGTGCGCCAGCTGGTAGGCACGGCCTGCCTGACGAAACTGATCGTCGGGGATTTCCCCGAAGAGACTTCGAAGCGAGCGTGGCTGAAAGCCTTCCGGTATATGACCATCGGGAGCCATCCAGGTTACCCGCACCGGCTCGGCCGTAAGCCATGAAGCCTCGGCAGCAGCAAGCCGGTTCGCAGCTTCCGGGGCGAGAAACGGATTTCCCCCGGAATCGCACACAAGCTCACCGCCGCGCACGAGAAGACAGCTACCGGAACGATCGCTGTTCATGTCCACCTCCTGCCGGTCGACAGATGTGCCGGCGTGCCGCCTGACGGACAACGGACTAGCCCTGACGGTCGCGCATAAAAAAGCTGTCGACCACACACGCAGCCGACAGCGGGGGGACTATACATATGCTGTACAGTATTCGATGTTGTGATTATCCGGCAAGCTTCTGTGCTATCTCTGCAACATGCCTGCCCTGAAACTTGGCTCCGGCAAGCTCGTTTTCGCTCGGCATTCGCTCACCGTTACCGCCGGTAATGGTGCTTGCGCCGTAGGGGCTGCACCCGGAAATCTCGTCCAGTGTCATTTGACCGCCGAAGGCATACGGAAGCCCGACGATAACCATGCCGTGATGCAGCAGCGTTGTCTGCGTTGCCTGGATCGTGGATTCCTGCCCGCCATGCTGGGTCGCGGTGGAAACGAAAACGCTGCCCACCTTACCAATGAGCTCTCCGTTAAACCACTGACCTCCGGTCGAATCCCAGAAAGCGCGCATTTGACCGCACATGTTACCGAACCGTGTCGGAGTACCCACAATAATCGCGTCGTACTGCGGAAGTTTTTCCGCTTCGGCAACCGGGAGATGAGAGATGGACTCCGCGAAATCCTTCCCACCGAGCTGTTCGACCATCTCGGCCGGAAGCGTCTCGGGAACCCGCAGCAGATCGACCTCCGCGCCTGCCTCTTTCGCACCTTCGGCCACTGCCTCGGCCATTTTGTACAGATGCCCGTACATTGAGTAGAATACTATCGCTATTTTCATGAAATCCTCCATAGTGTTTGTGTTATATGCGGAAAGATACGAATTCAAAACCGGCTCGGCAACCGTTTGACTCGAATCAAGCGCACCACTAAACTTTATGTGGAAATGAGCGCCGACGAGCAGAAACTCCGCGACATAATAAGCCTCGACTCCGAGCTCAACAAAATACAGGACCTTGATATTCTCCTTGAACGCATCCTCTACGAAGCGCGCCGAGTCGTTCAGGCGGACGCCGGGTCCATTTATGTTCGCCGCGGCGACGAACTCGAAATAACCTACGCTCAGAACGATACCAAAGAGGCGGAGCTGCCCGAGGGACAGAAGCTCATTTACAACGTGTTCACCATTCCGATAACAACGAACACGATCTCGGGCTATTGCGCGGCAACCGGAGAACTCGTCAATATCGCCGACTGCTACAACCTGCCGGAAGACGCACCCTACGGTTATAATCCCAAGTTCGACCGCATGAGCGGATACAAGACCACCTCCATGCTCGCTATTCCGCTTCGAACAAATAATGGGGAGATACTCGGGGTCATTCAGCTCATTAACAAAATGTCGGCCGACGGGTCGGTAACTACCTTCCACGAAGACGATGAACTTGTCACCATGCATTTTGCCAATAATGCAACGGTGGCACTTCAGCGGGCGCAGATGACTCGCGCCATCCTGCTGCGCATGATCCGTATGGCCGAACTGCGTGACCCGAAGGAGACCGGTCCGCACGTAAACCGTGTCGCCGGCTTTTCAACGGAAATCTACGAGCGCTGGGCCAAAAAACGCGGTATGCCTGACCGGGATATACAACGCACGCGGGATAATCTGCGCATGGCCGCCATGCTCCACGACGTCGGCAAAGTCGGAATTTCCGACACCATCCTCAAAAAACCCGACCGCTTCACCGACGAAGAGTTCGAAATCATGAAAAGTCACACCGTTACCGGTGCGCGGCTCTTTCTTGATAAGCAGTCGGAGTTTGACGACATTGCCGGCGAAGTAGCGTTGACCCACCATGAGAACTGGGACGGAAGCGGATATCCCGGCTACGTCAACGTGACCACCGGCGCCCCCGAACATACCGACGAAAACGGAGCAGCACTCGGCCGCAAGGGAGAGGAGATTCCGCT
>CAZMEV010000159.1:0-4155 GCA_964565375.1 uncultured Spirochaetaceae bacterium
GTCTGTATGGTAAACATCAGTCTTTAGAATCCTCTTCTTCAATCCGGATACCGAGCTCGCGCAGCTGCTGCTCGTCGACTTCGGAGGGTGAATCGTCCATGGGAGAAATACCTGCGGTGGTTTTCGGAAACGCAATTACCTCGCGAATGCTGTCCTCGCCGGCAAGAATCATAAGCAGCCGGTCCAGGCCCGGAGCGATGCCGCCATGGGGCGGCGCGCCGTACTTGAACGCTTCCATGAGAAAGCCGAAGCGCTTTTCCGCTTCGTCGCGGCTGATACCGACGATATCGAAAATACGCTGCTGGATATCCGGGTTGTGCACACGAATGCTTCCCGAGGCGAGTTCGTAGCCGTTGCAGACGAGATCGTAGAGGTCGCCCTTGACCGCACCGGGATCATCCTCCATCGAGTCAACGTATCGCTCCTGAGGCATGGTGAACATGTGGTGGGCCGCCTCCCATTTTTCGTTGTCCTCGTCCCACTCGAACAGCGGAAAGTCGACAATCCAGGCAAAGGCAAAGCGGCTGTGGTCTATCAGGCCAAGGTCGTGGCCGAGGCGTGAACGGACCGCGCCGAGCGCCGTTGTGGCAACATTCCATTTGTCGGCTACGAACAGAACGAGATCTCCCTCGTTTGCTCCGAGCGCGCGAATATCGGCTTCTTTCCCCCCGATGAACTTGGATATACCGCCTTCAAGCCCTTCGGCGCCGATCTTGCACCAGGCAAGCCCTTTGGCACGGTAGGTTTTTGCGACCCCTTCGAGCTCATCGATCTGCTTGCGGGATAGCTTTGCGCCGCCGGGCACAACGAGAACCTTCACCGCTCCGCCGGACTCGAGTGTCTGCTCGAACACCCGGAAGCCGCTCTCCCGGGCGATTTGCTGTCCGTCCTGCATTTCCAGGTCAAAGCGCAGATCCGGCTTGTCCGAGCCATAGCGGTTCATCGCATCGTGATAAGCGATCCGGGGGAAGGGTGTTTCAAGCGTCCGGTCGAGGGCGCCTTTGAACACATGCGACATCATGCCCTCGACAAGGGCGAACACATCTTCTTTCGAGACGAAGCTCATTTCAATGTCGATCTGGGTGTGCTCGAGCTGGCGGTCGCCGCGGGCATCCTCGTCGCGGAAGCAGTGAGCTATCTGAAAATAGCGGTCGAAGCCGGAGACCATGAGTATCTGCTTGTAGAGCTGAGGGCTCTGCGGCATGGCGTAAAACTTACCCCGGTGAAGCCGGCTGGGAATGAGAAAGTCGCGTGCGCCCTCGGGCGTCGAGCGGATCATGGTCGGTGTTTCGATTTCGTGGAATCCACGTTCCCGCAGGTATTCACGAACGCGAAACGAGACTTCAGAGCGAAGCGCGATTTTGCGCTGCATGCTGAACGAACGCAGATCAAGGTAGCGATACTTGAGGCGTGTTTCTTCGCGCGCCTCACTCTTTTCATCGACCATGAACGGGAGGGTGGCACAGGGGCTCAGTATATCGAGACGCTCTGCTGCAAGCTCGATCTCGCCGGTATACATGTCGGGATTAACCATTTCATCGGGGCGTTTTCGCACTGTCCCACGTATGGCGACGCAGTACTCGAGCTTCGCTGCTTCGGCGGATTCCTGCAGGGCAGGATCGGCATCCTCATCGACGACGACCTGCGTGATGCCGTAGCGGTCACGAATATTGAGAAAGTGTACCCCGCCGTGGTCGCGCGTGCGGTGAACCCATCCGTTGAGCGTCACGGTTCGCCCTTCGTCGCCGGCGGTAAGCTGGCCGCAGGTAACATCTCGTCTCATTTCTTCCATCGCTTGTCGTCTCCTGTGATATGATATGCAAAAGCGGCCGCCCCGGCAAAACGTGTTTGCCCCATAAGGCTCCATAAGGTGGTCACGCAATTGACGCGCCTGTGTTATCGCGCCGGGAACGCACTCTCCTCGTCAGAAGGCGGTATAGATCGCAAAACCCCGGACAACCTTCAGGCTACCACCAGGTTAGCTTGCGAGCGCGGTTGTGCAACCGGTGCAGCGCGGTCGTTCGGGAGCCATTGAAGTATTTACCGAACCCCCGAAGCCCTCACTGTGGACCTGTTCCGGACCTCGCTCAGCCATTGAGGACTCCGGTGATCCCAGCTCGTCCGAGCTGGGATCACCCCCTGAAGATTGAGCTGAGCTCGACTGAGCTCAGTCTCTTCAAAAGTTCAGCCTTTAAAGACTCCGGTAATTCCGGCTCATCCGAGCCGTAATTACCCAGGAGGCCATTGGAGCTGACGTCCGCCGAGAATGTGAACGTGCAGATACTCGACCGATTGCTGTCCGTGCTTGCCGTTGTTAACAACAATGCGGTATCCGCTCTCATCCAGCCCCAGCTCTGTTGCCACTTTCGCGGCACTTTGAAACAGAATACCCACTTCCTCGCTGCTGCGTCCCGGCAGCTCGCTGAAACGTTCGGCGCGTTTTTTGGGTATTACCAGAACATGGACGGGCGCCTGCGGATTAATATCGCGAAACGCCAGTACGTTTTCATCCTCGTACACTTTGTCCGCCGGAATATCTCCGGATAGAATCTTGTCGAAGATCGTCGGTTCCATTATTGCTCTTCATCTCCGGGTACGGCCTCACCGCGTTCCCGGATTCGTCGTAGGATATCGTCATACACCTTACCGGTGATCGGATACTTGCTCAAGATGAAGATGCCGGCGATGAAGAACACTACCGGCACCGGCCCGACAAGCAACCGGATCGCCGTCAGCGCTTCTTCAGGCTGTTGCAGCACTTCCTCGCCTGCCACAGGTTGAATATACCCGAACACCGACAGCAGCAGGCCGGTAATTCCAACACCGATCGCCTGCCCGAGTTTACTCATGAATGTCCACATTCCGTAGAACACACCCTCTCTACGGGTTCCTGTTTCTGCGTAGTCCCATTCGACGGCATCCGGAATGATTGACCAGGCCATAACGTAGTTGGTTGCAAGGCCCGCGCCGGCTACGACCATAACCGCGAAGGCGAACCATATATCGAGGTATGGGCTGCCGAGGAAAAACACGACGATTGCGGCACTGAGAATTCCCATGCCGAGGTTATAGCTTCGAGTCTTTCCGATACTTCTCGAAATAACGACCCATATCGGAATGAAAACGAACGCGGTGCCGAGCAGGGCGAGAAGTGCGACAAACAGCAGGTCCGGCTCACGGTAAATGTAGGTGAAGTAGTAGACAAGTGAGGCCTGGATGACTGCCACGCCGGCCATGTGCATCATGAATGTCCCGACCGCGGTGATCATCGGTCGCTGCTTGAGCACTTCGAAATAGCTTTTGAAGATTGTGGTTTTTGTCCCGACGGCAGTCGTTGTGGCGGCATTCTCACGCACGCCGAATACCGCGGCCCACGCGGTTGCGAGCATGATTCCACCCATGAACGCTCCGGTAGCTGTCCATCCGGTATTGCCTCCGCCAAAGAGGTTTACAACTACCGGGTAGGCGGCGCCACCGAACATCGTCCCGATAACCGCGAAGGTATGCCGGTATCCGTTCAGGACGGTGCGCTCCTGGTAGTTTGATGTAAGCTCCGGGGTCAGACTCGAGTAGGGGATGCTCACGATGGTATAGAAGGTGTTGAGAATGATGAATGACAGAGCTGCCCAGATGAACAGCGGAGTCTGCGCCTCAATTCCGGGGTTGGTGAACATGAAGATCATAGCGCCGAACAGCAGCACAGCTCCGACAAACATATAGGGGCGTCTTCGCCCCCAGCGAGTGCGGGTGTTGTCCGAGAGATAGCCAACGACAGGGTCGGTGATTGCATCCCAAACTCGTCCCACCGCCAGCGCAGCGCCGGCAAGTGCAGGCGCAAGTCCCACTACGTCGGTCAAGTAGAACAGCAGATGAAACCCTACAATCGAAAAAAAGAGATTCCCGCCCAGGTCGCATATGCCGAACGAGACTTTGACTTTTCCCGACAGCCGCGGCTCGGCGTCCGGTGTACTTTCAGTATTGCTCACGAGACTTCTACTCCACAGTCGGCATCATATCGAGAGCCGGGATCGTATCCAGAACCGGCATCATACATGCATTCGCCTGCGTCCGACAAACAGGCGGCCGCCGGGGCACGGGCTTCAAAGCCGACCCGGGCTCAGCTTTTGAAGAGGCTGAGCCTTTGAGAGGCTCAGC
>CAZMEV010000159.1:4255-5837 GCA_964565375.1 uncultured Spirochaetaceae bacterium
GGCTCAGCTTTTGAAGAGGCTGAGCCTTTGAGAGGCTCAGCCTTTAGTCCGCCGGTTGCTGCGGCATGCGGTACAGCCGAGGACCCGCACATGCTTCTTTCGTCCGGGGCGTTCGAACATGCGGGCGATCAAATGTCCGTCACTGTTCACTTCGCCGTGACAGACCGGGCAGATCCGGGGATTTCTGCGGTTCGCCGGGTAACAATGGGGGCATCCGAACACGTGGGTGGTGTACTCGGTTATTTCACCGTGCTGAACACCGTCACGGTAGACAACGCTCTTAATGCGTTCGCCGGCTGCAAGGGGCGAACGGCAGACCGGGCAGGTTTTTGCTTCGGATGCGGAGCTGGAGCCTGGGCGGGATCCGGAACTGGAGCCTGCGCGGGAGCTGGAGCCAGCGCCGGAGCCGGAGCCAGCGCGGGAGCTGGAGCCAGCGCCGGCCGTTTCACGATGTTCGGCTCGTCCCCGCCGCTTGCGGCGCGATGAGGAACGCTGGACATCGTGCGGGGGGTTATCTCGCCGGCCTGCACCTCCTCGGTTCCGCCTGTCGGGAGCCGGGCGGGGTCTATCAGCCGGGCCTGGCGTACCAGCGCTGCGGGGTTCATCGACGGGTACGGGGGTATTGTCGCGAAATTGGAGATCCCGCTCTGACCGGGAGGATGTAATGTTCGGGCGTCGCACCGCAGGGAAGAGAATCGCCACGATGATCACGGCGGCAACTCCGAGGACAATATATCCAAGCATGGCTGAAGTGCATTGTAGCCGTACGCAGGCCTGCCCGGATAGACTGGATGGCTGTGGCAGTCCTCTACGTTGTCGGTACACCTATTGGTAATCTCGCGGATATCACCTACCGCGCGGTGGATACACTTCGCATGAGCGAGCTGGTTCTGTGTGAGGACACGAGGCAGACGCGCAAGCTTCTTTCCCACTATGGGATTCAGGTGCCGGTGGCTGCATTTCATGCGCATACCGGCGATGAACGCACTGCCGCGCTCGTCGAACGGGTGGCCGGACTCGGTGTGTGTTCCCTCGTTACCGACGCTGGGACCCCCGGCTTGAGTGATCCTGGTTCGATCATGGTGCAGGCCTGTGTGGATGCAGGGATCGATGTAAGACCGATCCCGGGAGTGAGTGCGTTTACAGCGGTTGTAAGCGTGTCGGGTCCACTTGGACGCACTGTCGTGTTTGACGGCTTTCTGAGCCCCAAAGCCGGACGCCGAAGGCGTCGTCTCGAGGAGTTGCGGGATCGTGGAGAGCCTTTTGTCGTCTATGAGTCACCACATCGCCTTGTAAAACTGCTCGAGGCACTTGGTGAGGTATATCCCCGAGCCCAGGTGCTCGTGGGTCGTGAAATTACGAAGGCATTTGAGGAGTTTTTGCGTGGAGAACCGGCGGAACTTGCCGATAAATTCAGCAACAGGGGTCGGATTCGCGGGGAATTGACCATACTTGTACGGCCACCGGAAAAACGTTAAGATTTTTAGTGGTGGTGACGATAATTTCAGTGGAAGGTGTAGTGTCCTATGACTATTGAAGGGCTTGGCCCCATTCAGCCGAATCAGCCGATTAATCGATCTGA
>CAZMEV010000160.1:0-5670 GCA_964565375.1 uncultured Spirochaetaceae bacterium
AGCCATGGGGCCGGCCTTCTGGCCAGGCACCGGTTCCTTAAGACGGGGATAGCCATGGGGCCGGCCTTCTGGCCAGGCACCGAATTCCTTAGGCCGGGGTTTTCCCGGCCGGCGCCTTTGACCAGGCACCGGTTCCTTGAACCGGGATCGCCCCGGGCCGGCCCTTTGACCAGACACCGAATTCCTTAGGCCGGGGTTTTCCCGGCCGGCGCCTATTCTCCCGAGAGCTTTCGCAGCGTCTCGAAAAAGCCGGGATAGGTTACCGCAGCCCGCTCGGCAGTATCCACGCTGACCCAGTCCCGGCTCGCGAGGCCCGCCACGGCGAGTGCCATGACTACCCGGTGGTCGCCGTGCCCATGCACGCTTCCCCCGCGGATAACTCCCGGGTGCACGGTCATGCCGTCCTCAGCCTCGTCCACCGATAAGCCGAGCTTGGCGAGCTCTTGTGCCATAACCGCGATGCGGTCTGTCTCCTTTGCACGCGCCTGTGGAACATTTGTCAGATGAAGCGGGCTGTCACAGGCGGCGCCGAGAACCGCAAGTGCCGGAAGCGCATCGGGCGTTGCATTGAGGTCGAGGGTGCCACCGGCGAGTTTTCCGTACCCCGGGCCCTTGAGTTTCACCGTTCGCGGTCTTGGCCACGACACTTCGCATCCGAGCGATGAGAGCATGTCGAGTACGGCCCGGTCGCCCTGCGGGTCATCGGGATGGATCTCCTCTATGGTGACCGTTCCCCCGGTCATAGCCGCGGCGACGAAAAGGAAGGTGGCGCTCGAGTAGTCTCCGGGGACATCGGTACGGAAGGCCTTATACGCCTGTCCGCCTGAAACCGAAAAGCGTTCGTACCCGTCGCGCTCATAGGCAATTTCCTGCCGGTCGAGCCACCAGAGGGTCATGTCGACGTACGGCCGTTCCCATAGCAGCGGCAGCTGTATTTCGCTGTCGCCGGCAGCAAGCGGGCAGGCGAGAAGCAGCGAGCTCAGGTACTGACTTGTCGGAGATTCGAGGCTGATGTTTCCTCCCGCGAGGCCCCCCCCGACCGAAAGCGGCGCGCATCCGTCGCCGTTGTGTGACCAGGCGGACGCGCCGAGTTCGCTGAGCGCGGTAAGCAGGTTCTGCGCGCTTCGACGCCGGATCTGCTCGTCGCCGGTGAACACCGTTGTTCCGGAGGCCAGCGCGGCTGTACCCATCGCGAGGAAGAGGGTCGTGCCGGAGTTGCCCACGTCAATTGTGTCGCTCGGCGCCTGAGGGCGGCCGGCGGTGCCGGTGACGATAAGGCAGTCACGGTCGGATTCTTCTATGTCGGCGCCGAGCGCGCGGCAGGTCGCGATGCATGAGGCGGCATCCTCGCTGTCGAGTGGATGGTCGATGCGGCTTACACCCTCGGCAAGCGATGCGATAAGAATTGCACGAATCGTGTGTGATTTGCTTGCGGGAGCCTGAGTCCTCCCGGTAAGCGTTGCGGGGTATATTGTTTCAGTCATAGGTCTGCTGTTCCTCGCTCCGGACGCATAGTATCGCCCCGGCCTGTAATGACTCAAGCGCGGGGTGGCACATGTCGCCATCCAGTTGCTCGGTGCAGACAGGCCGCAGCGTCGGGCGCATGAGCTTGAATTCCTCGTCACAGACCGCGGCCCTCAAGGAAGCGGCAGATCAGGTCGATTCATAGAAGGATATGAGAGCCTCGCGTCTATTGTTAGTCTGCATTGCTTTACTGTTCATGAGCCCGAAACTTCCGATCGCTGCACTGTATGTCGAGGAAGAGCAGTTCGGGTTTGTCCTTGACCTGCCGATCGGCTGGGAGGCGAAGGACTACAATGTCGATGAGGTGACTTTCGAGGGCGCAGGTGACACCGGCGTGGACGCGGATACCCGCGATATCGCGGGTGCGTACCGGTTTGTCCGCGGCGATCTCGAGACGCGACTTTACGTTTCCGAGCGGGACCTGCTCGGGACCGATGCCTTGCTCGATGTTGGTGCCGAACTGGTTCGGGCGGAAGGCAATGCTGCGTGGTTTGAGTATCGGGGAGACGATGCCTTTTTCGCGGACGTCACTATAGATGAGAGACGAAGCGGATATATGATCGCTATTCCCTTCGGTGAGTACGCAGGCGTTCTGTTCGTATCTGCGCCTGAGGATCGCCGGTCGGAAGCGCAGGGTGAGCTTCTGTCGGTTGCCGATGCATTCGGCCCGACCGAACCGTATCGCGGTCCGGTAACGGTCTTCTTCGAGGACGACGGATCATCGGACGAGAGCGTGGAGCTTCACTTTCCCGGCCCCTCGGCACGGGGCGCCGTGGGGGCCGGCTCGGTTGAACTCTCCTATAGCCCTATGGCGATTGAATCAGGAGCTGTTATTGTCGGGCGCGAAGCGGAACTACTTGGCGAGCACGAACACACGGTCCACAGCGGTGGGAATGGGGCCCAGCTGTACGGTGAATCCGACGACGACCCCGTGTGGCTTCGCTCATGGCGGAGATATTTCCGGCTTCTGTACCGCGAAAGCCATAATCGCCTCAGCGGAATTGCCGGCGATATTGAGGCCTATATGAGCGCACACTCAGTGCCTGACGATGCAAGGGCGGATCTGATCCTCTCGTGGCTGCAGGCATTCGAGTTTCGCCAATCGCCGAATCCCGGGCTTTTTCAACCACCGGTCGAGAGTCTCACCACGGTCAGCGGTGACTGCGACAGTCTGGCTCTTGTCTATACTATTCTGCTCTCACACTTCGATATCGATGCAAGAATTCTTGTGAGTGTTGAGCACGGCCATGCGATAGCTGTGGTTAACGCCTCCCACGCAAGTGAAGGTGAAGGACATGTCCGGGGCAGGGCGCAGGGAGTGCGGACTGACGGAAGTACCGAGTCGTCGCGATTTGTGATCGATGGGGAAGAGTTTCTCCCGGCCGAAATGACTGCTTCCTGGCCGCTTTCGGTGATTGCCTCCGAGCAGAGCGAAGCCTCCGACTGGCACCTGGTTACGCCGCACGAGCCGTAAGTACTGTCCACCAGATTGGTGGTGTCTTCGCAATTCCTGGCGGGCGTATCACTGGGTATACGGTTCGCGTCGAGGCCATAATTCGAATATACGGTTCGCGTCGAGGCCATAATTTTAAAGGCGCCGGCATTTTGAACTCGCCGTCATCTTAAGCCCGCCGCCCGCCGACCGCAGCGTTGCGATCGGCAGGTTCACGGCCAGGAAAGCATGGTTTGTTGGCTCAATCGCTGCGCGGCTTCGTCCGGGTTGGCTCAATCGCCGGAGCGATTGAGTTCACTACGCCGCTCTCGCGCAATCTGACGATTGCGCTGCGCGGCTCCGTCCGGCTTATCAGCCTTTAATGAGCTTCTGGAATTCGGCCTTGATGTTTTCGGTTCCCAGGCCCTGATGCAGGATGTGCTCGGCGAGACCGCCGGCGCCCTGACGGTGGGTACCGAGGTGGGCGTAGCGCGGGGTCAGGCCTCGCTGGAGCAGCCAGGTTCCGAATCGGGTGCCGAGCCCGCTCCGCGAGTTCTGTGCCTCCACGAGCAGCACCGCGGGACTCTTTCCGAGGCGTTTCATGCTTTCTTCGTCGACAACGTTCAGCGTCGGTTTGTTCACAAGGCCGACGTTTACGCCCGATTCGCGAAGCTGGACAGCAGCGTCCATCGCGCGGTGCAGCATTTCACCGTATGTCACAATATATCCGGCGGTACCTTCGAGGATTACCTCATCCTTGTCCGGCACGAACTCGTATCCGGCTTCCGGTGAGAAGTACTGGTTGGCTCCATCCTCGGTAAGCACGTACGGTACGGTGCTGCGGGTGGAAAATACGAAGCGAAGGCCCTCGTCGTTGAATACCCGCTTAACAATGGCGCGAAGCTGATGGGTGTCGGCAGGGAAGTAGAGCCTCGTATCCTCGGATATTTCGTCGACCCCGCTGTCCGCGAAGAAGATGTTAATGCCGTAATGGCAGGTGTTGTCCGCAAGGTGGTCCACTCCTGCATGAGAGAAGTGGCACAGTACGTTGCTCTTGTTGAGCCTGGCCATGGTAATTTCCGACACGACCATCTCGAGAAAGGCGCTGAATGTGCTGAACACGCCCTGGCGGCCTTTCTCAAAGCCGAACCCGGCAGCGGCAGAAAAGTTGCCGCGCTCCATGACGCCGCCGCGGACGTACACCTCGGGAACCCGCTGGCCGACGGTGTTCAGTCCTGTGGAGCCTTCGAGGTCGCTGTCGATTACCATAATACGACTGGTACGCTCTTCGGCGGGCATTTCCTCGATAATCTCGGAGAGGACCTTTCCGAACTCCTTGCGATTGCTGCCTGTTTCGGTTGAGCAACCGCGGTAGGTCGCCGAGCTGCTGATCTTGCTTACGCCTTTGAGGTACTCGGCTGCTTTGTTCTGGCCCCGTTTCTCGAGGTACTCGACGGATGCATCGACCGGAATGACTTCATGTCCCTTATGCGATCCCTCGATTCCAGGCACGCCGGGTGCCATGGGGCGCCGGTTTATGAGTGCATTCGGGCCACCGGTGCTGATCGCGGTCTGCATGCGCCCGTACAGTTCGTCGATATTTTCCGGGTCACAGCTTGTGACGTTCAGACCGTGTCCCTTCAGAGTTCGTTCTATGTCGTACCCGTGCAGGTAATCCTGGGGGTGGCCGGAAATGGTAACGTTATTGTCGTCTACGAGAATGGTTACATTCAGATCATAGGCAACCGCAAGGCGAGCCGCTTCGGCATCGTTCCCTTCCATCTGGCTTCCGTCACTTGCGAGAAGCACGACGTTCTTGTCGGGGTTGGCCCGGGCTACGCCGTTAATAAACGGCCACATGTGACCGAGGCGGCCTGAGCTGAACTTTATGCCGAGTTCCGGGTCGAGCTCCGGGTGTCCGTAGAGGCCGTGATCTGCTTCCCGGTAGTGGAGAAGCTTCTCAAAGGGAATTTCTTCGTTGAAGGCGGAGAGCGCATACTGGATCGCGACCCGGTGCCCGGCTTCGTCGAAACATACTGGATATACCTTGTCGCTGCCCCGCATGAACCCTTCTGCGATCAGTGTCTCGGGGACAATGCTGTAGGGTCCGCCGGAGTGACCGCTCAAGCCTTTGGCGCCGGCTACGGCAGTGAAAAAGACAATCACATCCCGATAAAGATCGATATTCGTCTGCAGCTGCTTACGCTGCTCGTCGGTCAGCGAACTGCTGGACGGATCGAGTGACAGTGGTTTGTACCCTTCGATTGAAACTGGAAAGCTCATAGGTAATATCTCCTTATACTTACGATATTTAGGTTGTGCTCGCTCAAATACCGGCGTGTCAGCTACTATTGGTCGCGAGGGACAGGCATGTACCGCCTGCACACTTGAAGGTATCATGGGCACAGACCGATAGTCGAGAAAGCGAACGGCGGTAGTGGGCAATGGCTGCACTTCTCTGCGGAAATCACATGTAACTGCGATGATTTGCTTCCCTCACGATGAATGAACGTGTATACTAATCGCTACCCGTATACACCAGGTTTTGCACCGTTTCCCGGCGGGTACAATGCGTAGAATCCGTCCTTGGGGTTTTTTTGTGGGCCCGCCCGTGAGCCAGCGACACGGGGTGGGCCCCTTTTTTTGCTCCGTTGCTTGATTACTGTCCACCAAATTGGTGGAAATGGCCCGAAATCCTGCAATCACCGCACACC
>CAZMEV010000161.1:0-5555 GCA_964565375.1 uncultured Spirochaetaceae bacterium
GCGAATCGCCAAGTCCGCGGGTGCCGACAGGCACCGGCGGATTCGAGTCCTTGTGGCAGCAAAAAGCTCCAAGCAAGCCACTCCGGGCATTGGCGATCACGAACCTACTTACCCCCACCATCCCGATAAATATCAATCAAGGTCTCCTTGCAGGGTCGCAGGTCCATATCCTGGGCGCCGATTCCGGACCAGCTCTCAGGCGGCTGGTAGAAGTCGAGACCGCGGCCGATCTGAATGATCCACCCATTGTCGAGCCGTATTTGCCGGTCGTGCACGTTCTCATCGAAGTAGTAGGCGAACTCCACGCCGACATCACGCAGGCTTTGCGCGAGGTCTTCGAAACGGGCTATCGCGTCGTCTTTCTGATCCTCGTGGTCGTAGCCTGTTCGAAGGTGGATTTCGCGGATAGAACCTTTCTTTACCAGGAGCTCGCAGAAGCGCACGAAGTTATCTATCTGGTATCTGGTTCGTATGTAGCTGTCTTCTATCTCCGCCTTCTTCGCACCGACCACGTAGTCTCCGAAGAGACTTTCATAGCTGTTTCCCGTATCACCGTGGAGGATCCGAAAATGTTTTTCCTGGAGACTGCTCTCTGAGGTGATTCCCTCGTCGGAGGTCTCCTGGGCGTCTGCATCCGAGTGATCCTGAGCTGTTTTTTCGATGCCGGGGACCACACGAATGCGTTTCTTGGCTGTTTTGTTCTCGTGGGGATCGTCGGCGTCTATCTGTCGTCGTAGAGGATCCTGGGTTGCAGGCGCATCCTGAGATTCAGGGCAGTAGACAACGTGTTCCTTGCCGGTGTGGTCGATAAACGAAAGGGAGATGTTGGCGTACTCGTCGTCGGTTTTGCGCTTATTCAGCTGCTCTTTTACCCTGCGGCGGCCTTCAACCGCGTAGCGAACGTATTCCTCAAGCTCTTCATTGGTCGGTTCACCGGCGGGATGCAGAATCTTGAGGAAGCCGGCGACAGTCTTCTTGATCGCTGTCTCGTCACGTCCTTCAATCTGTGAGCCGAGGCTAATGTTATTGCTGACCCACTGGTATCGGTTGTCGCCCTGAAACTGATGATGAAACGCGGCGGCCATGTAGTCGGTAATGAAACCGAACTGTGATGTAAGCAGCTCACTCGTGTTCTTCGGCATTTCCCAGCCGGGCAGATATGTAAAGAATCGATCCATAATGGCAAGATCGAGCACGTTCGGAAGCGGATAGAACAGGTCGAAATGCGCGCTGTTTACCAGCTGTTTTATGGAATAGTCGATATTGCCTACGAATGCGAGCGAGGCCTCGGCTGTGATCTCCGCGCCCCGTGAGAACCGCCCGTTGGCCATATAGTCTTTCATGATCTGGATTGAATCCGGGTCTTTTATCCGTATCCCGGCGACCTCGTCGAACGCGATAATGTCCCAGAAGCCTACAAGCCCGACTTTTCGCTTGGCGTTGTTGTAAAAGAGGACCGCTGTTGTCGCCTGCCCGCCACTGACAAGGGTTGAATACGGAGAAAACTCGCTGTAGTTATACGATTTTCCGGTGCCTCGGGGACCAAGTTCAATAAAGTTATAGTTCTTCTCGACGAAGGGAATGAGTCGAGCAATGAAATGCAATTGAAGTCTTCGAGACATTTTTTCGGAATCAAGGCCGATGGTTCGAAGCACGACCGTGAGCCACTCGTCGCGCGTGAACTTCTCACGACTCTTCCTGTACTCATCGAAATCGAAACGTGAGAGCTGTATGGGCCTGAGTTGCTCTATGTAGAAGGCGTAATCGTCATCCTCGATATCGTTGTGCGCGACGACAACTTCAGCCCAGATACCACCTGAGAGAATGCGGTCGTTGTCGCGGTAGAACTTTTCGGAAACAGCGATACGGCGGCTGGCGAAGTTTTCCATCTCAGCCCAGTGTTTTTTATCCTTTTCCACGTACCGGACATGCACTTTATCAATGAACTTGTGCTTGCCTTTCTGTTGCACCGTTGACTGCGCGTGATTCGCCTCGCCGGGACGAACGTAGTTATCACTGAGCGTCTGTATTACCGCCTGCTTGCCGGCCTCAATTTCCTCGGGATCATCGCTGGCACAGTACTTCGCGAGAAGAAACTCGAGAACAAATGATGGGACATTGGTTCCCTTCTTCAAAGAGTGCAGAAGGTCTTTTCGGACAACGCGCCCGGCGTAGTGTTCGTTCAGTTTATTGTCGATAGTGTCCATGCACGCCTCTTTGTCAGAACAGGGTATTCAGTTGGAGTTCCACCGTATCCAGAGTCTTGTTCGAGGTTGCATCCATAGCCCGTACGGTCACCGTACCCTCGAACTCCTCATCTATCGTGACAGGAATTCGAGTTGTCGTCCCGTCCGGAATGCTGAGTGCCGCCGTATCTGCATCGAGAAAACTGTTCGGAGGAACCTTGCCACACACCTTCCCTTCGCGATCCTCGACGCGAATGAAAATATCCGCCGAGCGCTGCGCCCACTCTTCCTCAAAGTCGAGCGTGTTCGCCCGATCTCCTCCGACGGTAACCGTAATGTGCGGTACCCGGTTGGAAATCGTTGCACTCTTGTTCCCACGGTACGACAGGGAAACGGGAAGCGGTTTTCTCTGACTCGCAGTTGTTTCGGCGCCGGGAGTGACCGTAATCACCGGAACAAGCGACTCCTGAAGCGACAGTCCACCATGGGTGTATTCCCCCGGTCTGGAAAAACTACCGAGAGAAGCCGGCAGCGCCAGGCTCAAACCATCGACCTTATATCCGAGCCGTGCTTCATCGAGAACAATCAGATGATCGGCCTTCTCGATGCGACCGAAGGCGTATCGTTCATGACGCACTCTTATGTCACCTGCAGGATGAGTAACTTCATCTCCAAAGCTTCGTTCCGGAAGGTACAGAAACCCATGATCAGCGGCGACCACGGCCAGCTCAAACCCAAGATCGAATGCCTTGGTAATTCCGGCTATGAGTTCGTTCACGACATTCTCGAGAGCCGCGCGGAAAAGCGCATCGTTCGCTTCCCCTGCCTGATCAATATCGGTTGAGCGAATAACAGCAAGTTGATTTCTTTTGTCCGGAGAACCGGAGCCCTTTCTTCGTTTCTTCCATTTGTCCAGCCGTTCAACGAGACACTGGTCGCCCTTGTATTCTCTGAACCGCTCATCCCGGTCTGCAGCAGAAGTTATCGGCCGAGATCCCCGGTAGACTGTCCATTTTCCGTCCTGAACCGAAACACTCAACGGTTCATTGCCTGCGGGGCCGAGCGCGGACATCCCGAGCGTGGTCTTTGTAGGCAGTAGCGTTCCCGCCGGTTTGAGTTCCGTCTTTACGCCTTTTGCCTCAAGCTTCGCAGTCACACTTTCGCCAAGCTCGAACCGCAACGCATCCACGAGAAAGTATGCAACACGCTTTCCCTGCGCCAGATGAGGTTCAACGACAGAGTGAAAAACATCGCTCTGTTTCAGGAGCCCAGGCAACGGCCAGCCGGCATCCCGTATCTGTGATACGAGCACCTGTTGAACATTGTCTGCCCAGCTTCGATATCGGGCAGTCACATGATCGGCGAGCCCCATGAGGGAGATACCCCATGGCTCCTCGTCGCTGAGCTGCGCAAAGGTAAACGCAAAAGACCGGTAACTGCGGTCTACGCTCGTGCCTGCGCTCTGATACCACTCGACAAGGTCCGAATTACCCGTAGGTACGGCAGCTTTTTCTGTGGCCTCGATGGTGTCTATAGCGGCGACGACGATTTCCCACGGACCTTTGAGGCTACCGTATTGCTTATACCAGAACTGCTCTGTACCGCGATCGACAAGCTCACGTGCCTTTTCGATCTGATCGGTTTCCAGCGCGTTTGCCGCCTCTTTGAGTATGAACGCGTTCTCCGCAGCAAATGTGTCGACAGTTCCGCACGTTGACGTAGAACTCACATACTGAACGAGGTCCAGCTCCTGCTCGATTCGCAGAGCATGTTCAGCGTACACGTCCGTAGCGGACTTTCTAAGCTGAGAACATACTCGTGTCACGAATCCCCGGCTCTCTTCCCTGCAGCGGGGCACCGATTTCAAATCCGCAGGAAACGGTTCATCCATATCGAACGCGAACTCCGAGACCAGAAGCTTCCGCCAGATTGTGTTTCGGAAGTCCTGAGCATTATCAGGTACTTCGCTCTCCGGGATCTCGAGCGTAGAGGCGAGAAAGCCGGCAAGTTCAGAGTGAGCCGCCGAGGATCCGAACACCTCGTCGGCGACGTTCTGCGATTCGTCGAGCAGTGACACAATGATTGAAACATGGTCGCGACTGCCGATGGCTGCACTGAGTGTCGGCCACGTGTCGCCACTGCCGAGCGAGTCGAGTGTCTGCACTTCCGGCTCGCCGTTTGCGAAAAGCCCGTCGATGTCGGAGCGCAAATGGGGAAATGCGCCGATGGCAAGATCGCGATAGCCTTCGCCGGCTTGCCCCGGTTTCGGGAATACACCACCGATCGCGGCAAACGCAGCAAGTGGATCGAGAAGCTGTCCTGCTTGTTCGGGCTGTTCTGTATTTCGATATATCAGAAGCTTCTTATCCGAGTCTTCCTTTAAATGTTCCCACGCTGCAACCGCGTGTTGACGCGCCTCGAACGCCGTAATGTCGGTAGCATCAACAAAAACAATCGTGTCGCCGGCCAATTCTGCACAGAGTTGACGATACCGTTCCTTCGAATCGTGGACCGTCAAAACACGCTCGTCGGATAATCGTTCAAGTAGTCGATCCTGCACAAACCGGGAAAAACTCATTCGCTTTCCTCCAGACCATGGGCAATTGCAATCGAACGGTCTTCAGCCGCCTTGCCACGCACGCGATCCGGCCAGATGCTGAACGCAAGGTGAGCCCAGTCGTACTTGCCGTTTTCGAGACTGTCCCAGATGCCCTCGAGATAATTTGCCCATTGCCTGTGACGGAATAAGCCGTGAAGCGGCGCTGCAAGAATCGGTACGCCGTCGTCGTGATTCGGCCGGTACGGAAGATCTGCTACTCGAAGCAGTTCATCGGCGAAATGAGCAAGCTCTTTTCTATCGCGTGAAACCTGATCGAATGTCTTCTGCTGTGTTCTCGAGCGGTCATCCGGCGCCACTTTTGCAAGCTCCTCATACTGCCGCTTTACCGCTTCCAGTTTCGGCCGCACGTATTTGTCCACCACGGTAAACAAAGTGCCTGATGTCAGCCGCGGATAGTACAGCCACACGGTATACCCGCCGCTCTTTGTCGACAAAGGCCAGTAGATAGGAGCCTTGCGCCGGCTCTTCGAGTACCGCTTCAGGTGATCGGCAAAGAAACCGTTGGGAGCAGAAATGTAGTCGCGAAGCGTTTCCACACCAAGCCCGCCACATAGCTCGTGCTCTACCTCCTCCGCACGCTCGCCGTGCAGAACCTCAAGCACAGCGCGAATGCGGGAGACGATATCGGCGTCGCTGTCCGGATCGTCAACCAGGATGCCATTCCACGGTATAGTGACAGGATACTCGGAATCGGCAATTGTGGGCTGCGTCACGCTATCCTCAGGAGGGAGCGAGATAGCATCCGGACG
>CAZMEV010000162.1:0-5502 GCA_964565375.1 uncultured Spirochaetaceae bacterium
CGGCCGCGAATGCGGCCGATCATAATGCCGACTCACCCGGCGTTGTATCGCGAACTACCGACCGGCTTCGTGTCGATGAAGTTCGTGAAAGCGTGAATGCCGACGAACTGCTCGATTCCGCAGATGACGTGGAAGATCGTTTCGTCGCCATTCCGAACGTGCTTTAGATCTCCCGATCGCCTGACATTCCTAGCCGGATAAAGGAGGGCCATGTGAAAGGCCGCTTCACCGACGTGTTCCTCAACGCGTCTTCGCTCGAACGCTACACGAGTCTGCTTACCACCCGCAACGAAAAACTCGGCGCGTTTATACAATTAAAGCCTCTTTCGGAGACTGATGACCGCGACCAGTCAGAGTCCCCGGCGGAGCCCCGGACCCAGCCCCGCAGTGCAATTGCCGGACTGCCGGTGGGAGTGAAGGACAACATCGCCGTGGCCGGGTTTAATCTTACCTGCGGAAGCCGGCTTCTCGAGGAGTATCGGTGCCCGTATGATGCCACCGCTGTGGCCAGGCTTCTGGAGGCCGGTGCTCGTGTTGTCGGGAAGACCGCGCTCGATGAGTTCGGCATGGGAAGCGCCACCGATACGAGCTTGCTTACCGACTGTCGCAATCCGTGGGATACCGACAGGACTGCCGGGGGATCGAGCGGTGGGTCGGCAGCCGCGGTGGCAGCCGGCATGGTACCGACGGCGCTCGGGTCGGACACCGGGGGCTCCATCCGCCAGCCGGCGGGGTTCTGCGGTGTCTACGGCCTCAAGCCCACCTACGGCGCGGTGAGTCGCTATGGTCTTGTCGCCTACGCATCGAGTCTCGACACCGTGGGGGTACTTGCCGATACGCCGGCACGGGCCGCACAGGTGTTCGATGTGATCCGGGGACGTGACGATCACGATCAGACAAGCGCTGATCCGCCGGATGCGACCGGAAGCGCGGCAGGCGTTCGAACCGCGATGAAAGCGGACGACGATCCGGCGGGTGAGATATCCATCGACTCGCTCGAAGGACGGACCATCGGCGTACTTGCCGGAGATCTGGGATTGTCCCCGGGCGTGGAAGGGGTGTACCGCGAGACAATAGAGCGATTCAGGAACCATGGCGCCAACGTCGTGGAACTGTCGCTCGACTGCCTTGAATACGCGGCGGCGGTCTACTACACAATTGCTGCTGCGGAGGCAAGCGCCAACCTTGCCCGCTTCGACGGCGTGCGCTACGGCAGGCGCCCGGATTATGCGGAAAACCCGGAGGAAATGACGCGCCTTGCAAGAAGCGAAGGGCTCGGAGATGAAGTAAAGCTTCGTATTCTTCTCGGTACGTTTGTGCTTCGAAGCGGCTTCCATGACCAGTACTACGGCCGTGCCCAGCGCCTGAGGCAGCGCATTATGGCCGAACTCAATGGGGTGTTCGAGCAGTGCACCGCGCTTCTTGCTCCGACGTTTCCGACTACCGCCTTTCCGCTCGGTGAAAGCGGACCAGACGGGCTTGCCCGAAAGAAGGCGGACCGGTTCACCAGCCTGGCCAATCTTGCAGGGCTTCCCTCCCTTGCCTTCCCCGCCGGTCTCGCAGAGCCCTCGGATGCAGCGGGACACAGAACCGGTGCCACCGGCGAGGACGGGCGTCAGGGCGCCTCAAACGCGTCGGCGCTTCCCGTCGGCCTTCAACTCCTTGGTCCCGCCTGGAGCGAGTTCTCGCTTCTGCAGGTCGCAGGGTTGCTGCACAAAGAGCGTCAGCCGGCAGTTCCGCCCGACTTCCCGCGGGAGTGGGAATAAGCGCGCAAAGGAATGAAGTATCTATGTATGAATCGAAAGTAGGACTTGAAATCCACATTCAGCTTGCCACCGAGAGCAAAGTATTCTGCACCTGCCGGGCCGCGTTCGGAGATGAGCCGAACACGAATGTGTGTCCGGTGTGCATGGGACATCCCGGCACACTTCCGACCCTCAACCGGCAGGCGCTTCACATGGCCTACCGGGTTGCCCGTGCCCTTAACTGTGAACCGGCGCGGCGGACCGAGTTCGCACGCAAGAACTACTTCTATCCTGATCTTCCGAAGAACTACCAGATAAGCCAGTATGGAACGCCGGTCGGTCGTAACGGCTACATTGACCTTCAGTTCCACGGAAAAATGCGGCGGGTGCGCATTACCGAGTGCCACCTCGAGGAGGACGCCGGGAAAATGATTCACGCCGGCGACATGTCTCTGCTCGACTACAATCGGACCGGCACGCCGCTTCTCGAGATCGTCACCGAGCCCGACCTTGAGCTCGGTGAGGAGGCGGAAATGCTTCTGCTCTCGCTTCGCCGGATGGTTCGCTACCTCGGCGTGTGTGACGGCAACATGGAGGAGGGCAGTCTTCGCTGCGATGCCAATGTCTCGGTTAATCCGGCCGGTACCGGACTCGGAAACAAGGTGGAAATAAAGAACCTGAACAGCTCCCGCTTTGTGCGCCGCGCGCTTGCCTTCGAGATTGAGCGGCAGACCGATATTCTCGAACGCGGTGGTACCGTGCGGGTGGAAACGCGGCTGTGGAACGAAAACCGCGACCAGTCCGAACCCATGCGGACCAAGGAAACCGCCGAGGACTACCGCTACTTTCCGGATCCGGATCTTCCGAGAGTGGAGATCGATGATGCCTTCCTTGCATCGGTCGACGAGCATCTCGTGGAGCTTCCCATCGCGCGCATGCAGCGCTTTCAGCGCGAGTACGGACTGACCGAGCGTGTGGCCGATCTGATATGCGAGGAGCGACGCGATGCCGACTGGTTTGAGGCGTGTGTCGCCGCCGGTGCGGATCCGGTGACTGCGGCAACGTGGCTCGGTGCGGATGTGCGCAAGCAGCTTAACCGCAGAGGCATGACACTCATCGATTCCCCGCTTACGCCCGAGCGCCTTGCCTCGCTTCTCTCAATTCTCGGCGAGGGCCGCATTCACGGTAAAATCGCCAAGCAGACGCTCGAGGCCGTATTCGACGAGGACAAAGACCCCGAAACGATTATCAGCGAAAAAGGGTGGGAGCAGATCACCGACGCGGGCGAGCTTCGACGCCTGGCCGACGAGGTGGTGCAGGCGCATCCGGAAGCAGTCGCTCAAATTCGAGACGGAGACTCAAAGCCCATAGGCTTTCTCGTCGGACAGGCCATGCGAAAGAGCGGCGGGCGAGCCGAGCCGAAGGGGCTGCAGCAGGCGCTTCGCGATGCGCTCTCGGTAACACGGATTCACGTGCTTGATTTCGGTGGAGCGGTTGGCGGTACACGCCGGGAGGACGGTATGGTGGAAGCCGGAAACCTTCCCGAGATCCGCCGCCTTGTGCAGTCCGAACCGGACCTTCCCGACACGATCCGGTTCGAAGAGGTGAAGCTCGGCGGCTTTCTCAGCGAGGAGGTAACGCCCGCGGACTGGGCGGCGCTCTGCCATGCGGTTGCAACCCGCCTTTCGGAGGACCCTGCCGGTATCGTGGTGGCGCATGGAACCGACACGCTCGGCTATACCGCTGCGCTTCTGCACTGGTTCTTCGCCGGTGCAAGCGTGCCGATTGTGCTCACCGCCGCGCCGACGCCCGACGAAGCGGTTGCGACGATCGCCGGCGCGGTGCGCGAGGCGATGAACGGCGATGCGGGCGTGCATGTTCTCATAGAGGGGGTGCGCTATCCGGCGCTGAACCTTCGCTTTGAAGCGGTCGTCGGCGACCGGGTGCGATTCCGCACCTGGAACGACGCCGCGGGGCAGGCCCGTGACGCTGCTGAAAGCGAGGGCAGCGCCCCGGCGGCCGCGGGGCAACCCCGCGACGCCACTGGAAGCCGGGGCGAGCCTGCGAAAGCCGCGGGGAAAACATCGACCTTGAAACCTCTGAAGGATATCGGTGCGATAGCACCGCTCGACGCGGACGGGCTGTCCGGGGACGAGCTGACCCGGCGATTCGAGCAGGCAGTGGCGCGGATTCACATTGCGCGGGTGTATCCGGGAATGCGTTCGGATTCGCTGGTGCGTATGATGGAGGCGGGATATCGCTATTTCATCCTTGAACTCTACGATACGGGAACGGCAAATGTTGCGCACGCCCCATGGGGCCTGCGTGCGGCGTTCGAGGCGGCCAGGACGCACGGCGCGAAGCTCTACGGAACCAGTCAGCAGGAAGGAGTCATCGACTTTTCCCGCTACGTGACGAGTCACGAACTGTGGAGGGAAGGGGTCATCCCTATGGGGCGACTGACGACCGAAAGCGCGTACACGAGGTTAATTGCCGCGCTGGTGTCGGCCGAGGAACCGGCAGATGCTGAAGCAATCATGGAAGAGGTGCTGTAAACAATGGCAGAAGAAACGAAACGAATGGCCGAACGGGTACTCGCCGCGGATGTAGGCGGACACGAAGGAAAGGAAATTACGGTTGCAGGCTGGGTGCACCGGGTTCGCGAGCTCGGCGCGGTGAGTTTTGTGGTGCTCCGTGACCGAAGCGGTATGGTCCAGGTTGTCTACGAGGGTGAGGCGCCGGCCGGGGCGGAGACGGTGCTTGCGGTACGGGGCACAGTCGGCGCGAACGAGAAAGCGCCCGGCGGCTTCGAGGTCAAGGCGGCGGAGACGGAGGTGCTTGGCGAGGCCTCCGGGGACCAGCCGATTTCGGTTGCAGGCGATGTCGACACCTTCGGCGTGGATACGCTTCTCGACAACCGTATTATGAGCCTTCGCATGCCGAAGGTACGTGCGATTTTCGAACTTCAGTCGGAAATTACCGCCCTGTTCGCAGAGTATATGCGAAGCCGCTCGTTTACCGAAATCAAGACGAGCAAGATTATCGGCTCGGGAACGGAAGGGGGAACGGGACTTTTCGAGGTGGATTATTTCGGCGAAAAGGTGTACCTCGCGCAGAGTCCCCAATTTTACAAACAGGCCATGGTCGCAAGCGGCATGGAGCGCGTGTTCGAAATCGGCTGTGCATACCGGGCGGAGAAGCACGACACGCCGCGGCACCTTAACGAGTACGTGAGTCTGGATGTGGAAATGGGCTTCATCGACTCAATCGATGATCTGATGGACCTCGAGGTGGGTATTCTCGCGCATATCCTCGACGGGGTGCATTCCCGCCCGAAGGCGTCAGCCGCACTTGAGGCGTGGGGTGTGACACTTCCCGACGGCGATGCGATCGCGAAGACGCCACGGATCGACTATGACGAAGCAAAGAAGATCGCGGCAGAGCGGGCGGGCAAGCGCCTGTTCGAGCTGAACCCGGAGGCCGAACGCGTGCTGTGTGACTGGGCGCTCGAGGAACACGGCGTGGAGGCGGTGTTTGTCACCGGGTATCCGCGCAAGAAGCGGCCGTTTTATACGTGGCCGGACGGTCAGCGCACGGCAAGTTTTGACCTGCTGTTCCGGGGGCTCGAGATTACTACGGGCGGAAAACGCATTCACGACTACAACATGCTTGTCGAGGCGCTTCCGAAGTTCGGCATGAAGCCGGAGGATCTTCCCGACTACCTGAGTATTTTCAAGTACGGCTGCCCGCCCCACGG
>CAZMEV010000163.1:0-5383 GCA_964565375.1 uncultured Spirochaetaceae bacterium
GGACGGAGATCAGTCGCCATGCTCCTATCCTCGTAACATTTCTCGTGCTTCTAGGGTTGATTCAGTTCGTACAGGTATATATTGAGCGACGCCGTGGTTTCCCCGTGACCTGGCTGGATCCCGCGCTGTTCGTTACAAGTTTGCTTCTTTCAGGGCTTGCGACCCTGGGCGCATGGTCGACCGGACTGATCTCGGTCCGTCGGATTCCTCCGATCGACTTCATCTGGTTGCAGACTCGGGCGCGGATTCCGGCTGCACTCCCTTCGTTTCTCAGGCTTCCCGTTCCGCTTGTCGCAATAATGATTCAGAACATCTTCACAACCATACCAACGCTAATGATCATGTATCTGGCAGCTTTGCAGGGGGTTCCGAAATCCCTCTACGAAGCCGCTCAAATCGACGGAGCAGGAAAAATCCGGCAGTTCACGAACATCACGGTTCCGAGCGTCCGGCCGGTGACATTTCTCGTCGTTACACTCAGCCTGATCGGAACGCTCCAGCTGTTCGATCAAGTAGCGATTTTCGGAGGGGCGGTCCCCCTCGAGTCGGTGATAACGCTTTCCTACTTCGTCTATGACCGTATGTTCCCCGGCGCACAACTTCCTCAGGTTGGACTTGCTTCCGCGGCGGCAATGTTCCTCGCCTTTTTTACTCTCGCTGCGGTGCTGCTCCAACGCCTTCTGATTAAAACGGAGGTTGACTGACATGCGTTTTCTGAAAGTAAACGAGAATGGGGAGCCTGCCGCGACAACACGCGCCGACGGTGACTTCGACGCTTGGCAGGCCCGTCGTCGGTGGGCACGAGCCGGCATTCTGTACTCAGTTATGCTCGCGTTTGCTATTCTGTTCGTGGGACCTTTACTATTTGCCGCCATCTCCAGCCTGAGGGTTAATCCACTCGAATACCCGCCTTCGATATTTCTTGACGAGCTCAATCCGCGGAACTGGATTACAGCCGGACGGCTCGGGCGTGCAGGCTCCGGTGACGTTATCAGGGGCGGATTCGCCCCGGGCGGAGAACTGACTTTCGAGATCGAATACTTCATTCCGGAGGGAGTCGAGGTAGTTGAGCCTGAAATCACTCTTCCGCGGCGGCGACCGGGAGCTGGTCTCGGGGCAACACGGGAGGTCGTTTTTGCCGCCGATTACGCCGAACTTATCGGGCCGAAGGAAATAGACCGGAATCACGGCACCCACACAGTCGGTGACGAAACGCTCGAGGGAGCGTTCGTTCGCTACGCCGTACAGATCGAGTATGTCGGTGATGGTCCGTTGATCGACCGTGTGCCTCTCGACGCGCTTGCCGAAAGCAATCACATATACACCGACAGCACGTTACCGGCAAGTCGACTCGAACGGCGGGGGCGGGTTGCCTCCTTCACGAATGTGACGCCGGGAGTGGTTCCCTACATTTTTCGCAATTACGTCCGGCTCTTCGATGAAGCACGAAGCCCGTCAACCGGGCAACCACTGTTCCTTGCGTGGACGCGAAACTCATTCTTCGTTGCCTTCGTTCGGGTTCTCACGAATGTTCTATTCGCATCCATGGCCGGTTATGCCCTCGCCCGATACCGTTTCCGAGGGAAATACCTCGTGTTTCTTGCACTGCTGTTCAGCCAGATGGTGCCGGCACAGGTCACCTTCATTTCCAACTATCTACTGCTACGGGACGGCCTGTTCGGTCTCGCCTCGCTCATGGGGCGAGACACACTTCTGAACAGCCTGTGGGGCGTCATAATCGCGGGAGCCGGTAGCGGCGCCGCGATGATTCAGGCGGCGATGGTATTCGTGATGAAGCAGTTTTTCGAAACAATACCGCGGGATGTTGAGGAAGCGGCTCTGATCGATGGCGCTAATCAGTGGCAGCGATACTCACGCGTCGTACTGCCGATGGCACGGCCGGCACTCGGTGCGGTGACTATTCTCACATTCCAGGGAACCTGGAACGAGTTTTTCTGGCCGCTGATCGTTCTTACAAGCCCGCAGGAAGTAAAGACACTTCCGGTCGGTCTGCTTGCATTCCGTCAGGCATACGGTGCCGCCGGCGATTGGGGCCTTATTCTTGCCGGCGCCATTATGAGCGCAATACCGGTTATCGTGCTTTTCATCATCTTTCAGAAGTACTTCATTAAGGGAGTTGCCTTCGGAGGCTCGAAAGAGTAAGGCAGCGCGGCCGCGCACGAAGACCATCAACCTGAGACATAAAAAGAGGGCTACGCGGATTGGATCTGACATCGAATATCTCATTGAAGGAGAACTACACCTTTCTCGTTCTGAATCATCAGGGCCAGGTGCTTCCCCGCACCGAGCGCGGGCTGTACGACCGTGATACGCGTTTTCTGAGTATGTATCACTGGAACTTCGCCGACGAGTTTCAGATACTCAGGCGTCACGAACGCACGCCGGCGGAGGTTCATCTGCATTACTCAGAGTTCGACAGGGATTCTCAAAGAGTCGGAGTCAATCGAGTGCTTCGTGTGTTCGACTCGAAGCTCGAGGATCGAATGGTATTCTCGAATACCTCGGGCAAATCGGTACGATTTACCGCGGAGCTTACCGTTGAAAGTGACTTCGCCGATATGTTCGAGGCACGCGGCATGCAAACGGTTCGCGAGGCTCAGAGGACTGAATACTCCGACTCGGGCTCCGACTCCGGCTCAGGTTCCCGCGGATACAACCTCCGGCTTTCGCGAACCGCGGAGGATGGCATCACCGTGGTCACGAAAATTATGTGCGATCCAGCGCCTTCAGAGCTGACCGACGGAGTGCTCCATTTTCCAGTCGCTCTGGACCCGAGTGATTCCTGTGAGATCACGGTAAGCATCAATATTGAGAATCCGGTGCCCGAAGGTATTGAGTGGGCGGCGGGCGTGGGAACAGAAACGGGCAATGTCGCCGACGCAAAAAGAGAACCTCCTGCGGTCAACGGCTCACTCCTGTTCGGCGCAGGCCACGCACCCGTGCTTCCGACCTACGAAATGTGGCGCGAACCGGTTCTCGAAGTTGCGCAGACCCTCGAGCCGCATTACCGGAGGGTCTTCCACAGAGCCGTCGACGACATGAGAGCGTTGCTTCTTTCCACACGCGACGGGCTTGTTCCGGCCGCAGGTATTCCGTGGTTCGTGGCGGCCTTCGGGCGCGATTCGCTTCTGACCGCCCTGTTCCTGCGCCCCTCGTGGGAGAGCCCTGTCGAAGGCACCGTACGCTACCTTGCACGGTATCAGGCAACGACACGCGATTCCCGGCACGCATCAACGCCGGGGAAGATCCTGCACGAGTTGCGCTTCGGGGAGCTTTCGCGAACCGGAAGCGTTCCCTTCGGTCCGTACTACGGTTCTGTAGACGCTACACCCCTCTTTCTTATTGCACTCGCCGACCTCGCCCGGAACGCGGCGCATAAGCCGCTCGTCGTCGAGCTTCGCCCCGCGTGGGAGGCGGCGCTGAAATGGATAGTCGAGTTCGGCGATATCGATGGTGACGGGCTTCTCGAGTACGCATCCGATCCGACCGGCGCGGACGGAGGACTGCCTGTTCAGTCCTGGAAGGACTCGAGCGACTCCATGAGCCACGGCGACGGAAGCCTGGCGGTCGGGCCGATCGCGCCGAGTGAGGTGCAGGGCTACGCATTCGCGGCGTTTCACGCGGCTGCGGATCTGTACGGGATACTCGGTGAAAACGACCGTGCCGGGGAGCAGCGCCGGAGGGCGGGCGAACTGTCGAAACGTTTTCACGATGCATTCTGGATCGAGAAATGGGGCACATACGCCATGGCGCTCGACGGGGAGAAGCGACCGCTTGAGGTACGCAATTCCAATGTCGGACACCTTCTCTGGAGCGGCATCGTGCCCGAGGCGGCGGCGGCAAGCGTGGTTGAGTCCTTGTTCTGTGAGGAACTCTGGACGGGGTGGGGCCTTCGAACGCTCGGATCAGGGGAGGTACGCTACAATCCGGTGAGCTACCATAACGGCTCGGTGTGGCCGCACGACACGGCCATGGCCGCACAGGGCCTTGAGCGATACGGGTTTCACGAACAGGCGGTAACCCTGCGCAACGCACTGTTCGACCTCGCAGCCACTCAGGCCGATCTTCGTCTGCCGGAGCTCGTAGCGGGATACCCGAGAACCGACGGTCCGCCGGTTACCTACCCTGTCGCCTGCCGGCCGCAGGCATGGGATGCGGCGGCGCTTATCGCCCTGGCGGCGCTCCGCAGGCGTGCACCGGCTTAGTCCGACGCCGCCTGGTGGCCGCGCGTCGGCTCAATCCGGCGGCGCTTCGCAGTCGCGCGCCGGCGCCGTTATCTGCCGCCGGACGCCGGCCGGCGGCGCAGATCATCGACACAAATAAACGCGACAACGCCGAGCGCCACGTACACAATTACCTTCTGACCTGAGGTAAGCACCATGTGCACGGTCTCGAGTGCGGCACTGCGAAACAGGGCCAGAAGCAGGAAGTAGGCAGCAAGCGCGACAAGAAACAGCGCGTACGTCCACACCTTCACCCGGCAGCGACGACGGTCGGCATCGGCTGCCGTCCACCACGCTGCCAGAAGCGCCGAAATCGACGGTATGTAGGCGAGAAACGCGGTGTACACAAAGGCGTAATGCAGATCGTGAACGACATCGGTCGGTGTGAGGCCGATTCCCATGAAGCCGACGCCGGTTACCACACCGAGCCACATTGCTGTGGTTCCGGCGATACGGTTTCCGCTGTTTGCCATGGCGTCGGACGCCTCCACCGCGAAAAAGCCAATAAGCCCGGCCCCCGCTACTACCGTCGCGAGCATGAACAGCACGAAGCCGACGAGCTTATCCTCGCCATGATACCCCTCGGTTCGTCCGAGTTCGCTGAAGGTGTTATCGAAAAAGCGGTATCCCTCGGTGTCCGGATCCAGATGTGTTCCGCCGGGGTAGTCGAGCATCGCGGCGCCGGTCGCGGCGACGAAAAAGAGGCAGCTCAAGAGTATGGCGATTCGTGTGCGTCGGTACATGGTTTCAGTACGTGATCCGGGTGAAGCATGAGCACCATGCCACGGATTTACGCCGGCGGGCCACAGGCGAAAGGCCGGAGGCGACATAGAAATCGACCGCTCCAAGCCGACCACCGCGCGGGCGAGGCCTTCCTATTTCCGGTAAAACAGTTTTCCCACGGTGTCGATATGTTGCCTCAGATTCTCGTGTTGCAGCGTGGGATAGGAAACAACATCAACATAATAGGGAATGGGCAAGCGCTCGTTGAGTGTGACGGAGAGTTCGGCGGCGGCCTGATCGGTTACATGCGGTCCCTTGATCGCAAGATCAACGTCCGATCCTTTTCGCGCCGTGCCGAGCGCACGTGAGCCGAAAATGACAACCTCCTCGATTTCCGGCATAGCCGCGATTGCCTC
>CAZMEV010000164.1:0-5329 GCA_964565375.1 uncultured Spirochaetaceae bacterium
TGCGATTCATCTCCCAGGGCTCCTGCACGAACGATGCTCTCGAATCGGCGGTCTCCAAGTAGTCGATTGAAGTTCGAAATAGCTTCCCGCAAGGCGTTGTCGAGCAGCATGGCTCTCTCGCGGTTTTCCAGAACGGACTGTCGGAGTGCTTGAGATCGGAGAATTCGGGCTGCGACGGCATGGGATCCAATACCGAGCAAAAGGGTCGGGAGCGCAACGAAACAGAAGGCGAGTAACATTGTGCGTATGGAAAGGGATAACGAGTTGTACCACCGACGAAAAAGCATCCTCTGAATGCCCATCTCAATTACTCCTGCATCTCCCCCCGTATCACTTAAGCGCACCTGACACGAGACTCGACACTACCCGTCGTTGAAACACCATGTACGCAGCGACCAGCGGAACGATCGTCACCACGGTGAACGCCAGGATCACGGGCCAGTTGATGATTCCGATCTGATCCTGCAGTGCCAATAGATGATACTGCAAAGTGCGCATGCGCGTCTGTGTAGTCAGTGCGAGAACGAACGGAAGCTCGTTCCACGCTTCACGGAGGGCGAAGACGATCACTGTTACCAGAGCCGGAGTTGCCATTGGAACTGCGATGAGCCGGATGGTCTGAAGTCGGGAGGCGCCGTCCACTCGTGCGGAGTCCTCCATTTCCCGGGGAATACCTTTGAAGAATCCGGTGAGAATCCAGGTCGCCAGGGGAACCGAAATTGCCGAGTAGCTGACAACCAGTCCGAGATACGTGTCGAGTGCGCCGAGGCTTGCCGCGATTCGGTAGAGAGGAATAATCAGACTCGCGCGAGGAATTATTCGAGGGATAATTATGACGACGAATGCTATGGAACCGAATCGAAACTTGTGCCGTGCGAAGGCGTATCCGGCCAATACCGCCACGATTACCACAATCGTAGTTGAGGCCACGGCGAGAAATACACTGTTAAACAGAAAGTTGTTGAAGTTTGGATACGAGAACACCGCGCGATAGTTTTCGAATTGAGGGACCTGCGGCAGAAAGGTCGGTGGCGTATGGTATACTTCGAATCGCGTCTTCAGCGACGAGGAGAACGCCCAAAGAATCGGAAACAGCGCCCACACAATTAAGAAACCAACCGCGAGCCAGTGCCAACGACGGAGTATCGATCGACCGAACTTGTAGAATGAAGAACACATTTCCATGGGGTTACCACCTTTCCCGAAAGACACGCAGAAAGAAGACGCTCGCAGCGAGGTTGAATGCAAGGATAACGACCATGACGGTGCTGCCCATCGCAAAATTGAGCTCACGGAAGCCGATGTTATACATATAAATGACAAGCAACTCTGTTGCCCGCCGCGGTCCTCCACCGGTCAGCGCGAGAATAATGCCGAACATATTGAATGAAACCAGCGTGAGCCATGTGAACGTAATTGCAATCATGGGAAACAGGAGTGGAATCGTAATGCGGAGAAGCACTCGAAATGCCCCTGCACCGTCTACTGCCGCCGAGTCGTACAGTTCGCGGTCTATACTTTCGAGACCGGCGACGATAATCAGGATGGCGAACGGACTGTTAAACCACACGTTCGACATAATCGCGACGAACATTGCCCAGCTCCGATTCGAGAGGAAGAGGATACGATCGAAGCCACCGAGATCGAGAAGCATATTGACCAATCCGGCATCCCCGGAGAAGAGAAAGCGAAAGATCGTAGCCGTCGCCACCGGCGACACGAGATACGGAATAAGAGCCAAGGCTCTCATGCCCGAGGACCATCGTTTCAGTTGGGAAAGCGCCATCGCTATACTTACAGCGAGCACCATCGCGAGGCCTACACTCGATACTACGTACACAACAGACCGGGCCAGCGAGCTGTGAAATCGAGGTTCAGTGAAAAGGTCCGCGTAGTTTCTGAATCCGACGAAGGGGCGCCCGATCTCCGACAAATCATACTGAAAGAAGGAGAGTCCTACTCCGTACAATACCGAGTATCCCAGCACTCCGATTACCAGCAGTATCGCCGGCAGAATCAGCAGGTACGGAAACAGATCAAACCGCCGACGCAGCGCAGAAGATTGCATTCTCAATTTACCTCCGGAATAGCGTTACATCGATCATGCTCGGAACTCGATGTCGGCCCCGCTTTGGGGGCCGACCTTCGAACCGTCACGATCAATTGAGCGCGTCGAGTTCAGACTGTACCCGTCGCACGAGCTCATCGGCGTCAACATCCGGTTCATCGAGTATCTCTTGAACCATCTCGATTACGATGTCGTTTATCTGAGCCTGGCGGATTTGCGTCGGATGCGCCGTGAGATTCAGCCACGTTTCATGCAGAGGTGCGAGCCACGGCTGCTGCTCCCGCAAGTCCGATTCTTCGGAAACCTTCCGGTTTGTGGCCGGCTGATACCGCGCGGCGACCTCTCCGACGATATCCGCTCGATTCAGATACCGCAGCACCTTCGCAACTTCGGCGGGATGATCGGTATTGGAACTGACGACATAGGGAAACGCGTTTCCGTACTGTTGCCATTCACTCTCAGCACCGTCGCGATACGGCTGTGGGGTTGCAATCCAGGTGGCATCGTCGCCGTATTCCAGTCCCGCATCGATAAACGCAGGGAAGACATTGGCACCCATTACCATCATGCCGGTGTTGCCACCGGTAAACGCGCCGCGTACCTCGCCGAAGTTCCACGCGAGAGAATCCGGATTAATCAGCTCCTCTTCGACAAGGGTTCGATAGAACTCGACAAGATATCGCCCTTCCTCGGAATCAACGATCGGAACGCCATCGTCGCTGAACTGTCCGCCCATTGCCATGAAGTAGGCATAGAAGGATATTTGAGTCGAAAGCGCTGACGATCCACTGATCGCGTAGGGATACTGACCGGACTCCAGATTCCCGCTGTCTCGAACCTGGATTGCCGCATCAATCGTTTCCGCGAATGTCGCCGGAACTCCGTCGACGCCCGCTGCTTCCAGCCAGTCAACTCGCCACACATGCCATATCGCCGTCGCGTGGGCCGACATACCGTACGGCACACCGTTAAACGATGCCGACTGCCAGGCAACCTCAGCGATGCTTTCATACAGCTCCGGATCTTCCTGAAGCCACCGCTCGAACTCGGACGACATGTCCTGCAGGATACCCCGCTCGGCCAGCGTGCCGGTGTAGGTCATGAAGATCTGTGCAATATCGGGATCCGTTCCGACTTCGTGGTTGCGAATCAGATCCATTGCTGCGTCCTCTAACGGAGTGACCTCCGGCTCCACACGGATATTCGGATTTTCCTGATGGAAGACTTCGAAATTGTCGGCCGGAATGAACTCCTCGCGACCGAACCACATTCGAATCGTTATCTGTTCATCGGTAAGCTCTTCCTGGCCTCCGGCGAACAACCCGGCGGGTATCGCCAGCAGAACCGCTACGAGAACCAGCGCCTTCACATGGTATCGAATCATACTTTGCCTCCTGGTATATCGATTACGAATCGTCGCGTCGGCTATCAGTCGATCCGACATACAGCGCTTCGCATTACCAATAGATTGAGCGTAGGTCCGGTTTTCACCCCCCGCAATGCTTCGGTCTTCGGAATATAGGGGGGTAGACTTACGAAATCCGGCTAATCGGAGTGTCAGACGAATATTCGTTGTTCATGTCTCTGGATACTCGACCCCGAGGTCTCCTGCGACATCGCGAAGCCGCTTATCGCCCGTCCAGAGTACGCATTGGTCTGTTAAAACGGCCGAAGCGAGAAGATGAACGTCGATATAGCCGATTCCCCGGCCGTAGAGTAACCGTCGTTCTATGAACGCACGAGCTTCCTCCTCGGTTGCGGGTACTGTCTTGGGCAGTTTCGCCAGCATGTCGAGCGCTCGACGGCGATCGCGAAAATTGCCGCAGGAGAGCTCGCCGAGAACGAATGGGTGTATCAGCACATCTCCTCCCTCCAGCAATTCCCGGAGTCGAGCGTTTGCCGCACGGAAGTGATCTATCCATATCGATGTATCGACAAGAACCATTCTTACTCCGGTTGCCGACGCGGAATCGGCTCGAGCTGTGGTTCAGTGCCGCCGAGGCGGGCGAGTCGGCGGGCGGCCTCCCGCTCCACAAGGGCTCGCAGCGCTTCGTTCAATAACTGAGTGCGGTTCGTCATTCCGGTCATTCGTCTCGCTTCCTCGATCAGCTCATCATTCAGATTCACGGTCGTTCGCATGCTCAACTCCCCAATTGATGCCACTAGTATACATCATATGGTGATGTCTGTGATGTCAGGGGGCAACGTTTTCGCGTAATAGTTCCTCGGGGTGGCCTATGCCATTCACTTCATCGAGCAGTTCAAGGCCAACCTCGAAAATGGGTCCGACGCCCCGGCCTCGGTCACCCGTGGGTTCTTTCGCGCAGTCGGATATCGGAGGACTGGTGCGGGTCCCGGACGAGCGTCGGACTTGATGAAGATCTCGACCTCGTGCGCAATCTGCGGACGGTCGAACTCGACATACCCGGACGGTTCGGCAGTGCCGACTTCCAGCCAACGCCAACGCTCGATATTGGTCTGGCCGCCGACGGTGCGTTCATGACCTATATCGTCAGTCCCCGCGACCTGTCGAACTTCATACTCCCGGAGTTCGAAGAAATCCGGATCGGCGTTCCCGCCGCACGGCTCGACTGGTATTTCGGTCCCGCCTTCAGCGCCCAGGCAATCTTGGTTCCACGGTTCGTCCCCAACCGGATGCCCGACCAGGATTCGCTCTGGCGCCCCGCGCTCTCGTGGGAGTTGGACGACGGAGTCGAGGCCGGACTGTCGGCGGACCTCTTCTTCGGCGACGAGGACGGACGCTTCGGCTACTACGCCGGCAACGACCTACTCACCGCCGAAGTCGCATTTCGATTCTAAAAGGAGACACATATGAGTAACACACAGAAGAAAACAAACGTATCAGTCGGGCTTCCCGAATCAGGGTCGGCGGAAACCGCCGAACAGCTGAACATCTACCTCTCGAGCCTTCACGTGCTCCAGACCAAGCTGCACAACTATCCCTGGAACCTCGAAGGGACCAACTTCTTCACCCCTATTTAGCGCGTAACACCTCTCTGCCCACCCGGTGAAATACGATCCGCCGGGTGGGACTTTCGCTTCCAACGTGCCGGGGCTGGTAGTGGCGCGGTCGAGCCGGCCCCGGGCGGGGCTGGTCGCGGCCTGGCGGCCGCTGCTCGCCCATGCGTCCGGGGCTGGTCGCGGCCTGGCGGCCGCTGCTCGCCCATGCGTCCGGGGATTACTCCACGGTTATCTGGTTATCGATGGTCAGCGAGTCGCGGAAGTGCGAGTTCAGGATCT
>CAZMEV010000165.1:0-5269 GCA_964565375.1 uncultured Spirochaetaceae bacterium
TAACCCGGTGCACCTCGGCTCCGGCGGCCTCGAGCAGCCGGCTCACGCTTTCGCCTAAGGCATCGTTTCGCAGATGCCCGAGATGAAGCGGTTTGTTGGTGTTAGGGCACGAGAACTCCACCATGATCTTCGTGCCCGCGAGCGCATCCGAGCGGACATGCTTCTCGCCCTCGGAGGCGACATCGGCGAGGATCCGTTCGGTTGTGCGCGCGCGGTCGAGGCGAATATTCAGATAGGGGCCGGCTGTTTCGGCGCTTGCACCCTCGCCGTCTGCGATCTCGTTATTCAGAAGCTCGGCGACCCGCGAGGCGATTTCCGCCGGATTCTTCCGGAATACCTTCGCGAACGGAAACAGGGGAAAGGCAATATCCCCGAGCTCGGAGTTCGGCGGAGTCTCGGGGGCAATCTTTTCGTCGGTTATCGTCGCGTCGGCTATTGCCGCCTCGGCGCCGATTTCCCGGGCGTATGTCTCAAGCGCCCTGCCGACAAGCGCTCGCCAGTGTTCACGTATATTTGTCATAAGCGGTAGGCTTTGGATTATCCACCAAATGGGCCCGCTATCGCAAGCATCCGCGTGAAACCAGCGCCGTCCCGTCGATAGCTTCCGAGCCTCGGGTCACAATGCGTGCAGTTTTCAATTACCATGATTTCGGGGACACCGGCCGCTTCAAGCAGATTCAGGTTAGCCGCCCGCAAATCAATATAACTTGCGTCTTCCTCATGCCACGCTGCACCTTCGCCGAAAGCAGCGCGGAACGCCTCGGCGCGCTCGGCCGGTACCGCGTAACATGCACCCGCAATACACGGGCCGAGAACCGCGCGCATCTGCGACGCCGGCACTCCGCAGGCATCTTCGATGTGGTTGAGCGCATCGGTGACGATACCCGTTCCCTTGTAGCCGCTGTGAAGAAGTGCCGCGACACGGGGAGTCGCCGACTCGAGTCCGTTCCACCGAGGCTTGGTCCTGCCCTGCTCGATCCCCTGCATACAAGGAACAAGCAGAATCGGCATGCAGTCGGCGACCGTAACTCCAGCCGCCTGGACAACCGGATCAAAGAGAATACCGTCGGCCTCGGGAACCCGTCCATCGTCGAGCCGTGCGGTCATATCGGTCTCGCCGCGCAGGTCTGCAACGGTTCTGCTGTGCGTCTGCCGTACAGTGAGCACGGAGCGAGGATCGTATCCCGCCTCCAGGAGCATTTGTTCGCGCTGCCTGGCCGGTTGCCCTGAAGGGCCCATATCACCGGCATATTGAGTGGTAAGCGAAAACCCGTATTGCTTTTCGACTCCAACCCACGGCTGACGGAGAGAACGCTCCGAGTGTGCAGTGATTCTACTGCCGGAGGCGCGAGGAAGACGGCGATAATGAACAACAGTCCGATGTATCACGTTCACCCCGATTGCATCCCGTGCCGCGGAAGTCTCATACCCGGTCTACCGTGGCAAGATCCAGGCCCCGGGAAATAAGCTGTTCGGCGCTGCGAATGGTCATAAGCACATCATCCAGTTTGCGAAGATAACTATCGGTTTCACGCCCTTCGATATCCGACAGATTGGAAAGCGTTTCGTAAACACCCCCGACCTCCGCGTACAGAATACCGTTAAGCACATTGTCGAGGGAGCGAAGTGACGCAACGACATCGGATACGAGTTGCCGGGCGCGCTGATTTACCTCCTCAATTACGGGTTTTCGCAGTTCAATGACTTTGTCCGGCGGATAGCCCTGCATTGCAATTTCCTGAAGTCGTGTTCCGAGCATTCCGTCACTTGCCACCTGTGCTCTCAGCTCTTTCACACGTTCAAGTGCTCCACGCAGCGTCTCGAACGCGTCGTTAAACTCGGTGCGGTTATCTTTCTTGTAGAACTCGCCTTTTGTCTGGAGCGTGCGAAGTGGAGCATAGAGCCTTGGCCTGAAAACAAGTTTCAGAAATGCGTCGACAACCCCGATGACCGAGGCGAATCGGTTTCGTTCCCCGGGAACTTCCGTTTCGAACTCGGGCAGCGCCTCAACAGACACACCGCAAAGGGCAGTCGCCTCATCGAGCAGCTTGCGTTCCTTACGGGCAAACGCGAATGACTGATACAGCTCATCGATCCGTTCCGTCCAGAACTGTTTCAATCTAGCAAACCAGTCCTCACCACCGCCACGCATTTCCGGACGGAAATGCACAGTGTTCAGCGCAAGCCGCGCGAGCGATTCAACCGGAGTTCCGGTGAAGAACTCCCGCACTGTGCGAAATGCCTGTGCAAAGCGGTCGAGTCTGTAGGCGAGGTTGTCATCTGTGCCGGGTTCGTTTTCCCCCACCGTTTCGTACGCCCCTTCCTGCCACGATTCCTGGCGTACAAACAGATACAACGATTCAATAAGTCGCTCACCGGGAACATCCCGTAGGCCTCTCCCTATTGACGCGAGCTGTTCAAGCGAGCCCCTGAGCAGAGCGAGGTCTACGTTTTCCACCTCGGTTCCCTGGCTCGGGTGAAAAAGCGCAAACACCGAAGCAAAGTCAAAGGTTCCAAGTCGTCGAAACTGTTCGAGAAATTGAGCATGTGCATACATTCGTGTCCGTACCGAGGACGGCATTGACTCGAGGATCTCGGCCAGATTCGATTCCAGAAGCCGCTTCAGTTCCAGATCTCCGTAGGAAGGATTCTCATCGGCCAGTCGCTCTATATCCATATCGGATTCGAGCCTGAGTCGCACTTCTTCACTTTCACGCTCAAGAAGAAATGCAAGAAACGCCCCCTTCTGCTCTCCGGTCGCGGGGCCGAGAATTTCGAAACACGTACGGGTTGACTGTTCCAGTTTCCGCAGCCGCTTATACAAGCCCGGTTTCGCCTGACGGACCCCCGCGTCGAGAATATCGGGAGCCTGTCTGCTTATTCGCCTGGCAGTCTGCGAGAGCAGATCCGCCTCGAAAAGATCTTCCTGGGACTTGCCCTGAAACATTGAACGGATCAGGAGCCAGAGCCTGGAAAGCAGCCCCATTTTTTTTATTCGGTCGGCAAGATCGGTAGAGTCGTAATGCTCGTCGACATCCTCTTCCTGAACAAGGGGTTCCGAAACAGAGACAGCGGATTTGAGCTTTTCCAGCATGTCCTCCCGCTGCTCCTCGGAGAGCTCGGAGACAAGCCGATCGAATAATGAGTCCCTCATGAACTGAAGGAATAGTAGGCTTGTGACGGCCGCCGGGTCAACATAAGGAGAAAATGCTGCAGGTCTCACCTCTTTTTATTCGTCCGGTAGTGATTTTATTCGCCAGGTAGAGGCTCATGTGCACTGCAGTCAGGTTCACCCACTTGACACAGCGCCGTCCGGTAAAGAATGATTCGGTGCATACGCTATGCATAATCTGACGAGTGCAATAGACATAGCTATTACGGCAGACCTCATTATTCTGCCCTCCAGGGGCACCGGGTGGGGACTGCATCTTTGTTAAGGGGCCTTGGGCCCTTTGACGAAAAGGCCGCTTTCCCTGCCGGGGAGAGCGGCCTTTTTTTTCGTAGTTACAATGACCGGGCAAATCCCATAATTCGGCTTCCGGCCGATGTCGCATGCCCGGCGCTGAGAGAGATCGGAAGATCAAGGAGATGAACAACATGGGACGAAAGGTCGATATTTACGACACTACGCTTCGGGACGGTATGCAGGGACTGGAGATTAACTTCACCCTGGACGACAAGCTCGCGATTGCACATGCACTTGATGAGGCCGGATTCGACTACATCGAAGGGGGCTTTCCATTATCGAATGAGAAGGAAGCGGAATTTTTCCGCCGATGCCGAAACGAGCACTTCAAGCACGCCCACATCGTTGCATTCGGTTCAACGCGCGGGCCCGGCCACAAAGCGAACGAGGATTCGCACATTCGTGCCCTTGTCGAAGCGGAGACACCGGCAGTGATCGTGGTCGGCAAGACCTGGAAAGCCCATGTCGATAAAGTTCTACGCTGCAGCTACGAGGAGAACCTCGAAATGATTCGCGATTCGGTTGCGTTCCTCCACAGCGAAGGCAGAACGGTATTTTTCGACTGCGAGCACTTCTTCGATGGATTTCGCGACGATCCCGAGTACGCACTCGAGGTTGTACAGGCGGCGGAATCAGGAGGCGCCCACTGTGTTATTCCCTGCGACACGAACGGCGGGACGCTCCCGACCGATGTAGCGAAGGCCTATGATTACATCCGGGCACACACCGATGTACCACTCGGTGGACACTTTCACAACGATTGCGGCACCGCGGTGGCAAACAGCATTGCAGCGGTAGAGCACGGGGCAACGCAGATTCAGGGCACAATTAACGGCTGGGGTGAACGCTGCGGGAACGCAAATCTCTGCGCCTTTGTTCCCAACCTGGTCCTTAAAATGGACGGCTACGAGTGCAATGCTGCTGAGCAACTCAGCCATATCACACCTTTGAGCCGCTTTGTGGCCGAAAAAGCCAATGTAATTCCTGACAAGAGACAACCGTACGTCGGCGTAGCCGCATTCAGTCATAAGGCGGGGCAGCATGCAGATGTACTCGCGAAGGAAAGCAGCCTCATGGAGCATATCGATGGCTCGCTCGTCGGCAATGAACGGCGCGTGCTCCTGAGCGAGCTTGCCGGCCGGTCGACCATTGTGGACAAACTCAAACCTTACGGCGACTTTTCCAAGAAGAGTCCTGAAGTAGAACAACTGGTTGAAACCCTTAAGGCCAGGGAGCGCGAGGGCTACGAATACGAGGCAGCCGAAGGAAGCTTTGACCTGCTTATGCGCAGGGTCATCGGACAATACAAGCCACTTGTCGTGCTTCGAAACTACCACCTCGAGACGTACAAGACAGCTGATGTCGAGTCGAAGACGGTCGGGCGTATGTTCTTAGCCAGCGAAGGTAAGGAAATCATGGGTGCGGCGACCGCCGTAGGACCGGTAGAAACACTCGACGATGCACTTCGGGATGCACTCGGACCGCACCATCCATGGCTTGAAAACGTGCACCTCGTAGACTACCGGGTACGCGTGCTGAACCCTGAGCAGGACACCTCGGCGAAAGTTCGCGTGTTCATAAGTTCGAGCGATCACAATCACACCTGGGACACTGTCGGAGTACACGAAAACATCGTTGAGGCAAGCTGGGAAGCACTCGTCGACAGTCTTGAGTATTATTACAATACGTTCGTGCTCGAGAAAGAAAGCGGAAAGCCGGAAACCGGAGCCGCATCCTGAGCCCGGGCGGGCGGCTCTCGGGCGGACACCTCTCGGGCGGACACCTCTCGGGCGGACACCTCTC
>CAZMEV010000166.1:0-5179 GCA_964565375.1 uncultured Spirochaetaceae bacterium
ACGCGGTGGGCGTGGCCACTTCGCTCAGATAGAAAACACGCGGCGGGCATTTTCTGCGACCACCGCAACAAGGTGTTCCCGAGATATACCCCGCTGTTTACTCACAGCATCGTAGGTGTATCCGATAAGCCCGGGGTAGTTGGGTCTTCCGCGCTTCGGATGGGGGGCGAGGAAGGGAGCGTCGGTTTCGAGCAGCAGCCTGTGTTCGGGGACGAGCATCATCGCCTCCCGCAATTCCGATGCATTTTTGAATGTCACATTGCCGCCGAAGCTCACCGAGAATCCGAGATCTAGAAATGAGCTGATATAGTCGGGAGGTCCTCCATAACAGTGCATAATTCCTTCCCGCTTCGGTGATACCGCCGTAAGTACATCAAGCAGATCCTGTTCGGCCTCACGATTGTGAACGATGATTGGAAGATCAAGTTCGTTTGCGAGCTCAACCTGGGACGCGAAAAGCGATTTCTGTTTTTCCGGCGTGGCATAGTCCCAATGTCGGTCTATGCCGATTTCTCCGACTGCACATGTTCTCGGCTTTTGAAGACTGCTTCTCACAGCGTCGAGAGCCGGCTTCAGGTCTTCACGGTCGGCGTTTGAGGGGTATAGACCGTGGGCGAAGTATATCTCCGGATAACGGTCAAGCAATTCATGGCGATGGGAAATGTCTGTCTCGGTGATGCCGACGTCGACGCAGGCGGCCAGGCCGGCGGCGAAACTTGCCTCAAGCGCCTGGTGCGTATCGATACCTTTCTCATGAAGCTTGGTGGCGTGAACGTGGGTATCGATCTCGCCGCCGCGCAGATGTGCGGGGACGAGTTCATGGGTCTTACTCATATGAAAGTGGTAGCATATTATTTGAACCTATTGTACCATGCGGCCCGATTCATACAAGCCGGAGTGGCGGAATAGGTAGACGCAGAGGACTTAAAATCCTCCGGCCCGTAAGGGCCGTGCCCGTTCAAGTCGGGTCTCCGGCAGTCGCTGGTGAAAAGGCTTTTCGCTGCAGGCGAAGCGCACAGTACGCGCCGCCCATTACCAGGGTGAACGCCATGAACAGACCAGGAAAGCCGGCGGCATCTATAATCGTTCCACCAATACCCGGCCCGGCTACCAGGGATATCTGAGCCACAAAGTAATAGAGCCCTGTGTGAAGCCCGATATCCTCGTCCGACCCGTGGTCCCACATAACCGGCAGACCATTTGTAATAAGCGTTACCCACCCGACACCAAGTCCTATGAGCAGCAAACGGAATAGTGCGAGCGCCGGATAACCGGGCGTTGACGCGAGCAATGTGTTCGCGACGGCGCCAACGCCGAGAGCCGTTAATCCGACGAGTGCCCATGACATGGTTCTTCGGCGCCCGATGCGAGCGGCGATAATGCCTCCTGGAATAGCAAAGGTTGTTTGAGCGACCGCGATCATACTGAAGGTAAGCCCGGCGGTGCTCTCGTCGACGCCGAGGATATCCCGTGCGTAGATAGTCACAAATGGAGTTACCAGGCGCCACCCGAGAAACCAGAGCATGACTGCCGCGAGCATGGGAAACGGTCCCTGCCGACCCCGGCGTGCAACAGACAGAAGCTCTGGAAGAAGCGCCCGGCGCTTGCTTCGGGATGCGGCCTCGGACGCCGACTGTGGTTCCTTCACTCGGGAGAAGACGAACATTGTTGCGACGACGATCAGCACCGCTGTAATAAAGAATGGAAATGCTCTCTGAACTGTTCCAACACGAGGTATTCTCACGGAATAGGCAACGAGCGGGGCAAGGAATCCTGTCGCTGTAAGTGAAGCGAGTCCTCCCATGGTGTTTATGACGCCGTTGGCCTGTGAGCGCTCATGCGAGGGAATAAGGTCGGGCATCAGCGAGACAACAGGGCCTCGCGCCGCGTGCCGGAAGACGTTTGTGACGGCAAGCGCGATGATCAGCCAGACGAGCGAGAATCCGGCCGCGACCGGTACTGTAGCAAGGGATAATGCGGCAAGAGGAAGAAAGGTTATTATGTAAGGCATGCGCCTTCCGATTCGGGTGCGTGTCCTGTCCGAAAGCGTAGCGAAGATAGGAATGATCAACGGAGCAATCATGGTCAGGCCGCTGAGAATCGCGCCGACCGATGCAGATGAATCGAGAAACTCAGCAAGCATAAGCGGCACATAGGCGCTGTACATTGGTTCTATGAGTGCTACAGTGAAAAATCCGGTTCCTATTACGAACGCATAGCGATACACGGAGGTGTAGCGACGAGTTTCGTCTGACATCGGCATAGCCGTTGAGCGTAAGCCGCGAAGCTCAGATGGAGCAAGCGGCTGAATGGGCCCCGGCGAACGAAGCGGGCTTGCGGCGAAGCGGAGCGAACTCGTGGCAAAGCGGAGCGAACCTTGCGTGGCCGGGGCGCCCGAGGCTGAGCTTCGCCTGACCAGGGGCTCGCGGGGGGCCCCACGGTCGACGTTTGCCGGGCCATTGGGGAAGGCCTTTTTCTTTGCTGCATTTTCTCTGCTGGTAGGGGATCAGCCCGGTTGACTACATATTGTAATTTGCATATTGTTTACAGCAATCAGATATGCATGAGATCTCTGTTGGCCCGTTTCTCGTCGCTGCCCGGCAAATCATCCCGATTGCTGCAATTGTCATTGGGGCACTCGTAATCCGTTTTTTCGCACCTGTTTCGTTGCAGGCGAGGAAACGCGCACTTGATGTTGTATCCAACGGCGGCCTTCTTTTCTTTCTGGTCTGGAAACTGAGTCCTATACTTACCGAAACCGGAGCGATCCTGCGGGATCCAAGGGTGCTTCTGGTCGCCCCCGGCGGGCATGTCGGAATCATACTCGGGGCGGTTGCAGTCGCCGGCTACCTCCTGCGGCTGTGGCTGAAGGCCGGACGACCTGCGATCACCTCGGATATGGTTCGAAGCCAACCGGTGATCGTACTTATAGCTCTTATGGGAATTGTCGCACTGGTTACCGGCCTCGCTCTGCATGGCGCGAATCTCGCGGTTGCCGGCTCGCGCACTGACGGGAATACAGCCGCGGATTTCGAACTCGAAAATCTTGACGGTCAAATGGTGTCCCTCTCAGACCATCGTGGGCAGGTGGTGGTTCTTAACTTCTGGGCTACATGGTGTGTTCCTTGTCGCGCTGAGAGCGAAGTCAAGAATCGTATCGCGTCAGAATATGATTCAGACGATGTCCTTATTCTCGGTATCAACCTTACATCGGGAGAAGCAGGACGTAGCGTTGTCGAAGAACACGCGCGGGAGTGGGAAATGCAGTATCCCGTGTTGCTTGATACATATGGAGAGGTAGCCTCCGCCTACAATGTCAGGGGTACACCTACAACGATAGTGATTGATGAAGAAGGACGGATCAGTCGGCGCTACTTCGGGGCGATGTCCCTGTCGGCGGCCCGAAGACTGGTGAACTCTGCGGCAGGACCTTCACTATAAGCGCTGCAGTTCTCTCTGATGAACTGTAGAATCTCACATGGCTCGTTCGCGACGAGGTCAGGGGCTCCTGATTGTAACAGATCTGGTGAATCGTATCCCCATGAAACTGCCACTGAACTCATTCCGGCGCGTCGGGCAGCCTCGATATCACGAAGTTCATCTCCGATATATACGGCATTTGCCGGGTGGATCCTGTGACTGCGCAGGATGCGTTTAAGCATTCGATGTTTTGAGAATAATCCGCGCGCAGAGTAGATGTGGGAGAAGTGATTGAGTTGGTTTGCTTCGAGACACCGTTTTATGTTCTCGATATTGTTGGAAGAGAGAATCTGAGTTTCGATGTTTGCGTGATGCAGTTCGCTGAGCATTTCCCTGATCCCCTCGTATATGGGGAACGAAGTCATATGATCGCTGAACAGCTCAAGAGAACGCTTTGCAAGTCGTGGAATCTGCCATGACCGGATACCGAGTCTGCGCAACCGTTGGCGAACCGGAAGCTCGCGTAGCTCAAGCATTTCCTGCCGTGAGACTTCACGAAATCGGAACTCCTGAGACATTTGCTGCATTATACCTACAATCGCTTCCCGGGAATCGACGATGGTTCCATCGAAATCAAATATTGCAGTGGTCATTGTGTTGCCTCTGGTAAGGGCTTTATTCCATGAAATCCAGGCGCTTTGTTGTTTGAGATATCCACTGTCAATATCCGGCATTTGAGCGGTTGCTTGAGTCCTCTATTATTATCGTTCACTGGAGGTTGTCTCCGAAGTGGGATGTGGAGATGACTGAACGCGGTGAACTGCCGGTCGGTGCTACCGGCCCTCGAATCCGCAGAACACGTCCATGGTACGAACTCCGGCTCTGGTGTTCCATTCCGGGGTATACGGTTTCTTTCGGTCATTGGGCCTCACTCAGGGGATATAATGGCACTCGCATTATAGGGCTTGATGCCGGGATACGGAAAGAGCAGGCTTCCGTCTTTTTGCCGAGCTCGATTTCTTACGAGTTCAATGACGGGAATATACTTCGCGAAGGCTGCCCTGATCCCGATTCAGGCGCTCAGCTTATGGAGTCCATGTATCGCTCGCGGGCGGCGAGGATATCCTCTTCGGTTGCAGCCTGAGTATTAAGCCACTCGATTACCGCGGCATAGTTTCTGCTTTTTTCGTCGGGAGCGAGATATCCAGGAGCGATGCCGATTACATGGAAGCCCTGACGAAGCTGAAAACTCAGTGTGGGATCGTACATCCGCCCGGCGATAACCTCACGAACATAATCTTCAATGCTCAGTCGATCAGCGACCGCGTCATAGCCGGGCAGCCTCGCGCCTGCACGAATGCGAAGCAGCCCGAGCTGCCGACACAGGTTCCGTCGTGCTTCGTAAAGGGCGCCGCCTATGCCGAGGCCTCTTCGGGTTCTGTCCACAAATACTTCCGCCCCGTAAAGCGTGCGGCCTTCCGGATTATGATTGCGAAACGTGCTGTCGGCGGTGAAATCTATGTAGTCATCCTCGAGATCATAGTCATCCCAGAGCACAATAAGGCTCATCGCGGTCCCGACGACTTCATGAGTATCGTGAGTGACCGCGACAAATTGTCCTTCGGGGAATACTTCCTGGTGAGAACGAAGCTCCTCCTCGGTCCAGATGAGGCTGTCATCGTAGATCTGTCGCGATATGTCCATTATGGCCGGGAAATCCTCCGGTCGCGTGTTGCGAACGTATACCTTGCGAGACACA
>CAZMEV010000167.1:0-5092 GCA_964565375.1 uncultured Spirochaetaceae bacterium
GACCGCCGATTCGAGAGCATCGTTCGTGCAGGAGCCCTGGGAGATGAATCGCAGATCGACAATCACGACGCCGACTATGCCGAAGCGCTTCTCTCAAACTTCCGTCGCGCACACGGTATCATCAGCTCTGCAACTATCTATACCGAACACACCGTTCTTTTCGAACGGGCTCGGCATATCCACATAACAGCGATGGATGCCGACTACAAGGAGTATTTCAGCCGGTACCAGACCTATCTCGCCGACAGTTCGGTGGCGTGGGGATTACGACACCTGGAGCATCGCCACGGAGCAGGATTGGCCAGGCCGTCACTCGGGATTCTGCTCGCACCGTATCTTGAGGATGTACCGAGTCGCTCAGTCGTGGCGGTTCTCGCGGTCGAGGAACGCGTGCTGCTCCAATACCTCGCCGACGGGTACGATCGTTTCAGATCCGGTGACGATATTCGTGGCTACGTACTGAACGATCGGAACGAAGTAATTGCTCACGAGGACATATACGCGCGCCGTCAATCGTATGAACCGCAGATCCTTTCAGGGATTCCGGCAGGTCGGCGGTCAGGCTACATCTCTGCGGGACACGGTACCGACGGGTTCTTCGTAGTCTATGCCGCCGTGTCAGTAAATGGCTGGAAGCTGGTAACGCTCATTCCCGCGGACGTATTTACCGTGCGAACACGGTTTATCTCGTATCTTACATTCACTTTTGTCGTACTCGGGACAACCCTCGCCGCTCTCTTCTCCGTCCTTGTTTCCCGCAGCATCACCAGGCCGTTAAGCGCACTTCACGCAGTGGTGGGCTCGATTCGGGCCGGCGATCGCTATGTACGTTTCGAGGGCAGCAGTGCCGACGAAATTGGAGAGTTCGGCCATACAATGAATCGGATGCTCGACGAAACCGAGCGACTTTTCAGAGCACTTGAACTCGAGAAGGAGCGAGTCGCCTTCGCGCACCGACTTAAACATACTGCGGAAATGAAAGCGCTTCAGGCACAGATGAATCCGCACTTTCTGTACAATTCATTAAACGCCGTCTATTGGAAATGCATGATCGCCGGGAATCGTGAGGTCGCCGAGCTGTGCATGTCCCTATCGCGGTTTTTTCGGCTCGGACTGAGCAGAGGATCGGATCGGGTCACCGTCGCGCATGAAATTGAGCTTGTCCGCACCTATCTCGATATCCAGAGCACCGTATATAGAGACAGATTCAAGTACTCGTTCGATATTGCTCCGGAGATCGAATCAATGAGCGTTCCGAAATTCACCTTGCAGCCGCTTGTCGAGAACTCGATTCTTCATGGCTTCCGCGAACACTCCGGTGCCGGCCATATTCGAGTTCAGGGAACGTTGCTGGATAACAGTATCCATTTGTCCGTGGAAGACAACGGTTCAGGCTTTGATACTCAGACGATAGAGACTCGACTCGGATCAGCTGCGGAATGGGCTGACGAGATGTCGGCTCTCAACGGTGGGCACGCTCTTGAAAACATATATCGTCGAATAGAGCTCTTCTCAGGAGACGACGCGGGAATCGAGTTTTCAAGTATCCCGAATGTTCGGACCACGATCACGATAGTCATTCCGGTTATCGTCGGCACAGTTTCCAATGTAGCGCGAGTTCAAGGAGAGAATGATGTGGAACCTCATTATCGTGGATGATAATGTCGACACGCTCACCGGATTGGCGCAGGTGTTGGACTGGGACCAGCTTGGAGTTCGACTCTCCGGTACTGCATCGAGCGGGGCACAGGCACTGGAACTCCTCGAAACGCAAACGATTGATATCGTACTCGCCGATATCAGAATGCCCAACATCGATGGGATCGAGCTGACAGAGATCGTTCGTCAAACGTATCCGGAGACCAGAGTTATTCTCATAAGTGCCTATGAGGAGTTCCAGTACGCACGCGATGCCATTCGCCTCGGCGTCGATGCGTATCTCGTAAAACCGTGTTCTGCTGAGGAGGTGCAGTCTGCGGTTGCCGCGCTCTGTGCAAAGCTGACCGATGAGCGCGGGAAACCTGAACTGACCGCACAGCAGGAGCACGACAGGCTTCTCCAGCAAACCTGGCGTTGGAACCGACGGCTCGAACAACTTGTAGTCGGCGACTGGAATCCTGACGAGTCGGATGCCGCTGCGCAGCTTGCACAACTCGGAATGCCGGGCTGTGCACCGCCATACCATATTATGACCCTTTCAGTGGACGGACCGCCGACTGGTGACATTGCGAGCGACAGCACGTACCCGGAGGGGTTTTCCGTTTTGTCGAACCAGATCCTGGAGCAACTGGCACCCGGAAATCTACTGACCATATTTCACACATCGAGTGATCACGCACTCGCCTTTCTTGCGCTCAATCGAAGGCCTGATCGTGGCCCCGAGGAGGACCCTTTTCCGGGACCTCGCGTTGCCGAAAGACTGTGCACGGCCATTGAAGAGCACGTGAAACGCCCCTTCACAGTGGCTGTCGGGGGAGCCGCAGAACGGCTGATTGATCTGAAACGTTCACTCGAGGAATCCAGAGAGGCACTTGAACACAGAATGTATCTGGGGCCGGGGCGCACGATCTATTTCGGGGCGGTGAAGTCTGAACAAGCGCCCGCATTTCATTACCCACTCGAGTTGGAGCACGACATTATTGCAGCCGTAAGCAACGGCGTCTCTCAAGTCGCGGTCCGGTACGTTGATACGTTTGCCGAAGCGCTCGAGCCATTTGTTCGATACAGGCCGCACGAAGTTCGCACCGCATTTCGCGCGCTACTCACAGGAATCGGCAAAGTAGTGGACAGTGCAGTTGCCGAACGGGATGGCACCGGAAGTCCGTCAGTCGAACGGGTCTTTCCATCAGAGCATAATAGTTTCGAAGACCTTCGAGCCGAACTGAAGTCTCTTGTCTATCAGTTCGCCGAGGATATCGCCTCGAGCCATTCGGTGAGTCTGAAGGCACGAATCGGTGAAGCTGAGAGGTTCATTGCGAATAATCTGGCCAGTCCCCTGACCCTCGCCATGGTCGCACGACGTGTGGGCTTCAGCACGAACTACTTCTCTACGCTTTTTCACAAAATCACGGGACTGACATTTCGCGATTTCGTCGTAGCCCTTCGAATCCGCCGCGCGAAAGATCTTCTCAGAACCGGTTCCCTGAGAGTCTACGAAGTTGCTCGACAAGTCGGCTACACTGACTCCCGGCATTTCGCACAACTATTCAAGCGGGAAACCGGACTGACGCCACACGAGTTTGCAGCTATTGACGATGATGATCGCGATCGACCGGTCACCGGGTCAATATCACTAGTACAGGATACATCTCCCTCCGGAAGGAAACCATAAACGATGAAGGCCATACTTGTTCTGTTTGATTCGTTGAACCGCCATATGCTCAGTCCGTACGGATGTGAGTGGGTGCACACTCCAAACTTTGACCGACTCGCTGAACGCACGGTTACATTCGACCACGCGTTTGTCGGAAGCATGCCCTGTATGCCGGCGCGGCGGGATCTGCACACCGGACGATACAACTTCCTGCACCGCAGTTGGGGTCCGATCGAACCGTTCGACGAATCAATGCCGCAAATTCTGCGTGATCATGGCGTCTATACTCACCTGATCAGCGACCATATGCACTACTGGGAGGACGGAGGGGCCACCTATCATACTCGCTATAGCTCGTGGGAACTTTCCCGCGGGCAGGAAGGAGATCGTTGGATGGGTCTTGTAGATCCGTGGAATCGCGGAATGACCGATCCGGTCGGAGACACGACCACGATTCCAGAGATTACCGAGACGCATGAACGAAGCGGTATTCGCCGGCGAGACCGAATCAATCGTCGCTTCCTCCGAAATGAACACGAACAGCCACAGGCGAAGACGTTCCGGAAAGGCATTGAGTTCATGCGGCGAAACTGCGACGCCGATAACTGGATGCTGCAGATCGAAACATTCGATCCCCACGAGCCGTTCTTCTCTCAGCGAAAGTACAAGGATCGCTATCCGCATCATTACGATGGCCCGCACTTTGACTGGCCCGACTACAGTGCAGTGAGGGAAACGCCGGAACAGGTAGCTCATTGTCGCTACGAGTACGGTGCGCTCCTGAGTATGTGTGACGCGTATCTCGGCGACGTTCTCGACACTATGGATGAACTTTCTCTGTGGGATGATACGATGCTCATCGTAAGCACCGATCATGGATTCCTGCTCGGAGAGCATGGATGGTGGGCAAAGGGTATTCAGCCCTTCTACAACGAGATTTCGCGAATTCCTCTGTTCATTTGGGATCCGAGGTCCAAGGCACGCGGAGCACGCCGCGACGCCCTCGTCCAATGGATCGATTTTCCTCCGACGTTACTCGAATACTTCGGAGCACAGATACCCTCTTCGATGGAGGGGAGGTCACTTGCGGAAACCGTTGCCCGTGACCGAGCGATACGCGAGGCGGCGCTCTTCGGTGTTCATGAGGCACATGTAAATTGCACCGATGGGCGATACGTCTACATGAGAGCTCCGGCAACTCCTGAGAACGGACCGCTTTACAACTACACCCTCATGCCAACCCACGTTACAAGCCGGTTCTCACCCGAAGAACTGCGTCATGCGGAGCTTGTGAGATACTTCGATTTCACCGGCGGTGTTCCGGTTCTGAAGATCCCGGCTCGCAAGCTTCGCAACGCCGACTTCCATGCGTACGGCAACCTTCTCTTCGACAACGACAGAGACCCTGCTCAGGAACATCCGCTCCGGAACGAAGCAGTCGAGCGAACAATGCGGCGGCATATGGTAACGCTCATGAACGCGAATGAAGCACCCGACGAGCAGTACGAGCGATTGGGTATTGATACACCATATTCTGACGAAGTTCCGCCTTGACTCCAAATATCTACTTTCTCAGAAGTATTTCAAGTGGTTATCGCTGTCATTATAAATAGTCTTGCCATGGGTTCACTCGTACTCTCGGCGGTGAAGTCTCGGCCCTTCAGGTCGTGATCGCAGCCGTTGCCGGAACGGTTGCCATGATACCGAACATAATCGGCATTCCGCTTATCGCCTCGCTCGTTGATTCGGGCGCGTCGTACACCACCGCAGCCGCCTTTC
>CAZMEV010000168.1:0-5056 GCA_964565375.1 uncultured Spirochaetaceae bacterium
GAGCGATTCGACCATGTCGTCGGTGTTCCCTCCGCTTGTTCCCACAACATGATGCCCGGAGTAGTGCAGGTCGTAGAGGTTAATCTGCGCCGAGAGATTCGGATCGGTCGGCCCGGCGAAGAAGTTCAGACAGCCGTCGTTGCCGAGAATGCGGTCACCCTGCTCGAAAAGCGGAGCCACGGGAGCGAATACGAGTACGTCGTCGAAGCCGCGGCCGTCGGTATACGAGCGTAGGGTTTCTTCCGGGTTATCGAGATTGGACGTGTTCACGTAGTGCAGCTCGACGCCGTTCCGTTTTGCTTCCTCGACGGTATAGATCGTAGCAGCCCGGTCGAGTCTGGCCTGATCTATGTCGGTTACGACAAGCAGTCCGGGTTTTCGGTCAGGATTGTGGATGGCGTAGTCGATCGCTCCGAGACCCATGGGGCCGACCCCGGCGAGGATGGCCATATTGCCGCCGTCGACAATCCCCATGTGGTGGACGTATTTGTCCTTTTCCATGTGGTAATGGGCGTGAAAGGTGCCGACGATGCACGACATGGGTTCGGCGAGTGAGCCGAGATAAAATGCCTCGCCGTCGTACTCGAGCAGGCAGTCGCGCTCCATGAACTCGTTGGGAATCACCACGTATGTGGCATCGCCGCCGAGGTACTCGTATGAGTAGCCGGGCGCACCCATGCCGTCGAGTTTCGGCTTGTAGTTCACCGCCGGCTGAATGGAAAAGCGCTGGCCGGGCTGGAACTTGTGCTGCCACTTTTTTCCGACTTCAACGATCTCTCCGCAGAACTCATGCCCTATGATTACAGGGTGTTCGGAGATGGTGTCGGGAACACGCTTGTGGTTCGAGCCCTGGACGGTGGCTTTGTAGCTCGACATGCAGATACTGTCGGAAATGACATGCGCGAGGATTTCGTCGTCGCCGGGCGCGGGCAATTCGAAGTCTTCGAGTCGAAGGTCATTCTTGTCGTAAAGGCGTACTGCTTTGGTTTTCATGATTCCTCCTATGGATTCCACGCATGCTGCGCCTCAGCCGAGAGCGAGAGCGACAGCGGTGACGGACTACACCAGCTCCAGAAAGCGGTCTAAATACTCCTGCACGCCGTCAATTTCGGCGGCCTGAATGCTTTCCTTTTCAATCGAGAGATGTTTTGCGAGATCATCGACGGAACCTCCGTCATGCGCGGTTTTCGCGCTCATGGCCGCACCGAATGCGGACGCCTCCGGTATTCCGGTAAGCGACATATGTTGCTCGGGAAAGAGCGAGGCCATAAGCGCGTTGTAGTCGGTGTTATTGCGAAAGCCTCCCTCGGTGTAGGCATGCGTAACTTCCCCGGCACCGACGCGGGAGAAGGCGACAACGCTCTGGGCGACAATGCTCAGATTCAGCACTGCATAGGCGGTTTCGAGGTCCTGAAAAAACGATGGTATGCGCGTGCCGTTTCTGATTTCTTCGAGTTCGTAGATCGAATCGCCTTCTACGACGCGAGGCCTGGAGTCGGGGAACTGGCCGGAGCCAACGACAATGCTTGGCAGGATAAATGCCGATTTCTCGGCGACAACACGTTTATACACGTCCGGGTTGAACCCGGGAAGCGTGTCCACATTGTGCAGCGAGCGGAGAATTCCGGTGTAGGTTTCGAACTCGAGTCCCGCCATGAGAATTGCGGTTTTCACGGGTGTCCCATTGGCTGAGAGGTTGTAGAATACCGACTTGCCGATTTCCTCTTCGGCAAATGCAACTTGCTCAGCCGGGCGCATTACCACGCACCATGTCCCGGTGGAGTTGAGCAGAAACGGCTCCTGTTCGGTGACCAGATACGGCAGAAGTGCCGCGTTCGAGTCATGTATGCAATGGGGAACAACGGTATCCGCCGGGAGACCGGTCCGTTCTGCGACCTCGGGGCGAATTGTTCCGAGGCGGTCATAGGGGCGTGCGATATTGTCGGGAAGCCGCTCCCGGATTCCGAGCCTGTCAGCGACTTGCGACCAGGTATTGTGCTCGAAGTCCCAGAGATAGGTATGACAGCCGACATACGTCCATTCGGCCGAGGGGATTCCGGTCAGTTGCATGGCGAAGAAACTGGGAAACGGCAGAAACCACCTCGTGCGGTCGAACTCTTCAGGATACTGTTCACGCGCGAACAGCAGGCCCTTGGCCGGATTAATGAGCGCCTTCAGCTCAAGGGTTGCGGTTGTCCTCTGTAGTGTTTCTCTATCGCCGGCGAGCTCGTAGAAGCGCTCGTGGAACGCTTCGCCCGGCTCATACGTGTAATCAACGAGCGGCAGTGTCTGTCTTCCGGACTCATCGACCCCGACGAAGGCCGCACCGTGGGTCGCGCAGCTTATGCTTCGAATCGGATACCGCGCTGCGAACCGCCCAAGTTCCCCGTAAAACCACTCAAGAAGGCCGTCAAGGTCTTCGACGGGAATGCCGTCCCGCGGTTGCGGGGTAAACTGCCGGTAGGTCGAATCGAGAAGGTTCAGGTCCTCGTCGAAAATGAGCAGTTTCTTGTTCGTCTTTCCAACGTCCAGTACTGCTATCGCGTAATCCATGCGGTGCCTCCTGCCTATTGGCCTATACGCCCAACCGTGCCCGGCGGGCAAGCTCTCCGCTGCTCTGCCCGGTTGTCACGGTGTGCCCCGGCAGCGGAACAATGCGCTCATGAATCGTGTCTATGATCCACTCCTTCTGTGGGAAGAACAGGTCCTCTACTTCCACCGCGGGGGTTATCCAGTTGCGCGAACCGACGATCGCCGGCGGTCCGTCGAGCTCGTCAAAGGCCAGTTGCGATACTGTCGAGGCCATGGTGTGGAGAAAGCTTGCCCGTTCGCATGCGTCGGAGGCGAGCACCAGGCGGCCGGTCTTCGCAACGGACCCGATAATGGTGTCGTAGTTGAGCGGTGCGATAAATCGTGCATCGATCACCTCCGCGGACATGCCGTACCGCTCCTGCAGTTCGTCGGCCGCCTCGAGTGCGCGGTACAGCGTCGCTCCGATTGTCACAATCGTCACATCGCTGCCTTCGCGTTTTACCGATGGTTCGCCCTCGGGCACCTCGTAGTACTCCTCCGGCACGCCGCCCTCGACGAAGTACTCGCCGATATCGTACAGCCGCTGGCTCTCGAAGAAGACCACCGGATCGCTTCCGCGAAGCGCAAGGTTGAGCATGCCTTTCGCGTCGTAGGGCGTGGCGGGAAACATGACCTTGAGGCCGGGAATGTGCGCCACAATAGATGTCCAGTCCTGCGAGTGCTGTGCGCCGTATTTGCTTCCCACCGATACCCGGATAACAAGCGGCATCTTCAGGACGCCCGCGCTCATCGACTGCCACTTTGCCGCCTGATTGAAGATTTCGTCACCGGCACGGCCCATGAAGTCGTTGTACATAAGCTCGACCACCGCCCGGCCACCGCTCAGCGCATACCCGACGCCGGCACCGACAATGGCTCCTTCGGATATGGAGGCGTTGAAGAGCCGGTGGTAGGGCAGCGCCTCGGTCAGCCCGCGGTAGACGGCGAACGCGCCGCCCCAGTCGCGGTTCTCCTCTCCCCAGGCAGCCATGGTCGGATCGATTTTGAAGCGGTGAAGCATTGCCTCGAACAGTGCATCGCGAAGCTGCACCACCTTCATTTTCGAAAGCGGTTTGCCGTTCTCATCGAGGCCGCTGCGTGAGCGCCTCGCAATCTGAGACACACGGGGGTTGTCATCGCCTGCCTCGAGGAGCTCGGGCTCTCTGTCTTCGAAGCGCTCCTGTGGGCTGTTCGAGAGCATAACGCTTTCGATGAAGGCACCGCCGGCCCGGGGAGATTCGCTGTCGTCGATTGCATGGGAGAGCACGCGTTTCATCCGCTCGCGGATGGAGGCCTGCATGTCGTCGAGATCGGAGCGGGCGAGGATACCGTTCTCGACAAGGTAGTCGCCGAATGTGCGAAGGCAGTCATGCTCTTCCCACTTCTCAATTTCCTCTCTGGTGCGATAGCTCGATGCATCCGACGGCGAGTGTCCCGAGATCCGGTAGGTAATCGTGTCGAGCATGGCCGGGCCGCGACCCTCGAGCAGGATTTTCTTCTTTCGCCCGATCGCATCGGCGACGGCAAGCGGGTTATACCCGTCGATGCGTTCGGAGTGCATGCTGTCGGCGTTCACGCCCGCGCCGGCGCGCGCGAGAATGCCCTGGCCCATGGTTTCCCCGGCGGTCTGCCCGCCCATTCCGTAGAAGTTGTTAATAAACTGGAAGAGAACAGGCGGCGCCCCACCGACTTCTTTGTCCCAGAGGGTGCGGTACTGCTCCATGGCCGCGAGCATCATCGCTTCCCATGTGGGCCCGCAGCCGAGCGCTGCGTCGCCGATGTTGGCCACCACGATTCCCGGCTTCCGGTTTATGCGCTTGTAAAGCGCCGAACCGACGGCGATGTCGGAGCTGCCACCGACGATCGCGTTGTTCGGCATGCTGCCGAAGGGGGCGAAAAACGCATGCATTGACCCGCCGAGACCACGGTTGAATCCCGTTTCCCGCGCGAAAATCTCGGAGAGGGTGCCGTAGAGCACGAAGCTTTCGGCGAGGTCGCGGACCGAGTCGTGCGGGTCGGCTTCCACAACCTTCCTCGTTGCGCCGTCATGGTACTCACTCATAACGCGGTCGAGCTCATCCTCGGAAAGTTCGGCGACCGCCGCGTAGCACTTGGCGAGAATCTCCCCATGGCTGCGGTGCGAGCCGAAAATGAAATCCTCGTGTCCGAGGTTCATGCACATGCCCACCGCGGTGGATTCCTGGCCGATCGAAAGGTGGGCCGGACCGGCATGATTGTACTCAATGCCCTGGTACGAGCCCTGCATCTTTATATCGTTGAGCATGGTCTCGAACTCGCGAATTGTCGCCATGTCGTACCATGCGCGCTTGAGGCGTTCCGTTCCCCACGTTTTCTTTTCGCGTTTTATATCGCTTTTGTATGCGTTGACCGGTATTTCAGCGCTGGTTACGGCGCCGGCTTTGCGTACTACATCGGGATCTACTAATACTGATTTGGGCATGCTGCTCTCCTTCCTGCTCGTCCT
>CAZMEV010000169.1:0-4987 GCA_964565375.1 uncultured Spirochaetaceae bacterium
CGCATGCGCCCCGGCGTACAAGCGCGCGGCAACTTCGTGGGTTGTAGCGATCCTGATACTCGCTGGAGCGATGAACGCCTATGCGGGTGAGCCGGAGTTTGATCTGTCAGTGCCGGATGAGACGGTTCAAGGTAGTCCGTTCCGGGTGACACTTCAGATTTCGGGGGACAGCGCAGAGTCTGTTGACTTCTATCTCGTTGATTCCGACGGGGAAACGCACAGTAATGTGCCGGGCGCAGCTTTTCGCACAGATTCCGGCGATCGTGTCTGGGCGAATCTGCTTGGAACTGCATCCACTGCATCCACTGGGGACTGGCGTGTGCGGGCGAGAGTTCATTTCACACGGTACGCCGTTGAAATTGAAGAAGCGTTTTCCATCACAGAGGGGGATTTCTTTTCCATGACGATCAGTCTCGACCGGGAGTTGACGTCGCTGCTTACCGATCCCGATCCACGAAGACAGGAGGAGCGTCGAGAACTGAATCGACTGCTTGCTTCAGCAGATCCCGAGGCTGTATACAATCCTGGTACATTCGTAATGCCGGTCGTCGATTATAACCGGACAAGCGCCGGTTTCGGTGATCGGAGGATTTACGAGTATTACGACGGCTCGACGAGTCGCAGTGTTCACCAGGGCATCGATTACGCTGCTCCGACAGGTACCGACACGCTCGCTGCCGGCCACGGAGTTGTTCGCCTTGCCGCAGATCGCATGGTCAGTGGAAAGAGTGTGGTTATCGAGCATATGCCGGGGGTTTTTTCTCTCTACTATCATCTCGACTCTCTATCTGTGGAAGAGGGAGACTTTGTTATGGCCGGAGATCGCATCGGAACAATCGGTGCTACCGGCCTTGCAACCGGCGCTCATCTTCACTGGGAAATCAGAATAGGAGGTGTGGCCGTCGATCCGGAGTGGTTTCTCTCGAGCGCGGCCGTTGACACACACGAGCTTTTGACTACACTCTCGCCTTGACACGGCGACAACTGTCCCGGAAAGGGGGTGATTACGTATCGCGTACATCAGGATTGATGATAACGAGCATCTCGAGCGTGCCATTAAACGCTTCAAGCGAATGGTCGAAAAAGAAGGCATTATTCGCGAGTGGAAGAAGCGTGAGTATTATGAAAAGCCCTCGACGATCAGAAACCGCAAGCGAAAGTCGCTCGAGCGGAAACTGCAGAAGAAACAGCGCAAGATTCAGAATCAGAAAAACTACTGATCGTGTACGAAGTACGTTCAGGGAGCGGCACAGCCCGCTCCTGTGCGTGCTGCTGTTGCTTTCAGTGGTGCCATTTTTTCCCTCCTGCACCGGAGAAGCTCCGGTAGTAGACTCCGTCCGGTATTACACAATTGCCTCCTATAATCCTCAAAGCGGCGAACGCAACGAGGCATTGTCGATATTCCTGAATGTTTCCCATGAAGACGGTGAACAGCAACTGAGCGAGTGGAGGGTCTCTCATGAGGAGTCGCAGTTGCACTGGGAACAGCATGCTAATTCGTGGGAACAGCGCGTCTGGGATGAGCGATCGTGGATAGGCTCCTCGTCGCTTCGCGCGCCTGATCGCGAAGAACTTCCGCGTGGAAGGTACTCGGTTAAAGTCGTCGACAGGGGTGGGCGAGAGTCGGTAACACAGTTCGAGTTGCGTACCCTGGACTTTACGCTTGCCGACGCAACATTTCCGCGAATGATACCGGCCGAATCTTCCGAGCATGAAGGCGAACGGTGGACCGTGGAGCACGGGGGTGACCGTCTCGTGGCGACGGTAATCAGTCAGCAGGGTGAGGTTCTTTGGCGACAGGAGCCTGATGACGGGGTATTGCGTCTCGATGATCTTGAGATTTCCGAGGATGGTGATTCCGTTGCGGAACAGGATTCCGCTGCAGCGGTGTATCTGCACGAACTCCGCGAACGCTCGGAAGTATGGCTTGTGTCCGGGCCCTGGGCTCTTTAGACAAGTCTATCGCGATCTTCTGCGTCGGTACTTTCTTCCGCCGCCGTTCCGCCCTCTGCACGATAATTCTTCCCGGCGTTGTCCCTGCGATAAAGACGACTGAAAAATCTGCGAAACGCGCTCCGCAGACTCCGTCCGTGACTGTGCGCGAAGTCGATTGCCGCATCTTTCATGCTGTAGTTTTCGCCATGCTGTTCTTTGAGCATGTGCCAGTGCTTCACGAGCCAGGTGTACAGGTCAGCCTCTGTTCGCCCCGGAAAGTTTCGAAGCAGTCGTTCCGACCGGATAATGTTAACAATCGGCTCATACACGCTGTGAAACCAGGAAAGGAGCGCCGTTTCGAACGGAATCTCGTCTTCGACGCCCTGATTGATGTAGTACTTATGCACCAGAATGTGGTGCTTAATCTCGTCATAACGCCCGGTTTCGGTGAACTCGAGTTCATAATCGGGCACAAGACGCGGAAAGTCCGTTTCCTCGTAGAACCGCTTTTTTTCGTAATCGATAACCGCCCGTTCAATCTTTTCACGAGTAAGGTCCGGATCAAGTTTTACTTCGGATTTAAGGGAGATGACTTCGGCGTCTATGTCCTGAACCCCCTGGCTTCGAGCGACCGAAACCCGATGGTTTCCATCACGAACGAAATAGAGTCCCCCGAGCTCGTACAACTGAATGGCCGGAAGGTTCACATCCTGAAGGTGTGCCTTATCTACGTTCATCCATCGGGTACGCAGTTCCTCCCGCTTTGGAAGGAAATGGCGGTTGAAATCACGGTATCTGCCCTCGCTGCCCACAATCTTCGAGACCGGTACCGTCTGCAGTCCGCGGTAACTCTCGGTCCGGGGGCGTAGAACTTCCTTCACCTCCTGGAGACTGAGCATTTCCTGATTCTGTGGGGTAAGCAGATTCAGCATCCGCGATACAATTGCCCGGGTTCGGGCTTTATTGAAATCGTCGCTGGCCTGGCTTTCGATAAATGGTGCGCTCATAGTGTATCGTTGTATTCCAGAACGTAGTGATCATATACGTTTATCACATCCGTCTGGAAATATCGTGTTACCCGGGGCTCATTCGGGTCGTACAGGTGAATATGACCATGCAGGAGATACCGCGGTTTGAACCGCCGCATGAACCACCGAAAGGATTTGAACCCGATATGACATTTATCGGTCCGGTCGTGAATACCTCTCGGTGCCGCATGAGTGAGCAGAATATCGACGTACCGCCCGTGGACTATTCTGTTCCACAACAGTCGCGGAATCAAGCGCACCATGCGCATTGCCATCTGAAACTCGGTGAACTGATGCGCGCCGTTATTGTAGCGCATGCTTCCGCCCAGTCCGGCAATGAGAAGCCCGTCTACCCGCACGACTTTTCCGTCCGCGTATGTCGAGCCGTAGCGATGTGCGGAGGAAAAACTTGGATGGTCGGCCTCCGAAGGAGGCATAAGCCGGCGTTCGAAGCGTTCGAGTTCCTCCAGGTTATGGTTGCCGAACACAAATACCACAGGTTTATTCAGGCTTGAGGCTATGAAACCGAGGTATTTCATCTGGAGATCACCGGCCGAGAGTACGAGATCTATTTCGGAGAACCGTTCATGAGCACGCGTCGAGTAGACAAGGGGATCCACATGATCCGCTACACAGAGGATTTTGAGGCTGGACGACGACCGATTACCGCTGGACATGAGGAAGCTGCGCTTTGTCGAGCATCTGATGGAGTCTTTCCCGATCGTAGATGTCGATCGGGCGGGTTTCGGCAAACTCCCGCGCAAGGCTTGATACCGCGGAACTCGTGATCAGTACAGCACGGGTGATATTCTGCTTTCGCATTTCCTCATGAATGGATCGCACACTGCCTTCATCAACAACTTCAGTGATTCGGAGAAAGCGGAGAAGCTTGGGCATGGGGCGTGCGTTTCGCCACTTGCTCTGAGATTCAACCCCAATAACATCACAACCATCCTCAATCGGCGTTACGCTGCGAACGGTAAGCCCGCTTGCGACCGCCACGCTTTTGCAGATTTCATAGAACTGCTCATCGTTAGCGGTCATGTAGTCTTTTATCCGGTCATCGGCTCTGAGGGACTGAAACTCGCTGAGTTTCTCGGAAACATCCTTAAACTTCGGGTTTCTACTGTAGACCTTTTCCCACTCGGCTACCGCGCTTTCGATATCACGTAGCTTTTCGTAGCTCACACCGAGAAAATAATGGGCGTAGAGTGCTTCGGTTGTGCTGTCGTCCTGGAGAAGTTTAACCGCTCTTTCGAGATCCGCGACAGCGCGGTCAAAGTTCCCCTGATTCATGTAACAGCCGCCGCGCTCGATAATTGATTTTACCTTGTATTCACTGTCACGTTGCGCTTTTTCGAATGCCTGAAGGGCAGGATTGTATTCGCGATTATCCTTCAGAATTTTACCGAGATAATAGTGGGCCTGCGCATTATCCGGGTCGAACTTAACACTTTGCTGAAGCATTTTTTTCGCCTCAGCTGGGCGTTTCGCCCGATAGAGAATACGGCCGAGCCGAAAAAAGCTAGGACCGTGTCGGGGGTCGAGTTCTATTGCTTTGCGGTAATAACCGCTGGCCTGCTCGGTCTTGTGCCGTTCTTCAAAGAGCCGACCGGCTCGAAACGGGTATTCAGCGTTTGTTGGTTCAGAGTTCATCAGAAGCAGATACTCTTTCAATGCTTCTTCCGGTTGATTGAACTTCTCAAACAGTTCGGCTATTCTTTTCCTGAATTGCGGTTCGGATATCGCTCCGCTGAAATCACCAATATTGTTGACTGTCTTGTATTCCATGAGGGCAAGCTCATCTTTGCCCTGTGCCTGATACGCGAGGCCGGTGTAGTAATGAGCTTCCGGGTTTTTCGGCTCCTTCGCGATAATCTTCCGTGCACCCTTAATTACCGACGAATAATGACCTTTCTTGTACTGTTCGGCGAGCGAAGCGACGCGACGAGGTGATATAATTGAGCGGACGACGATTACGGTAAACAGAACTACCAAAACGCCGAGTATAATAGAGAGAATGA
>CAZMEV010000170.1:0-4836 GCA_964565375.1 uncultured Spirochaetaceae bacterium
CGACCACCTCGGAGCCCGGATACTGTTCCTTCAGCCACGGAATAATAATGCTCGTGTCGAGTCCTCCTGAGTAGGCGAGGACAATTTTCTTTATCTCTTTCTGCTGACTTCCTGCGCTCATAGCAATCCCTTCCTTTTTTGATGCTGACGTAAGATTTCTGATTCTTTCAGGCTGATGTTTTCCCCGTGTCCACGGTGTAGCTTCCACTCGACTCCACATCGCCTAAGGCCTTGTCGAGCAGCGCGATTCCCCGGTCTATGTCCCGGTTGCGGATTGTCAGCGGAGGAGCAATGCGCACCACCGAACTCCCGCTTTTGAGCACGAGAAGGCCCCGTGCCCGGGCCGCGGCAAGCACATCCCCGACCGCGCTCGAACCTCCGTCCCCATCGACCTGAAGCTCCAGTCCCCGAAGCAGTCCCGCGCCCTTTACCCTCGATGCGATGGGATGGTTTGTCACGAGACCGGCAAGCCCTGTGGAAAGCCGGGTACCCGCCTCACGCACGCGAGCGAGAAAGCGGTCCTGCCGCACGGTGTTCCAGACCTTGAGCGCGACCGCGCTTGTCACCGGTCCGCCGCCGAAGGTGCTTCCGTGATCGCCTGGTTTGAGAAGTTCATTAACCCGCTTGGGTATCAGCGTTGCCGCGAGCGGAAGACCGGCGGCCAGTGGCTTGGACAGCGTGACAATATCCGGCTTGAGCCCCACAAGATCGCTTCCATAGAGGTTACCGGTTCGACCGAGCCCGCTCTGCACCTCGTCGGCGATAAGCAAAATGTCATGTTCACGGCATTTCTCGTTCAGCGCCGCGGCAAACTCGCTCGACAGTTGATCGAGCCCGCCTTCGCCCTGTACCGGCTCGACAATTACCGCGGCAACCCCGGGGCCGAGCTTTTCGAGCCCGCTCATGTCGTTGTAATCGTAGAACTCGACGCCGCCGATAAGCGGCGCAAAGGGTTCCCGGTAGGCCGCATTGGCGGTCATCGAGAGCGCGCCCATAGTTCTCCCGTGAAACCCTCGAGAAAACGACACAAGGGTATGATGCCCTTCGCCCTTCGTCCGATGCCGGTACAGGCGGGCGAACTTCAGCGCCGCCTCGTTTGCCTCCGTCCCGCTGTTCGAGAAGTAGCATGCCTCGAACGGGCCGGAATTGCCGGTAGTGCCCGATTCCACCAGGGCCCCGGCGAGGTCGACGGTGGGTTGCGTGGTAAAGAGGTTGGAGACGTGGATTCGGCGTCGCATCTCCCGCGCCGCGATGCGTGCGAGGTCGCGCCTTCCGTGGCCGAGCGCGTTCACCGCAATACCCGCCGTAAAGTCTATGTATCGCCTGCCGGCGGCATCGCGCAGGGTAGCGCCCTTTCCTGAGTCTATGCGCAGAAGTTCCTGCGAATAGCAGCGGGCAAAGGGCGGATTGTGGATAACCGCGTCCTGCATCTTCACTGTTCGCCTCCCGTGGCCATAATGCGGGTGCCGCTGCGGCCCCCGATAAGTGCCTGTATATCGCCGCGCTCATGGTATGCTCCGATCACCACTGCCCCGACGCCTGCGTCCACCGCCGAAAGCGCGCTTCGCACTTTCGCCGTCATCCCGCCTGATATGATACCGCGCTCGATAAGCGCCTCGCTCACCCGGCGGTCGAGCGAAGAATGAATACCTCCATCTTCCTGTACCCCCGGAATATCGGAGAGAAACACGAGCGCGCGTGCCTGTACCGCCCGTGCAAGGGCAAGCGCCGCATCATCAGCGTTTATGTTGCACGCGCCTCCGTCCCCGCGGGAACCGTCCCAGAAGCTCCCGATCGAGCTCACCACCGGAAGAAAGGAGCCTGTAAGCAGGTGCGTGAGAATTGCCGGGTCCACCCGGTCGGGACGGGCGGTGCGGTTGACGACCGGGTCACCGACCGGTTGACCGAAACACAGTCCGGCGTCCGAAAGGCTCAAGCCTACCGGCTTCGCGCCCGCGGCGGCGGCAGTCCTCACCACCGCAGTATTCACCTTGCCGGCAAGCACCATCTCCACTACCGCCATTTCTTCGGGCGTTGTCTGGCGTACCCCGTCCACGAAGCGTGGCTCGAGCCCGAGCCGGCTGCACCACGCACTCGCCTCTGCGCCCCCGCCGTGCACAATAACGGCACTGCCGGAGAAATCCTCGTTCAGATCAGCGACCAGACGGGCAAGCACATCGGCATCTGCCGCGGCGGTACCGCCGAGTTTAACAATGATCGGATTCAAAACGCCCCCCGCAGTGAGAGTCCATCGGTTTCTTCGAAGCCGAAGCGCACATTCATGTTCTGAACCGCCTGTCCGCTCGCACCTTTGACCAGATTGTCGATGGTTGAAAAGACAGCCGCCTCCCGTCCTTCCACGTGCCAGCCGATATCGAGGCGGTTGGTGCCGCGAACGTAGCGCGTTTCAGGAATTCGCGACCCAAGCAGTCTCACAAACGGCTCGTCCGCATACGCCGATTCGAGCGCCTTTGCAATGTCCCCGTCGTCAACCCCGGGGGCGAGGTGCAGCCGGGTTGTGGTGAACATTCCGCGCTGCAGAGGCACAAGATGCGGAATAAAAAAGATCTCGCTCTTCGCCCCGTAGCGCTCGAGACTCTGCTCGATCTCGGTCACATGGCGATGGCGATGGCCCGGTGAATAGGCGTGCGCGTTTTCGCTTCGCTCCACGTATAGAAGGTTCGTCTTTGCCGAGCGGCCCGCCCCGGATATACCCGACAGCGATGTGGTCCAGAACGACGGTTCGACAAGTCCTTCGCGAAGCAGTGGAATAAGCGGAACAGCGGTACATGTTGGATAACACCCCGGGTTGGCGATCAGGTTCGCGCTCCGAAGCGGTTCCCGTGCCCATTCGGTCAGCCCGTACACCGCCTCGGCGAGCAGATCCGGTCGCGGCGGGTTCGTTCCATAGGCACGCACGAACTGTTCTTCTTCGGCAATGCGGAAATCCGCGCTCAGATCTATAACCACACTCGATGAAAAGAACGGCTCGCATACTTCCGCACTCTTCAGGTGCGGCAGAGCGGCAAACACCACCTCAGGTTCGAGTTCGGCTGCCCGTTCAACCGTGGCGAGCTTTCCGCCTGTCGGTTTCGTCTTCTCCTCGACCGCCGGATCGCCGTGCAGACCCGGGTCCATATCGGTAAGCGAGACCCCTGCCTGGGAGGAGGACACCGGTATGATCTCATCGATTCTGCTGTGAGCGGCGAGTAACCGCAGAAGCTCAAGTCCGGCATATCCGGTTGTTCCGAGTATTGCTGCTTTCATCTGATTCGTTTCCTGTTCGTGTTATGGGGTTCGGACGTAAGGTTGATGTTTTCTCGAGCCCCGTTCTGTCGCTGCGGCAGGATCGGTAATGACCGGCGCCGCAGCGGCTACTCCTCGAGCTCGGGAATAAACTCTGCAAGTCGTCGTTCCCAGGTGTCCCCGGTACACCCCTCGCGCAACACGACGAGAACCGTGTCATCGCCTGCGATCGTACCGATAATATCCTCGAGCCCGAGCGAATCGAGTGCAATAGCCACCGAGTCGGCATGGCCCGAAAGGGTGCGGATAACACAGAGGTTGCCGCTGTAATCCATGCTGACATAGCCACGAAGAAAATCGCTGATATAATTACGCTCAGCCTCCCGGCGCTGTTCTTCGGTCGGCAGCGTGTAGAAGTACCCATCGGCTCCCTGGGATACTTTGCTGACCTTCAGCAGCTTCAGATCCCGTGACAATGTAGCCTGAGTAACTACGAATCCCTCGGCGTGAAGGTATTCGAGAAGTGTTTCCTGACTGTCTATGCGGTGCTCTTTAATTATGCGTTTTATCGCGCGAAGCCGCTGTGTCCGTTCTTTTACCATGGATTGCATAAATTTACGTCTTTTTTGCGTTTTTCGCAACTACATACTTTCAGGTATACAGCAGTTACAACCGGACGTTTTCAAGGTGGTCTGTTCGACGGTATTCTTTCGCGCCTATGGAATCCGGGAACCTATGGGACAGCGTTGAACAGGTAGACGGGCATCTCATAGCAAAGCGTTACCACGTAGCCTCCTGTGACAGTACCATGTCCCTCGCGGATGCCATGCTCGAGCGGGAGCACATTACACCTCCCTTCGCGCTTACAACCGATCACCAGCGAAAGGGGCAGGGAACGCACGGCCGCACCTGGGAGGATGAGCCGGCGAGCTCGCTTATGGCCACCATAGTCGTTCCTCCGTCCCTCGCCGACGCCCTGTTGCCGTTGCGCATGGGACGGGCTGTCTGCGATTTTCTGTCGGACCTCGGCGTTTCCGACGTAGGCCTGAAATGGCCGAACGACTGTCTCTGTGGAGACCGAAAAGTTGCCGGTATTCTGTGCCGTCACAGTGCCGGACGAGCGGCGATCGGGATCGGCATTAATGTCACCGCGAGTCCGGCGCTCGACTCCGCGATAAGCATCCGCGAAGCCCTTGCCGGCGATGCCGGGCCCACCCCCGCAGAGCTTCGGGGGCCGTTATTCGACCGGTGCGCCGACCTTCTGCGGCTCCCGGCGGAGCAGGTGCCACCTTTGTGCCGGCACTACCTCTGGCGCCGCGGCAGGACCGTTCTCATTACCCCGCTTGCCGGCGAGCGGTTCGAGGCCACCGTGGTCGATCTATCTGTCGATGGAGCCCTGATCGTCGAGCGGGCCACCGGAAGGGAAGAAATTTCATCGCGGCATCTTGTCCGCGCCGGGCGAATTTCGCTACCTTAGGCGGCAGCCAGGCGCCCCTGTCGGGAAGCCAGGCGCCCCATCGGGAAGCCAGGCGCCGCATCGGGAAGCCAGGCGCCGCATCGGGAAGCCAGGCGCCGCATCGGGAAGCCAGG
>CAZMEV010000171.1:0-4898 GCA_964565375.1 uncultured Spirochaetaceae bacterium
AGTTCGGCATCAGTACCGTTGAACTCTCGCATCGCCCGCCGGATAATGGGCCACCCGCGACCGCGTTGTTCCATAAGGCCTGACACGAGCAGGTAATTCGCCATGAGTTCGTTGCTCGAGCGCGGGTGCCCTCCGGAGCGGACACTCTCGACGGTCATGTGATTCGGAAGCGTTCCGGGGTTTGTAACCACGACGCGGTCCTCAAACACCTCGAGAAGAATCTTCGATCCGATAATCGCATAGTCGCGGTGGGCGACGGCGTTGACGATTACTTCGCGTAATGCCTTGAGGGGAACAAGCGGGTTATCCGTGGGGGGAAATCGTTGCGGGTCTTTTCCGAACGCCATAAGCCCGTACAGTGTCGGACAACGTTTCCCGTCGTGCTCGGTCAGCACGCCGCGATTAAACAGATCGTCACTCGCGCCCGGCTGAGGTTCCTCGTCGGTGTCGAGTCCAAGTCTTTGAAGGTATTTCCGGAAAGAGTCGAGATCGATATCGCCAACTTCGGCCGCGGTTATCGCCTGCTCTTCGGCATTGCGAATGCACACACTGCCTTGCCGACAGCATTCAGATTTGTTGCCGCGCGCTTAAACTCGGTATGGTAGTTCTCGCCGGTTTCGATTCGTTTCCGAACATCAACCCATTCCATTCACTATTCTCTGTTCTCGTAGAACGTGGGTACCCGTCTCCGCGTAAGCGTTACCACCATGGTAGACACTCTTTCGGGCCTGCGCAACGATGATGCGATAATCTCGCTCACAGGGTGCTTTGACAACATCAGAGCACACGACTCCATGGTTCTTATATTGATTTTAGGTCGATGTTTTCCCCGTGCGATCTGAAGGCCCGTATTGCTCCCGAGCGAGCTCATCTACCGATCACCGGTATGCCGAGATCTTTGCAGATCTTTCGCGCCGATTCATTTCAAGAGCCTCTGCCGGACATTCTCGTAGTGCGACAATTAACTTTTTCCCGGCTGCTTTCCTGTGGCGTTCACACCGGGGACTTCCTCGATCCAGCCGTACCACCACTCGTCGATACGCTTTATCACGGCAGTGAATTCGTTCATGGTGAAAGTATACTATCCAACGATGCTTCGAGGGAGCGGCGCAGAAAAACGCTCCGGCCCTAAAACCGCTTCTCCAATCCCGCCTGCCGCCTCACCGTCCATGCCCATCTTGATGAGAACGCATATCCTACCGACATGCATCGGCAGGATTGACGGCATGTATCAGTATTGATACATTTACGTATGTACGAGGTTCGGCTTACCCGAGCGGCACGAAAGGGACTGGCGAAGGCCCCGAAAACGGTGCGCCAGTTATTCGCCGATCTGGTCGGTGATCTTGAACGTGACGGCCCGATTCAACCCGGTTGGAAGAATTACTCCAAGCTGGGGCCGGGGCTTTATCACTGTCACTTGGGTTTTCGCTGGGTCGCCTGTTGGCGGCATGAGAAGGAAACGTTGATTATTGAGGTATACTATGCAGGTTCACGAGAAAACGCCCCATATTAATGTGACGATCAGCGGGGAGGGAGCCGCCCACGTTGCTGAGGCGATTCGTAACGTTTACCCCGACGCCGAGATTCTGGACGATTCCGGTGAAGCTCTGCCGTGGCGGGGTTCCGATCTTGAAGCTGAGATTCACGCCGAGCGCACGCCGGGCCTCATGGTCAAGGCATATCGCGAGCAGGCGGGGCTCTCGGTGACCGAATTGGCCGATCGTGTTGGTACAAGTTATCCGAACATTTGCGCGATTGAACGGGACCGCCGGAAGATTGGCTACCGGATGGCCCGAAAACTCGCGGACGCGCTCGGGACTCAGTACCAGAGGCTTCTTGACTGAATCAGTCCCTCAGCCGCCTTCGGCGGCTCCCCTCCGATCGTTCGCGCGATATGTCGCGGACCAGATTGACCACTCTGTAGACCGGGACCGCATTGGCTTGGGAGAAATCCTGCTTAAGCCCCACTACGCATACATCAAACGGCCCTTCGGTTCGGGAATCGGGCGACCAAGCTCGTGGGCCGTCTTGACCCATTCTTCGATCACCTGCTTCGCGTTTACAACTGCGTCCTCATAAGTCTCGCCATCAGCCATACAACCTGGAAGCTCCGGTACCTCCACGACAAATGACTGATCCTCGGCACTCCAGTAAATGATCATCTCGTATCTAATCGACATCGATTTCTCCTGCGTCGCCTTCAGTTCGGCCCGCATAATTCTATTGTTCTCTTCACAAAGTGATCGGTTCTTCGGTGTAGTCTTGTTCTGCCGATTCAAGGGCGTCGCGCCGATTCATTTCGAGAGCCTCGGCCAGACATTCTCGTAGTGCGACAATTAACTCTCCAACGATGCTTTGAGGGAGCGGCACAGAAAAACGCTCCGGCACTAAAACCGCTTCTCCGATCCCGCCTGCCGCAGCACTGCATTCGCGGTGTGACGTGACTTGATTCTCTGATCGACCGGGAAATGGCGTTGGGTTAACGGCGAAAACCATATCTCGTGGTCACCCTTTCCGACGCGTACGAACGCACATCCTGCCTGGCGGAGTTGTTTCTTAAGTTCAGGCGCAAGGTTGGAGGACATTATGCGAAAGCAACGGAAGCTTTCTCTGAAACGAGAGTGAACTGGACCGGTCGGGGGCAATCGATTCCGTTCAATTCGACAAGTTCCGGAAGCATCTCACGAAGCTTATACTCGAGTACATCAAGGGACTCAGCTTCGGTTGCAACACCGAGGTCGTCGTTTGTTGCGACCCATACACGCGCCTCCTCGTCATAGCAGGCGCGAATTGTCAATTGGTCCATGTTTAGAAGATATCATAGTTGAGAGCGCCAGACAATTGAATGCGACTGCTGTTACGCCCCCTCATTCACCGCCTCATACACCGTGCTGGGAATTACTTCGGGCTGGAGCGCGAAAGGCGAAGCTTGCTTCGCCGAAAGCGCGGAAGGAACTGCCGCCGCAGGCGGCATGCCCACCATGGCTATCGCCTCGCCGTCGAGTCTGCCGGCGACATGATCGCGGAAGTGCTCGACGATAATCTTCACCTTCTGCGCGATGTTGTAGGGATGCAGCCGCACCCAGCGGGTAAGCGCCTTGGCGGCCTCGGAAGTATCGACCTCCTCATCGTCGTCGGCCGCGGAACTGCCGTCGCCCGCGGTCTGGCCGCCGCCCGCCGGATCGCCGCCGGCTCCCTTCGCACTGAAGCCGAGCGCCTGCTTCAGACTTGCCGCCGCCTAGCCGGTCTGGCTCGAGTGCGCCTCATCGGCGATCACCGCGAAGGTGTGATCCTGCATCTCCTGACTTCCGAGTTTTTCGAGCACCTTGCCGAAGGTCTGAATCGTGACAATGATAATCGGCTTTTTCTGCGCGGGCTCCGGAAGCCACGGCGGCTCCGACCCGGACCTCGAAGGGTATTTTCGGGCCACATAGAGGTGCACTCGCCGAGCTGCGGCGATAGTCGCGGCGGCCGGAGGCCGCGCGTTCGATGACGGCCCTGGGCAGACCGGTTCGGGACAGCGTGCCCTACGCACGAGCCGAAAAGATGTACTTGGGCACCATGTGCTCAAACGGCGCTGCGATTGGACTTGGAAAAATGTAATGACAGCTTACAATTTTCAATGCTAAATTAACATAATGCTTCCCAGACAAAATCAACGCAACCGAGTTATGACTGCCTTGAAAAGGTCGAAAATTGCTGCAATCACAGGACCCCGCCAGTGCGGAAAGACGACCCTGGCCAGACAGATCATGGAGACAACCCCTGCCACCTACCTGGACCTCGAGTCGCCGCAAGATGCCGCACGACTGCAGAACCCGGAGTTGTACCTCGGTAGTGTGGCGGGCCTGGTTATTATCGATGAAATTCAGCGCATGCCGGAGTTGTTTCCGATTCTGCGGGTGTTGGCCGACAAATCAACAGACAACGGGCGATTTCTCATTCTCGGTAGCGCCTCGCCCGAACTTATGCGAAACGGTTCCGAATCACTTGCAGGGAGAGTAGAATTTGTTGATCTTCACGGCTTCGACTTGACCGAGACGGGCGACGAGCACCGGCAACAGTTGTGGCTTCGCGGCGGCTTCCCTCGCTCCTACCTCGCCAATACGGATCAAGACAGTACTGCGTGGCGCGAGGGTTTCATCCGAACATTCCTCGAGCGGGATATCCCGCAGTTAGGAATCGGCGTACCATCAACGACGCTGCGTCGCTTCTGGACAATGCTCGCCCACAGCCATGGCCAGGTTCTCAACCAGTCTGAGCTGGGTCGGTCGATGGGAGTGAGTCACAATACGATTCGTTCCTACATCGATATTCTCTCGGCAACCTACATGATTCGTCAGTTGCAGCCATGGTTTGTCAACACGAAGAAACGACAGGTAAAATCTCCCAGGATCTACTTCTCCGATACCGGCATACTACACCATCTACTCGGACTGGAAAGCTATGATTCGCTTCTGGCACATCCGGCGCTTGGGGCCTCATGGGAAGGCTTCGCTTTAGAGCAAATTTTGAGAATCCGGCCCGAGATAACTCCCTACTTCTGGTCCCTGCACAGCGGGGCCGAGCTGGACCTTCTGTTCACCCTCGAAGGCAAGGCATACGGAGTTGAGTTCAAATACTCGGAGACTCCGCGAATGACCAAATCGCTGCATGGCGCGCTTGATGAACTGAAACTTCACCGAGTATTCCTCGTTCATCCCGGCAGCGCCCGTTTCCCGTTTCACGAGAAGGTCGAAGCCGTGCCGTTGGCCGCGTTTCTTCCTGCACTACGGCAAATCACTGCTAAATTAGGTTGATGCTGTCCTCTGCCACCTGCCGCTTCCAGTCCGGAAATCTGAAGATTATGGGCGCGTTCACGCCGCTTCGCGGCGTGAACCACGCTCTGCGGGGCT
>CAZMEV010000172.1:0-4844 GCA_964565375.1 uncultured Spirochaetaceae bacterium
GTAAGAGCCGTCCGTCCCATCAGGAAACGATCTACCTCCCGCGCGACCATGCGGCCTTCTTTGATCGCCCAGACGACCAGACTCTGGCCGCGACGTGCATCGCCGGCGGCGAAAACGCCTGGAATCGAGGTCCGATGATCCTCGAACGCGGCCTGTATATTGCTCCTCGCGTCGCGTTCGATCTCGAGCTCCTGTGGGACGGTGTCCTCCGGCCCGAGAAAGCCCATTGCCAGGGTCACGAGATCCGCCGGCCACTCTTCTTCGCTCCCGGGGATTTCCACCGGCTTCGGGCGCTCGCCTTCCTCTTTCTCCCAATTGACCCGAACCGTTCTGATTCCGCCGAGGGTTCCGTCGCCGTGATCGAGAAACTCTTTGGTCATAATCGAGAAGTGACGAGGATCGGCACCGAACTTCGCCTCCGCCTCCTCGTGCGCGTAGTCCTGCTTATAGACGCGGGCGAATGTCGGCCACGGCATGTCCTCAGTGCGCTCGGAAGGTGGTTTCGGCATGATCTCGAACGCGGTGACGCTTCGCGCACCCTGCCGGATGGCGGTTCCGATGCAATCGGTACCGGTATCACCTCCGCCGATTACGATCACGTCCTTGCCCTCGGCGTACGGTATATCGGCATCCGGCTCGACATACCCCGGTGTGCCGAACAGCCGTTTCTGGCTCGCAGTGAGAAACTCCATGGCGAAGTAGACGCCCTTCAGCTCGCGGCCGGGTACGGGAAGATCGCGCGGTTTCGTGGCTCCGATGGCCAGGACGACAGCATCGAACTCACTCCGAAGATCCTCTACACGCACATCGACGCCCACGTGAACGCCGGTTCGAAACTCCACACCTTCGGTGGCCATGAGTCGATTACGACGTTCGACCACCTGCTCTTTGTCGAGTTTCATGTTGGGAATGCCGTACATAAGCAATCCGCCGATCCGGTCCTGGCGCTCGAAAACGGTCACGGAATGTCCGGCCTGGTTGAGCTGATCGGCGGCAGCGAGTCCGCTCGGTCCGCTTCCGACGACGGCCACACGCTTGCCCGTTCGAACTTTCGGAATTCGTGGCTCCATAAGCCCGGAATCGTAGGCACGATCGATAATGTGGCACTCGTTGTCCTTTATGCTCACCGCGGGTTCGTTGATACCGAGCACGCACGCGTGTTCGCACGGTGCCGGACAGACCCGGCCGGTGTATTCCGGGAAGTTGTTCGTTTTCATGAGACGAAGCCACGCCTCTTCCCAACGACCGTGGTACACCAGGTCGTTCCATTCCGGAATGAGATTGTCCACAGGGCAGCCGTAATTTGACTGACAGAACGGTACGCCGCAGTCCATGCACCGGGCACCCTGCTCCTGCCGCTCCGACTCCTTCATATGCATGTGGAATTCTTTGAAGTCGGCGAGTCGCGATTTCGGGTCCCGATCGGCCACCTCTTTTCGCTTGATTTCAATAAAACCGGTCGGCTTACCCATTAACCGCCTCCTGCTGTGCTGTCTTCTGAGACTCCATGATTTTAAGGAATGTCGGAGAGCTTACTTTCGTGAACTCACCACGTCGCTCGCCCCACGACTCGATTATCGTTCGGGCAACTTCGCTACCGGTGTACTGCAGGTGTGAGCGAATCAACTCAAGCAGTTCCGTCTCATCGTCGTCATCGAGCTCATACAGCTCGACGAGTCCCGGATTTGTCCGTGGCGCGAGCCGCGCTTCCGGATCCCACACATATGCGATTCCGCCCGACATGCCGGCGCCGAAGTTTCGCCCGGTTTCTCCGAGTATTACGGTCCGTCCTCCGGTCATGTACTCGCATCCATGATCACCGACGCCTTCAATGACGACGGAGGCACCCGAGTTTCGTACGCAGAACCGTTCGGCAGCCATACCCCGGAAATAGCCCTCACCGGACGTCGCTCCGTAGAGCCCGACGTTCCCGATGATAATGTTCTCTTCCGGCCGGAAACTCGAGCTCCGCGGCGGATAGACGACGATCCGTCCGCCGGAAAGCCCTTTGCCCACATAGTCGTTCGCATCTCCCTCGAGCTCGAGGGTAACGCCTTCCGTGAGCCACGCGCCGAAGCTCTGTCCGGCACTTCCTGTGAGTTTGATGTGCACCGAGTCCTCGGGTATTCCCCCGACTCCGTACCGCTTCATCAGGTGATGGCTGAGCATACCTCCGGTACAACGGTCGGTGTTGCGTATGGGGTATTCCAGCGAAATGCTGCGGCCCGGCTGAAAGTTCCTGTCGACCTCGTCGATGAAGCTCCTGTCGAGCACCTTACTGATTCCATGGTCCTGCCCGATGCAGCAGTAGACACGATCATCGTCGCCCTCCGGCTCCGGCCTGACAAGCAGACTCGAAAGATCAATCTCCCGGCTCTTCCAGTTGCGCACCGAATCGTCGACCTCGAGCAGGTCGGTTCGTCCGACGAGCTCGTTATAGGTTCGTACTCCGAGCTGCGCCATAATCAGGCGTAGATCCTCGGCGACAAACGTAAGATAGTTGACCACATCTTCAGGTTTGCCCGAGAACTTCTTGCGAAGCCGTTCATCCTGCGTTGCGATACCGACCGGACAGGTGTTCTTATGGCACACGCGCATCATAATGCACCCGGCAGCTATGAGCGCTCCGGTGGCAAAGCCGCACTCCTCAGCGCCGAGCATAGCCGCGATTGCGAGATCGCGCCCGGTCTTGATCTGTCCGTCGGTCTGAATGACCACCCGGGTGCGCAATCCATTCTTGACGAGGGTCTGATGCGTTTCGGCGAGACCGAGTTCCCACGGCAGGCCGGCATGCTTTATGCCGGTGAGGGCCGATGCGCCGGTTCCGCCGTCGTGGCCCGAGATGAGGATGTGATCGGCATGCGCCTTCGCCACTCCGGCCGCCACGGTGCCGACACCGACTTCGCTGACCAGTTTCACGCTGATGCGCGCCTCGGGGTTCGCGTTCTTCAGATCGAAGATCAGCTGCGCGAGGTCCTCTATGGAGTAGATATCGTGGTGCGGCGGCGGACTTATCAGTCCGACTCCGGGCGTGGAGTAGCGCACCTTGGCGATGACATCAAAGACCTTGTGCCCGGGCAACTCACCGCCTTCACCCGGCTTTGCCCCCTGGGCCATCTTGATCTGCAGCTCGTCGCTCTCGGTCAGGTATTCGATCGTGACACCGAAGCGCCCGGATGCAACCTGTTTAATGGCGCTGCGTTTACTGTCGCCATTCGGCATTGGCCGGTAGCGCTCGCGAAGCTCTCCGCCCTCTCCGGTGTTCGACTTGCCACCGAGCCTGTTCATGGCGATCGCAAGCGTCTCATGTGCCTCCTGACTGATCGAGCCGAAGCTCATCGCGCCGGTAGCAAATCGCTTCACGATCTCACTCGCCGGTTCTACCTCTTCAAGCGGTATTGGATCGGTGTTCTCCGCGAACTTCAGCAGCCCCCTGAGCGTTGCCTGCTGTTTCGACCGTGCATCCTGGTAATCGGCAAACTCCCGGTACGCCTTCCAGTTTTTCTGACGTGCGGCAATCTGCATTCGCGCGACCGAGTCGGGATCCCACATGTGCTTCTCGCCACCGTGGCGCCACTGATAGTCGCCGGGATTGAAAAACTCCCCGCCAATCGGGATATTCCCCTCCGGATAGCCGAGTTCGTGACGCATCTCCGCTTCCCGGGCGAGCGTGTCAAATCCGACACCCTCCACTCGGGTCGCCGTACCGGCAAAGCAGCGCTCGACAACCTCGCTCTTGAGACCGATCGCCTCGAAAATCTGTGCGCCCTTATAGCTGTCGAGCGTCGAGATACCCATCTTTCCGAAGACCTTTCGCATTCCGTACGAAAGCGCATGTATGTATCGCTCTTCGATTTCCCGGTCGGAGAAGTCGGTGGCGAACTGGCCGGAGTCTCTCAGGTACCACATGGCCTCGAACGCGAGATACGGGTTAATTGCGTCGGCTCCATAGCCTACGAGGCAACAGAAGTGATGAGTTTCGCGCGGTTCGCCCGATTCCACTACGAGGCCGACCTGAGTTCTTTTTGCCTTCCGCACGAGGTGGTGGTGGACCGTCCCGGTTGCCAGGAGCGACGAAAGAGCGATCCGATCGCGCGAGGCCTCACGGTCGGAGAGAACTACGAGACTGTACCCGTCGGCGATTGCCTGTTCGCTCTCGGCGGCGATACGGTCGAGCGCCTTCTGGAAACCTTTCAGTCCGTCGTCGCGGGGGAACGTAATGTCAACGGTCTTCGACCGCCAGCCGCGGTGATTCATGTGCTTTATGCGCTCGAGCTGATCGTTGGTGAGAACCGGATGATCGAGCTTGAGCATTCTCGCGTGTTCCGGCGTAATCGTAAGCAGATTTCCCTGCGGCCCGACATACGAGGAAAGGCTCATGATGATCTCCTCCCGAATCGAGTCGATCGGAGGATTCGTGACCTGGGCGAAGAGCTGCTTAAAGTACTCGTACAGAAGTCGCGGACGCTCGCTCAGTGCTGCAAGCGGGGTATCGTTGCCCATCGACCCGAGCTGCTCCTTCGCCTTTTCGGCCATCGGGCCAAGAATCATGTTAAGGTGCTCAACCGTGTATCCGAACGCGCGCAGTCGGGCGTAGAGTTCGTCGCGGTTTTCCCGGGCGCCGCCGGCCGCCCCGTTCCCCGACACCGAAGTGGGCGCGCCGTCGCCCGCTGCCAATTCGCCCGGTGCCGATGTAGACGGCTCCGATTCGCGCGACGCAGCATCGCCCGCCGCCTGCACCGAAGGCAGCTCATCAAGCGTAATGCGCTGCTCCTCGATCCACGAGCGGTACGGATTCGATGCGGCGAGCTTCTCCTTCAGCTCATCATCCGGCACGAGTCGTC
>CAZMEV010000173.1:0-4814 GCA_964565375.1 uncultured Spirochaetaceae bacterium
CACCGCAGGTCGCGGCAACGGCGGTGGCACGGGAGCTGGCCGGGTTTATCTGGGGCATGATGGTGGGAGCAATTTCGTAGTGTGAGCAATGGTCAGGTCAGTTGGATAGCAGGATGAAGCAGATGGACGGAGTTGGGGTGCGCCAGGTCGTACGGAGAACCCTCGAGCCAATACTTGGTGGCATCGCTACCGCGGTGATCCACGACCAGCAGAGAGAGGCAAGCTCCCGACGATTCCATTGGTCTGCGGTAACCAATCCGCGTATATCAGTCTGGTCAATCGTCGAGATGCTCCGCTCCGCCTTTCCGCTTTCTTCGGTGCTACCGGGACGTGCCCATTAAGAAGAGACGATAAGCGAAAGTTGTTGACAGGAGGTTCATCATATCAGTATTTCGTTTGATCACGTTGTCGATCCGCTCGTCACTTTTCACAGCCCGCCCACAATCTCGCAGATATTCACAGCCACTCCATCGACCCGGTGTGGCAACAACGATTTTCGAAGCGCCTTCCGCCGGAAGTTCAGAAGCACCCACTGCGAAAACTTATCATGATCGCTCGAGCGAAGGATCTGGGTGACTTGAGAGTCCCCGGGGAAACGCCCGGGAGCAGTTATCCGGCGATCGTACCGGGACAGTACCGTGTGCGACTCGACGACCAATGGGCGCATGTGCTTTCGCTGGTCTAAAGGGGAGCGCGAGCGCCGTTGAGTTCACCGACTATCACTGAATGAATAATCGAAGGACATCGGGATGCCGGCCATACGTATCTCCAAGATTCTCAAAGGCCGAGGGTAAAACGCGCCGGTCCCGCCTTTTACCTCGGCGAACACTGTGGCCACTCCGCGGGGCAGATGTGGATGAGCGCGGCCCCACGTTAACGCAATTCAGCCCGATTTAGTATACTCAGGATGAGCCCTGTTCCATTGCAGCGCCCCGAACGCAAACACGACCGGGAGTACGGATCCATATGAGTACCGTCGGACATCTTCACAAAATTAACAATGCACTCTGGGAACTTCCCCGGGAATACCAGGAGGGAATGCGGGTGCCTGTACGGGTATTTGCAACAGCCGGCCTGCTCGAGCAGATGGATGAGGCGGTATTCCAACAGGCAGCAAATGTCGCGACGCTGCCCGGCATTGTCGGGTACTCCTACTGTATGCCGGATGCGCATAGAGGCTACGGGTTTCCGATCGGTGGGGTGGCCGCGTTCGACCTCAATACAGGAGTGATTTCTCCGGGAGGTATCGGATTCGATATTAACTGTGGAATGCGTCTTCTGCGCACGAATCTCACCGAAGAAGAAGTACGGCCGAAACTCAGCGAGCTGGCCGATCGACTTTTCAAAGCCATCCCGGCAGGGGTTGGAGGATCGGGTATGATCAAGCTCGGCAGGAGCGAGTTCAGCGAAGTTCTCGAGCGTGGCATGGAATGGGCGCGCGATAAGGGCTATGCAACCGACACTGATCTCGAACGCACCGAGGAGCACGGGTGCATGCATGGCGCCGACGCCGGCAAGGTAAGTGACAAGGCAATAGACCGCGGCCGCAACCAGGTTGGCACGCTCGGCTCAGGCAACCACTACCTCGAAGTACAGGTTGCCCGGCGGAGTGATGTTGCCGACTCCGAACTCGCACAGCAGCTCGGTATTGATAGAGATAACCAGGTCGTACTCATGCTGCACAGTGGAAGTCGGGGCTTCGGCCATCAGGTGGCCACCGATTACCTGCGGTCGTTCATCCCGGTAATGAATGACCGCTATAAGCTCGGGATTGCCGACCGGGAGCTCGCGAGCGCTCCATACAGCTCCCCGGAAGGACGCGACTATTTTGCCGCGATGCAATGTGCCGTCAACATGGCGTTCTGTAATCGGCAGCTGATAATGCACAGAGCCCGGGAAGTCTTCTCCGATGTCTTCGGCCGTTCAGCGGAAGAACTCGGCATGGAGCAGATCTACGATGTCACACATAACACCGCAAAAATCGAGGAACACAGTGTAAACGGAACAACGCAGCCGCTACTCGTTCACCGCAAAGGCGCAACACGGGCCTTTCCTCCGGAGTCAGCCCAGCTTCAGGGTGCGTACGCAATGGTCGGGCAGCCGGTGATTATTGGCGGAAGCATGGAAACCGGCAGTTACCTCCTTGTCGGAGCTCCTGAGGGCGGAGAAGCGTTTTTCACTACCGCTCACGGAAGCGGCAGATCAATGGGCCGCAGAGCGGCGAAGCGACAGTTCAGCGGCACCGAAATTCAGAGCGACATGCACCGGCGGGGGATCGAAGTGCGTGCCGTTTCGAAATCCGGACTTGCCGAAGAAGCCGGTGGTGCCTACAAGAATATCGATGCCGTTGTCGACGCAGCTGCAGAGGCCGGCTTGAGTAGAAAAGTAGCCCGGCTCGTCCCGATAGCAAACATAAAGGGCTGATTTTCACAGGCTGCCTGCACAGGAGTCCGCACGCTATGCCGTACCGCGCACTCGAAGATCGTTTTGTACATGATATCGGTTTTGAAATCCGGGCGGGAACCTTGAGCGAACTCTTCGCCGAAGCGTGGACAGCGGTATTGTCCGCCATGGTCGACAATCCCGGCTCGATCAGAGAACAGCAAACAGCTTTGCTCGATCTGAGTCACTCAGAACTCGACATCCTGCTGTTCGATATGCTCGGCGAGCTCATCTACCGCAAAGACGCAGAGCAATCCCTCTACCTTGCAGAATCGGTGGAGGTCACAGACCACAGGAGTGAGTCGGTGGAAGCCGGGGACCAAAGGAAAGAATCACGGAAAGTCGGCGACCGCCGCAGTGGTTACACTGTACGCGCTTCTTTGTACGGCGAGCGGATCGATGTGCAACGCCATACGCTCATGGCGGATGTCAAAGCCGTCACCCTCGACGGGCTTTCAGTCGAGCAACACGAAGGTCTCTACCGGGCCACGATAACACTCGACACATAAGTAACTCACAGGCCTGCCGGCGGCTGCGGAAGGCGAAAATCGGCGTCGCCGAACTGGATCGCGGCTGCCTCGCCCATGGTTACCGGTGGCCCCCATACCCGCATGCGCCTGTGGTCCTCGCACATATCCATCGCTACAGCAAGCGCGATCACAAGCTGTTCACTATTGAGCACCGCGAGCAGGCGGTTGCGCACTTCCGGCGAAGAGAGCTTGGGGATACGCCCGTTCAGACCGCATTCACGAACGTCAATACTGTATTCAGCCGCCGAATCAAAGTACTGTGCCAGCTTCCGTTCCCGGTAGGATTTTCGCTCGTGTGGGGTTTTGCGCCTCGCATCGCGGGAAACCTGAAGGTTGTGTATCTCCATGCCGGCAGCAGACGCAAAGTTACCGCATATCCGGTTCACCGCCCGGCTTGTCCCAAGGCTGACCGCAAAATCAGGCCGCAGCAGGTCGAGCATCGTATACTGATACTCTTCGGCCGCGGCTCCCCGCATGAACCCGGAGGCATCTATGAGTTGTACCGAATTCTTGTCGGCACGACGAAAGAGATCCACCGTAGCACGTGCCTGCTGCAGCAGATATCCCCGCGGTGTTGTAGATCCACCGAATCGAAGAACCGTGCTGCCGTCGGGACGCAGAAGCCCGAGGGTCGTGGGAGGCCCGACAGTTGACTGGCCCGGATCGCAGTCGATAAGCGAAACCCTGCCGCCGGCGTTCTCGACACTTCCATGAAGATAGGAACGGAAGGATGTTTTACCGTTGTCGGGCTCACCCATTATGTACACCGACGCCGTGCCGGCGTTCAGCAACGCGTCGCGGAATCGTTTCCACGTCGGGGGAATATCCATGTCCGGCATAATATCCGGGAGGGTGCTTACGTGTCCGCCACCCAGTCGACACCGCTGCGCGCGGTCTCATTCTGAAGTTTCAGGGACAGCTGTCGCTGAATTGCTGTCGCCAATGGCCTCGCCGCCACTCGACCTGCTGATTACTTACCGCTTACCACGATCACCAGACCAGAGCACTTCGGTGACCCCGGTTGAACGGGTAAGCATTGAGCTGCGATTCAGGGCGACCACGCCGAAAAAGTAGGGGGTAAACCCCCAAGCCTCATGTGGGGTGCCGGCCAGCAAAAACGCCGGTACGTGCCAGATTGCCCATATGACGCCGAGGATCAGTCCGGCCCAGAGCGGGTACCACAAGGTGCCACGGCGTGAAGGGAAACGGATCGGCGATATTTCCCGTAACAGCAGCGCCAAGGTAAAACAGCGCCGGCCCCCCGACAATGAGAAACAGCCACCAGATGCCGGGCATACGCCACATCGTCAGCCGCCTGAGAAACCTGCCGAGGCTGCTGATGCCGAGATGTTTTGCAACGAGGAGGAACCCGGCGATAGCAGGGGAATACACCGCGAGAATGTAAAGGGGATGCGTATATGTAAGCTCGCCAAAAACTGCTTCGATCGGTTCGGTGAAAAATAGAAGAAGCGCCGCAATGCCCCAGGTAAGTCCAAACGTAAGAGCGAAAAACGGCCATAGCGTTCGAACGGTTATATCTCTGTGTTCGTGCTTTACTGCAGACATTCCGTCATCCCGTCCTGGAACCAGATAACGAAGTATAGAATGGGGTATATCGGCGCGCAAGTCTGAGGCTCACCGCACGCCAATCACTCCTGCGGTAAACCCATGTGGAAAACGAAGCGGCTCGATGTTTCTCCGCCCGAGACCATCGGCAGGGTACCGTCCCACTTTTCGATCTGCTGCCGATAGACCAGATCCGGATTATCCGAGAGGGCTTCGGCGATGACCTCCATGGCTTCAGCCTCCACCTCAGCCTCCACCTCAGCCTCCACCTCAGCC
>CAZMEV010000174.1:0-4753 GCA_964565375.1 uncultured Spirochaetaceae bacterium
CCCGCGATGCCCGACCAGGTGCAGTGGGTCGACGGTGCGTTCGGCCGGCGGCAAGTCCCTCGGCCAGCTCGGCGGCCGAAGGGAAATCCTGCAAGTGGCGAAGCCGCCCATCGATATACACCATTCGCTGCATTTGAGCGCGGAAACTCATGAGTCATGAGTATAGCCCGTTCGAAGCCATCGAGCAAAAGGCAGGGGGAGGGGGCGACGTTTTATTGAGATTCACAAGAAACAGCTATCGCCGGCTCAATTTCGCCGGTAGTAGGGGGTGGAGGGAGGCCGACAGGAAGAGCGCCACGAACGCGCTGTTGTGTTTGCCGGGAAGCTTCTGGACAAGGGAATGTCTGTCGATGAGGTCGCCGAGCTCACCGAGTTGCCGCTCGAAGAGGTCCGGAAGATCGCCGAAAAACGGTCCGAAAAGTGAGCAGTTGGTTACGATGGCCGGCTCGGTAGTAGGGTTGAAGTTCACCAGCCAGATTTCGCCGCGTCCTGGGTCATTCGACGTGATCTACAAGCTCAATCTCTGACAGGGGGTCCGCCTTCAGCGTACTCAAGCGCTGATTGTTCGGCGATTCTCCGAAGAGCTTCTTTCCGATCTTTCTTCGCCATAGCCCTGAGAGCTCCCCATTTCCATGCACGGACGCACAACAGGCGTTCTTTGACCCGTATCGGCTTATCCTGGAAGAGCGAGATTATGGGAAATGAGATCGATCCTCGACGTGATGAGCACTATTCGGATGCACCCGCCGACGTCGAGGAAGCGTTAAAGTCAGCTCGTAAGATAGAAGATCAGTTGCCGCCACCGGAGCGTCTCGTAAAAAGCAAACAGTCGATTACGATACGGCTCGACTCGGATGTTGTGGAATGGTTCAAGCAGCAGGGTGGGCAGTATCAAAGCCTCATTAATGAGGTTCTGCGGCGCTACAAAGAGCATTTTCAAGGACGTAAGGCTGGTTGAGGCGTGTCCGGATTTGCGTTCCGTAGTTCGTACCGCAGCCACTACGTCTTCCGGCGCGAAGAGAGAACGCACGGCACTATCAACCAGCGAGATCTTCTGTTCCTGAATGGTTTCTGAACGCGCTCGGTCAAGGCTTTACTACGGCCGATGTCACCGTGTATTGCATGTGGAATCCGGCATGGCGCTGCTACGAACTCGGCGAGTTTACCCTGCTCAAGGAAGTCGAATGGCCGGGAATCGGGAAAACGAATTGGAACACGTACGATTTTCCGTATTATACTTGCGATGCGGAGCGCATTCGATGATCGACTTCTGGAGACGGAGATTCTGCACATGAACTACGATACCATGACTGTAGTCCGGGATGAGTTCCGTGCCGATGTCAAGCGCGCGATCGACGTACTTCGGTCAGAAGGAGCTAACGAGGTTTACGTGTTCGGGTCGGTTGAGCTCGAACTCGCCGGCCACCGCTGGCACCGTGATTTGCTCCAACGGATGGCTTTGCCAAACGAGAATCGGAACCAGGTAATCGAAAAATAGCTTGCTGACAAGCTTCTCGACTATCTCGGATTCCGACACCGGTTTCGTCATGGTTATCCTGGAAGACTCCACTGGAATCTAATGGCAGCCCTCGTTCACGACCTCAGGAAGACACATGATGCTTTTCGCGCGTCTGTAAGAAGACTACTTTCCGAGTTTAAAGAAGTTACTTGATCAAGCAAACCGTAACGATCACTTCGGTGGTGCATCGAACAGCCATTCTCGATAAGCACGATGATTCCTGGGTTTGATTGAGCGACAGGGACGGGCCCGACATGACGCTTACCTGGAGGCCTGGAGCTGCATGAAAAAGGATGCAAGAGATTATGGTTGATGTTTTCACGACGACCACGGTTCCCGATCGGCAGCTCTGCCACTTCCGAATATACACGACCTTCTTCAATCGTTTGACCGCTTGCTTTACTCCCCAATGCAACGGCCCAGGAAGCCCATCGACCCGGAACCACCGCCACTCGTGAAACTCATGCAATCGGTTGAGATTCGCCGCCTGTTTCAACCGCTTCGCTACCTCGATGATCCACCGGCCCATCGTGGCCGGAATGATCGAGGCAACTGCAGGGGCGATGCGCACCGCCGGCCTGTCTTCGTCTGCCGAACCTTCGCACTCGTGACAGGCATACTTCGGTCGGATATGACGTTCAATCCAGATTTGCTCAGGGATAACCTGGACCTTCTCGCAGGCCTCCTCACCGATACGAACAAGCCGGTGACCGCAGCCGCAGCGTTTCTGCGACTCATCGATATCGTGAACGATATCAACGCGGGGAAGATCCGGATCGATAGGCTTTCGCCCCCGCTTCGTGCGCGTGTGCTCGGCGACCGTAGTAGTCTCGGCTTCGGCCTGCGGGGAGTCGGATTCAGCAACCTGTTCGGCTTCTGCAAACAGTGTCCCTTCGCTCTCGCCTGTTTTTTCCGTTGAGCGGGCAAAGCGCTTGTAAAGTGCATGCACGATCTCCTCGCGAAGCTGCTCGTTCTGTAGCTGAAGTCGGCCAACGCGACGGTTCGCTTCATCACGTTCGCGCTCTACTTCATATCGCTTTCATTCCCGACGAGTTCGACTTCGTCGCCGTTCACCCAGAGAAGGCCGAGCAACCAAGCGACGCGGGCGTCGAAGGCATCTTCTCCACTCGGAGGTGTAATCGAAGAGTCGAGACATATCTCGAAACGCTCGCACAGTGTTTCCCACATTGTCTGAACTGCTGCCACAACATCGCTATCTTTCCCTTTCCCCTTGTACTGGTGCCAGTCGGGCCTGCCGTCGGGGGACCCATTCTGCAACCATAGATAAACGGCCAGTGTGGGATGGACTTCTGTAACGGCCCACTGATGACGGGTTAGTGCTTCCTTAGTGAAGACCGGGTATAGAGGCAACTCGTCGTACTTTGCATCGAAACGCCCCACACGTGGCAGTCCGAGGACGTTTCGCGAGATTACCCAGTGCGATAGACCGCAAAAACTTCGTACGGATACTCCGGCTGCGCTCGACGCTCTCGCGATACCTGGATATTTTGAATCTTTTCCGGTTCGTTCGATTGGTCGGGTCGTGAGGCTATCCCTGTCTTCGTTCTTGTATTTACCGGCACTGACTTCTTCTACCACCAACGCATCAGGTTCCTGCAAACCGGTGAGCGGCGCATCCCAGCAAGCCAGACATGAATCAGTCCCGAATGGCTGGGTACCGCATTCTTCTCGAGCACTACGTGATGGCAACAGCTTCCGCATTTCAGAGGGTTTCATGATCCGGTCGATACCCTTTCCAGTTTCTTTTTTTTGGGTCCGTAACGTCTGGCGCAAATACATACGAACCCTTTTCCCCGGATGCCGGGTCGATTCCGATGACTTTTGGTCTGGTGTCTTTCACGCACTTCTCCTCGTTATTCTATGCTTGGGCCCTCGGGCCCCCGTTCTACGAACTCCCGCTGAGCTTTCGTTTCGGGATACGACCCGACGGCCGTGATCTCATCAAATGCCTTATCGTACCCGTACCCCAGCTGCATCAGGACCCCCACGGCAAACATCCCGCTACGGCCGACTCCGGCACGGCAGTGGACGAAGACACGCTCTCCGGCGCGAATCTTCGAGGCGACCGACTCGGCGTGTTTCCAGAAAGCAGGTGCCTGAAACGGGACAGGGGTACTGAAGTCATCGATAGGCAGGCGGATTATTTCTACCGCGGATCTTCCGCTCTCAGTGGACTCATGCCGGGCCAGCCACTGAGAGTATTCCGGGCTTTCCGCGGCGATCTGTTCGTCGGGTGCCAGGCACACCACAGTACCGATGTGGTACTCGCGCATCTCCCTCAGCCACCCGTCGAAATCTCCCTGTGGGCGTCCGAGTCTTTTGCGTCCCGGCATCGCGTCCAGATACAGTTTGTTGTTCCAGGTTCTCATCATCATTTCTCCATACTGCCGGGTGACCAGCGACATGCAGTGTCGCTGGGAGAGGATATTTGCGGTAACTATTCGTACCGCCCCGCCGCTCCAGTAAACCACTCGCGGGCCCGCGCCCTGAGCTCCAGCGTCTCTCGGGGATCTTGCTGGCGGCCTCGCCATCGAAGCGGACCGCGATGTCGGCGGCCTCTTCGTTTACGAATACGCCAAAGGATGGGTCGATGTACTTCTCAACGGAAAATCCCTCGGGTCGGGTGAACGTCTCCCTGCGCACCCGGGCCTGCTTGATTCGGAAGAGCGCGTAGATCCGCACCTCCTCATGGTGGTGCGACCAGCACAGGAGGTACCACTCCCCACGATGTCCCACCAGGTGCAGCGGATCGACAATCCGGGCGGCGGTTTCTGTGTGTCCCGGTGACTGATAGTGGATGGCGATCGATTGCTGTTTGTAGAGACCTTCCCGCACCACGGACCAGACCTCTTCATCGATCCGGGTCACAGGGTCGGAGATGACGGAGATATGGGCGATAAGGTCTTCGGAACTGACGGTTACCTTGTCAGGCAGAAGGGTAGTGAGGCGCTCAAAGACGGAACGAAGTTCGTCATAGTAGGGACTATTACGATAGCCCTCCAGGGCACGGTCGCCCACCATGAGCGCTATGAGGTCACCCTCGGTGAGGTCGATACCCGGAAGTTGCCAGGACATGTTGCTGTAGTAGTAGCCGTGGCGGTGTGGGTCATACTCGATGGGAGCGCCGCGGTCGCGCATCTTTTCGATGTCCCGCTGGATGGTGCGGGTGGTCACGTCTTCACCGTGCTCGGCATTCAGGCCACGGGAAAGATC
>CAZMEV010000175.1:0-4628 GCA_964565375.1 uncultured Spirochaetaceae bacterium
ATCGGAAAGAGTATGTTGATGGTCACAAACACGAGCGGGGCGAAGACATTCTCGCGCACAGCGCGCACACGAAAAACGATCACACCGGCAACGGTAAGCCCTAACAGGCGGAGGACCGGAATAATTATGTCGAGCACGGTGGACGTACTATGAGTGAGAACAGAACAGCATGTCAAACCTGCAGCGGAGTTGCGTCATGAGCGGGGAACATATTTCCGGCGACACAGTAGCTGCATTCTGCCGCGAACATGGTATTTCTCCCGGAGCGGTAAAACCGATTCCCATCGGGCGCTTCAACACCAGTTTCTATGTCCGTACCACGACCGGACCGGATCTCGTCGTTCGCATTGCTCCGAGCGAGGACGCAGGGTTCGTGTTTTACGAACGCGGTATGATGGCGCAGGAACCCGAGATACACACGATCGTGCGGCGTCGCACCGACATTCCTGCTCCACGCGTGATTGTCTACGATGATTCGCGGTCCATTCTGCCACGCGATACAATTGTACTTGAGCGCCTTCCCGGCCGCGCGATGTACGCTCGCCGGCTTACCGAGGAGGCGGTTGAGCGCGCCCTCGAACAGACCGGTGCGTACCTTAAAGCGCTTCACACCAGGTGTACCGCGCGGCAGTACGGCTATCTCGGCGCGCACGCCCCGATGCGTCCGGCCGATACGTGGCGCGATGCCTTCATGGAGATGTGGGAACGGCTTGTCACCGACCTCGAGGGCTGCGGGGTGTACCGCCCGGAGGATGCAGATCTCGCCCGGCAGGCCCTTGGGGAAAACATCAGCCTATTCGATTATTCCGAACCTGCCTCCCTGCTGCACATGGATGTTTGGACCCAGAATATCCTTACTGATGACGAGGGAACGGTCTCCGGCATTCTCGACTGGGACCGTGCGCTGTGGGGCGACCCGGAAATCGAATACGCGGTCCTCTCGTACTGTGGATTTGACACGGATGCGTTCTGGCGCGGATACGGCGGACGGCCGAACCTGACCGACGAGGCAAATATACGCCGGCACTTCTACCTTCTCTACGAGCTGCAGAAATACCCGGTTATCTGGACACGAAGGCGCGGGGCGAGCGGCGCGCAGATCAGTGCCTACCGGGATGAAGCGCTGCGTATTCTCAAACAGCTCGCTTCCGGTGATACTTAAGGCATCATGAAACCTTCAACTCATTTATGCATGGTCCTGTTTCCGGTTGTTCTGATGGCAGCTACTCCCGCAATCGCCGGCGCACAGGAGGCGGGTGGCGGTTTCAGCGTGTTTGTGCCTGAGGCACTCTACGAATATGACGAAGGAAGTATAAGCATAGAAACCCGCTTTGAAACGTCCGTCGGGCTTTTCGACGGTGTGAGCGTACCGTTCGGCGTTGCGGTGAATCAGGTATACGGGCTTGTTCCCTCCGACCGAAGCGATAAATACAAGGTCTCCGGACCGTGGTTTTACGCGGACACGCTGAGTCCCTACATCAACATAAAGGGCCGGCTGCCGGTTACCGATTCGGTATATCTTGATGCCTTCGGTGGCCTGTTCACGAACTGGAACATGACAATCCGCCCGCTCACAGACCGCATTGAGCGCGACATAAGCGCTGTGGATGAAGACGAGCGGCGCCTTGTGTTTGATTCTCGCCCGGATCTGCGCACCTCATTCGGCGTCGGATTTAACGCAGGGATCGGTGTCGGCGTTAATCTTGATTTCGGCTCAATTGAGCTTTCAGGCAGCTATCGAAGCGCGACCTCGCGAGTGGATATCGAGGGCGATGCAAGGTGGATCGGCGAGGAAAGCAACGGACAGGCGAGCGTTAAGTCCGAGGAAATCTCGCTTGAAGATATCCGCGTACGCCTGCGCGGCATTTCGCTCGGCGCAGGTGTGCGGATACGGTTGTAGGGATCTACCGGCCGGCGCGGATCGCCGGCTGCGCCGGCGTGTGCCGGCCGGCGCGGGCGAGTGACGGCGTGTGCCGGCCGGCGAAGCCCTAGAGTCGGCGGTTGAGGCGCTTGACGAAGTCGGCGGGGTCTTTGAGCTCGCCGCCTTCGGTTATGACCGCCTGACCGTAGAGAATCACGCTCAGGTCCTCGAGCGTCTCCTCGTCTGCATCCTGAAGGCGTTTCACGAGCTCGTGATCCGGGTTGAGCTCGAGGATGGGCACGACCTCGGGCGCGTCCTGCTGGCCCATGGCCTTGAGAAGCTGCTGCATTTTCATTGTGGGATCGGACTCATCTACAACAATGCAGCTGGGGCTGTCCGAGAGACGTACCGACGGACGGACATCCTTGACCTGGTCGCCGAGTACGTTTTTCACGCGCTCGAGTACCGGCTTGAGGTCCTCTTCCTTCTGCTTGTCACCCTCGTCCTTGAGATCCTCACCGGCGTCGCTGCGATTGACCGGTCGAAGCTCATAATCCTGGTACTTCCCGATGGTCGGAACGATAATTTCATCAATGTCATCGTCCATGATAAGCACTTCGATATTCTTCTTCCGGTACGCTTCGAGAAGCGGCGAATTTCTGAGATTGTGCTCTTTGTCGCCGGTAATGTAGTAGATCGCCTTCTGATCTTCGTTCATCCGGCTGACATAGTCAGCGAAGCTGGTCATACCCTCAACCGCGGTGGACTTGTAGCGAACGATCTCAAGAAGCTGCTCGCGGTTGGTAAAGTCGGAGTACAACCCTTCTTTCATGGGCCGGTTGTACTGCGAGATGAACTGATCGAACTTCTCCGGCTCATTGTCGGCAATTCGCTTGATCTCGGAGAGAAGCTTTTTGACCGACTGCTGCTTAATGGTGGCAAGCACCCGGTTCTCCTGGATCATCTCGCGGCTGACGTTAAGCGGCAGATCCTCGGTATCGATAATTCCGCGCAGGAACCGAAGGTATGCCGGCATGAGTTCCTTTTCGCTGTCGGTAATAAATACCCGCTTCACGTAAAGCTTAACGCCGGGGCGATAATCAACGTAATGCATGTCGAAGGGCGCGTTTTTCGGCACATAGAAGAGGGTTGTATACTCAAGCGTCCCTTCAGCCTTTGTGTGCAACCAGAACAGCGGTTCATCGTCCTCATGGGCAATAGTGCGGTAGAAGTCGATGTAGTCCTGATCGCTGAGGTCATTCTTGCTCTGCCGCCAGAGCGCACTCGCAGCGTTCAGCTGTTCCTCGGTCGGCTCCGAACTCGTCTCTTTGCCTTCGTTGTCGTACTCTTTCTTCTCGTAGTGCAGGTAAATCGGAAAGGCGATGTGGTTCGAGTACTTCTTGACGATTTCCTCGATACGGTATTTTGAAGCAAACTCTTTTCCATTCTCGCTCAGGTGAAGAATAACATCGGTTCCCTGGCTGCTTCTCTGCGTCTCGTCGATGCTGAACTCGCCTTTCCCATCGCTTTCCCATCGCCAGGCAGTATCTTCACCGACTTTACGGGAGATCACCTGGACCCGGTCGGCCACCATGAAGCAGGAGTAGAATCCGACACCGAACTGTCCGATCAGATTCGAATCCTTCTTCGCATCGCCGGTAAGCTGCCCGAGGAAGTTCTTCGTCCCGCTCGAGGCGATCGTGCCGAGATTCTCGACAAGCTCATCGTGGTTCATCCCGATGCCATTATCCCGAACAGTTATTGTGCTCCGGTCCTGCTCGTCGAACCAGATATCAATTCTCGGCTTGTATTCGAGGGATTTGAAGTTTTCGTCGGTAAGCGTCAGGAATTTCAGCTTATCAAGGGCATCGCTGGCATTCGAAATGAGTTCGCGAAGAAATATTTCCTTATTTGAGTACAGGCTGTGTACAATCAGGTTCAGGAGCTGAGATACCTCAGTCTCAAATTTATGTTTGGTAGCCGCCATGGCGCTACTCCTCCGTGTTTCTGCAATCTGTTAAAGGGATTACCACGGAAGATAACAGAGATGACGCCGACTCGGCAATTCAGAAGCGCAATACAGTCGAGTGAGCCCGGGGGGGCTTTTCGCAGAACAGGGCTTGTCACTGCGGCTTCTAAATGTTACTTTCACTATATAGTTATTGAAGAGGAGTTACATATGACACAGAAACTGACAACAGAAGAGTTCAAGGAAAAGGTTTTTAACTACGATGAGTCGAGCGAGTGGAGCTTCAAGGGTGACAAGCCGGCCATAATCGACTTCTACGCCGACTGGTGCGGACCCTGCAAGATGGTATCGCCCATACTCGAGGAACTGTCGGAAGAGTACAAGGATCAGGTCGACATTTATAAGGTGGATACCGATTCCGAACAGGAACTCGCGGGAGCATTCGGCATTCAGAGTATCCCATCGATCCTGTTCATTCCAGTGAACGACAAGCCGCAGATGGCAGCCGGAGCGTTGCCGAAGGATCAGATCCAGAAGGCCATGTCGGAAGTGCTGGGTGTCAATTAGCAAACACCGGTCATAGTCCCTCGATGAAGAGGGACTATGGCAAAAACGCCGGGCAGCGGGGTAAGCAATGTGCTTGCCCTAGCGGGATGTTCCGGCAATCCGCATCGCAATTCTCTTGCGCGACACGCCTGTTGAGCGTATAGTCGGTCTCTACACGAGCGATGCAGATAGAAACATTGCAGGCTGTGGGGCTCGCTGTACTCATTGTCCTGTCCGGGTTTTTCTCGGGAA
>CAZMEV010000176.1:0-4561 GCA_964565375.1 uncultured Spirochaetaceae bacterium
CTGTATCCCCATCTCGAGCACTATGCCGATGGTGAGAAGAGCGCTTTTATGCGCATGTATTACGAAGGATTTGTAGGTAAAGTGGCAGGCCCTGCCGCAGGTCTGGTGATCCGGCTGCATAACAACCAGATTCTGGCGAAATACCTCAACGATGACTGGCATCTCGAAACTTCTAACGGTGAGGCGGAGGATCAGCTTGCCTCCACGCTTCCCGACTATGTGCTCGAGTGGCCGGCCATCAAACGGAATCAGTACCTCGAGATGAAAACGCTGCTTGAAGGGTACCTGCTCTCGAGCCAGGGTGACCGAATGGCGATGGCGCATGGGGTGGAGGGTCGCTTTCCATTTCTCGACCCACGACTGGTCGAGTGGGCGTTTGCCATTCCCGTCGACTGGAAGCTTAACGGCTACCAGCAGAAGTTCATTCTGCGTGACGCGTTCCGGGATGAGCTTCCTGATGCCATTACCAACCGCCCGAAACGGCCGTACATGGCACCCGACCTCGTTGCGTTCATTCGAAACGGGCAACCTACCGACAATGCCCGCCGGTTTCTCGATCCGGGGGTTATCAAGGACTACGGAATCTTCAATCCCAGAATGGTGGAACGCCTGCTTCACAAGTATCTCAGGCGTGGAACGGGGAATATCGGCTACCGCGATAATATGCTTGTCAGCTTTGTTCTCTCGACACAGATGGCCGAGCATTGGATCAGGAACCCGATGGCTCCTGTGAATCCCGACGATCGATCGTGCACGGTGGACGTGCAGGAGCATATATGAAACGAATGGATATTCAACGAGATATTACCGACTTCGTGTGTCGCACGTTTATGGTCGACGAAGAGGAAATCGATCTCGACAAATCGCTTGTTGATCAGGGCATTCTTGATTCGTTCGGCCTCATGGAAATCGCGGTTCACCTGAAGAGACAGCTCGCGGTCGAAACCGAGCAGGCAGAAATCACCAGAGAGAACTTCGGATCTCTTATGCGAATCGTCGCATACGTCGAACGCAAGCTCCAGGAAGAAACGCTTAAGGTTGAATCGATCAGCGGTTAGTCGCGAACCGATGGGTTCGAATCGAAATTGCGTGTGGCTCGGACTGAAAGCTCATGGCCGCGAAGTAACGACTACCGGTAAGATCGTGTGTCACCTCCGGAAAGCAAAACGAGAGGAGCGTGCCCGTGTAATACGGGGGAAGCCGCATGGCCGTTGTCGTGGAACGCATCGATTCGGTGATCCCGTTTCCGCTCATCTTCAGTCTCGCTTCCTTCTCTACGAAGGCTGCAAGAAATCGCAGCCAGGCCTCCCCGGCCGTGGAAGCATCGTCGATCCACTGTCGTTCGGCGATACCGAAGTAGTCGCGCGCAATATCCCTGAAGGTTTCCCGGGACCGATGGCTATCTTCTATGTCGCACCCGACCTGTAGTCGGTTAGACACAACAAGCAGAAAACAACCGGTGGTATGAGCCCAGTTGAAGGTGATATGCGAGTTCAGGAGATAAGGCTTGCCGAATTCTCCGGTTCCCGTCGTCACGCGTTCGGCATCCATGCCGAGAACCTGGATCATGACCGCGCGAAAGACGCGTCGTGCCATGCACCATGATGTTTTTCCGCGCTGGTCACGGAAGTCCCGCATTCGCTCGTGATCGTCGTCCGACCACTGCCTGAGTGACTCGAGTGCTTCGTCGTTGAGCTGTTCGTCGTGCTCCAGAAGAAATGCCGAAACCTCGCCCGGGTTCAGCGATTGCGACGCGAAGAATTCACCCTCTGACTCACAGCGAATGATCGACACAGGGAACTCTGGGTTCATCGGCATACTCCCGACTATACACCCAATTCCGCGAACGAGGTGCGAACCACATGACCAGTGAGCTTTCCGGCATCCAGACACAATTCGTCATTAATACGGAACTGTATCCACAGTCGGCCATATACTCCATTCCGACCCTGACCCGGATCGACGGGGAGCTCGATGTCGAACGGCTTCGTGCTGCCTGGAATCGAGTGTTTGGTGAGGCTGATGTTCTTCGCTCATGTATCCTGAGAACCGAACAGGGGCTTCGGTTTGCCACGGGTCTGACTTGTGAGGCGCCGTGGGAGCATATGCATTGCGAAGAAACGACGATTCGAGCTGAGGTACAGCGAATTGCCGAGGAACCGTTTGAGCTGTCGAGGGCTCCCCTGGTGCGGTTCGCTCTCCTTGGCGTTTCGCCTGTTCACCACTATGTTCTCATCGTGCAGCACCACGCGGTGACCGATCTGGCCTCGCAGCAGGTGCTCGCCGAAAACCTCGCGCGGGCATATGCAGATCCATCCGCGGAACTGAGCGTTGTTTCGTACGAATCGTTCGTGAGGTCGGAGAGGGAGTTCCTATCTACTCACGCTTCAGATCGTGCAAGGGAATACTGGCGGGAAAAAATGAGCCAGCAGTTCGATGTCCTTCGCCTTCCCTCGGCCACACACGTACCGGCCGCGTTTAACGCCACAGGCAAAGCGCTGCGATGGAAGCTTGCCGGTCCACTGGCCGCTTCGCTGCTCGAAGCCGATGAATGCGGGAACTCAGCGTTTCTTTCGCTTCTGACTGCCTACGCCTGTCTTCTGTTCCGCATCTCAACGCAGAGAAGGTTCTTCATCGGTGTTCCGTTTACCAACAGAATCGGTTTTGGCGGAGAAACGCTGATTGGAGCATGCGTAAACGGGCTGCCGGTACTCGTGGAGGTTCGCCAGGGCGACCGTTTTGCGGATGTGTTCGCGCGTTTGCGCGCGGAGATGCTCACCAATCACCGGCATCAACGCCTGCCGTTCGTCGAAATCGCCTCAATGTATGCCGGCGAGCGGGATCCGCTGAGGCCGTGGCTGCTTCAGGCCGGGTTTACCCAGGTGCCACCTGTAGCCATCAACCTTGAGGGCCTCAAATGTAGCGCGCTCCACGTGTCCCGTACAGGAGCCCAAATGGACCTGTACTTCGGCTGGTGGAAGGACGGTGACGTGGTTCGTGGTTATTGGGAATACAACGACGCGAGCTTCGGGCCCGACGAGGTCCTGCTCTGGCAATCCGCGTATGAGCGATTGCTCGAGGCAGTCGTTCGTTCACCGGACAAACCGGTTGCCGAGGTTTCGCTGATCGACGTGGAACATGAACGCAATCTCAGCGGTTCGAGCCGGCATGTTGCATTTCCGCTCGAAAAGAGCATGGCCGACCACCTGCGTTCCGCGTATGCCTGTTACGCGGATAACACGGCAATTGTCTATAGGGGCGAGGCAACGAGTTATCGGGACTTCTCCCACGGTGTGGCCCGGGTTGCCCACAGACTGGTTGCGCGGGCCGGCGCCGGAGGGAGGATTGTCGTGCTTCTCGAGCGCAGCGCGAATATGCTTTATGCGCTGCATGGCATTGTGCTTTCGGGCAACGCATACGTACCCATGGGTCTTGATTGGCCGGATGAACGGGTGGCCGATATTCTTTCGGATGTCGAGCCGGCATTCGTGCTCACCGACGCTTCGAACCGGCATCGCTTTGAAGCGTGCGAGTATCCGGTCGTGACCATCGAGGAGCTTCTCGCAGAGACCGAGGTCGCAGGCAACGAAGTCGTAGAGAACAGAGTCACACAAGACGGAGCCGCCGCGGATTTCCCCGATGTGAAACCGGACCCCGAAGATCCGATTTACATCATGTATACAAGCGGAACCACCGGACGCCCGAAAGGCGTGGTTCTTCCGCACCGCGGCATCGTGAATCATGTCTACTCGATGCAGGAGCGTTACCGGCTTCAGGAAGGCGAGCGCTCGCTGTTCAAGATTCCGTACACCTTTGACGTGTCCGTCTGGGAGCTCTTCTGGCCCTTAACCTTCGGAGCGTGTCTGGTCATCGCGGAAGAACATCAGCATAAAGATCCTCGCGCTCTTCTGCAGCTTGCAGTCGAACAGCGGATTAATCACCTTGATTTTGTGCCGTCGCTCATGACCCTCTTTCTGAATCAGGATGGGCTCGAGCGACTGACACATCTGTCGGACGTGTACTGCATCGGCGAAGCGCTTGTACCGGATCTGGTGCGCCTCTTCCAGGAGAAACTTCCGCAAGTAAGGCTGCATAATCTGTACGGTCCGACCGAGGCATCGGTAGCGGTTTCGTACTGGGAGTGCAGCGAGCGGGACATTGCCCGTGGTGCGGTTCCCATTGGTTATCCGCTTGCGAATGCTGCGATGTACGTTGTGGATGAAAACGGTTGTTTCTGCCCTCCGCTGGTGAAAGGCGAGATACTTCTGGGCGGTACCTGTCTTGCTACCGGTTACTGGAAGCGACCCGAGCTGACCGCCGAGCGGTTCATTCCCAATCCATTCGGCGAGGGTCGCCTGTACCGTACCGGAGACTGGGGTCGCTACGCGCTCGACGGCTCGGTCGAGTATCTCGAACGTCAGGATACACAGACCAAGATTCGAGGCGTCCGCATTGAGCTTGCGGAGATCGAAACGTGCATGAGGCACATCGACGCGATTGCGCAGGCCGCGGTCGTAAAAGGCACGAGTTCATCCGGAAACGAGTGTCTGATCGCCTACTA
>CAZMEV010000177.1:0-4508 GCA_964565375.1 uncultured Spirochaetaceae bacterium
CCTCGGTGGGATCACCCGCCGCGGTCAGGGTGAAGAGCCCAGTTGCCGTGTCAAGCTCTACAGACCCGACGATCCCCTGAAGATCACCTTCATCAATCGCCGTGTTGATGGCGGTTTCAAGGTTATTAAGGCTGCCCGCAGCGTCATCGCTCATGGTCGCAGTGATCGGTACTGCAGTGGCGTTTTCGCCCGCAGGCGTCACCTCGAGGCGCAGCTCGCCACCGGCAAAGTAGTCATCATTGTCCGTGCTGAAATCGGCCGTGGCAATCTGATTGACGCCCTGGTAGTCCATGCGGATATCGTCGACGCTGAAGGGCTCCTTGCCGATCTCGGCGCCGGTGAGGACGATACTATTTTCCCCATCGAGTTCCGCAGACTGCAGCAGCGCGGCGAGGTTTTCATCCGCCGGAACGGCGTCGATTGTAGAGCCTTCCACATCGGTTGCGGCTGCTTCTATTCCCGCCTTTTCAGCAACGACGCCCTTTATTTCCACTGAAAGGAACGCGCTTGCACCGACACTGGTACTGGTGATGACGATATTCCCGTCATCGATTGCTGCCGAGATCCCATCCAGGCCATCAATAAACGACACAAAATCGTCCACGGTTGCAGCTTCAGTGCCACTGCCCAGTTTGAGAGGGGAAGGGGTCGTAGCGGAGCTGTCGATAAAGAAGTCGCCACCAGAAACGGTTCCGGTATCGCCGGAGAAGCTATCAGTATTGGGACCGTCAGCCCCAGAGGTTGAATAGAAGAACTCCAACGACTGACCGGAATCAGTACCCAGCTTCTCGTCGCCGGTAAAGTTACCGTCGATCGTCACCACAGCCGGCAGCTCTTGTGCCTCTACGCCGTTGATCCCGAGGTCGATCGCATCCACCAGCGCCTGGGCGGTATCGCCGGGTTCACCCGCGACCATGTCCGCGCTGACGACGGCGGTGCCTTCGCCCTGGGAATCACTGACGGTGAGGAAGACCTCGCCACCGTCGAAGTAGACCTGTGCGCCGCGGCCGTCGCTGCTGACGTCAGTGCCGTTAGTGAAGAAGTCGTACTGGCTTTCGCTCTCCAGCGTGATCGTGGCGGTCTGCGCCTCACCTGCGAAGTCCAGCTGTCCCGTTGCATTCAGCGGATCAGGCTCCTCAGTGGCGGCGGTGATGCGGAGTGTACCGTCGCCGACGACCGTCGCCGATTCTATAGTGGAGTTTAAGCTAGCCTCACCCTGCACCGCATCAGCCAGATCACTGAGGGACTGTGCCGGATCACCGGCGACAATATCGACTTCAACCGTTTGGCCGTCAATCTCCACGCGAAGCTGGCCGCCATCGAAATAGTCATCCGGATTGGTGCTGAAGGTGATGTCGGTCTGCTGCTGCACGCCGCTCTGCTCGATCTCCACCTTCTCAACGGAGAACGACGACTCAGCCTCATCCTTGGCGGTCAATACCAGCTTGCCGTCGCCATCGATCGTGGCCTCGACCGCGTCGCTAAGATCCGCCTTAGCGTTGATCGCGTCTTTGAGTGCTTCGATCGAAGCTGCAATGACGGCATCATCGCCATCGAACACCACATTGGCTTCGACATCAAACGACTGCTCTCCGACATCGATCTTGATCGAGAGGGTCCGGTCGAACTCGGTGGTATTGCCTTCGTTTGTAAGGGTTGGCCAGCCCTCGCTATCAGGAAACTCCACCTCCCAGACGGTTTTCTGGCCATCGTTTTCGATTAGCTGGATGCGGATTTCGCTCTCGCCGGACCCGTCCACCACCTCGAGGCCACGCTCGAAGTTGCCGGTGATCTGCAGCGTGAGCGAGCCATTATCCAGATCGTCGATGACGCGGGCGTCGCGCACGTCCTGATCGTCGATCAGGGTGTGCAACGCAGCCTCGACGTCCTCAGCGCTTAGGTTGGGGAACCTGTCCACCAGTTCATCGCGATCGGCGACGATGAAATTCTTGTCTTCGGCGGAATCGGCAAAAGTAGTTCCACCATTCTTCTCGTCCAGAATCTCCACACTGAAGATTTCCCGGTCGCCGATGGAGTAGGTGGAGCCGCCACGCTTTCCATCTGAAAAGAGCGCGAGAAACGAAATGTTTTCACCATCCGGCAGATCCACGATTCCCTGTTGCGACAGAAACGCAAAACCCGAAGGAACAGTGAACGAGCCATCCTCCGGTAGATCCGACAAACGCAAGACACGGTCCTGCGCATAAGCGAGATTCTCTGAACCTCCTACATCCGATGAGAGATCATAAAACTTGCCCACCACCACATCATCAGGATCGGCGAGGTTGCGGCTCTCCAGAATCTCATCGGCCAGGAGCTGAACCGCTGCCGCCGGGTCCTGATCGTCGTCGAGCGTGACGTCGAAGGTCTTGCCATTGATCGTCACCGTGAGCACGGAGCCGTCACGGTATTCCTCATCTTCAGTGGAGAAGGTAACGGTGCTGATCGGGAAGGTCTGACCGTCGAAGCGGGTCTCGTAGATCACGGAATCCTGAGCGCGGGCGGTATCCTCACCGGGCAGCTTGATGACATCGCTACCCAGCCCGCCGACGATCTCGTCACCACCGGTGCCGGCGCGGATGACGTCGTCGCCATCACCGGCCTCGATGCGCAGGTTGATATCCGAACCGAAGCCGATGAAGTTCATGTCGGTATCGGGATCCGGCGTGCCCTTGGCCACCACCTGCTCGGCCGCGGCCAGCGCCGCACGCTGATCCGGATCGCCCAGGGCAACCTTGACCACCGCGTAGTTGTCCTCGACCGAGTAGGTGAGATCGAAGGTGTCAAAGTCCTTCTGCGACAGCGCCACCGCCTGCTCCACCGTCAGCGGATCGGTGATCTCCAGCGGCACGGTGGACGGGTCATAGCCGGCGATGCGGTTGGCGAAGGACTCAACCAGGCTGTTCCCATCGAACACATCGCTGAGTTGGAACTCGTTGTCCGGATTATCCTGGTCAAACTCATTTTGGTCGTTCCACGTGGCGTTGACGGTGAAGTCAACAGGATCCCCGGACACGTTACCTGCAGCGCCTACCGCAACGGCAAAGAGGGCCCCTCGCCCGTCCAGATTGACGCTGGCAGCCCAATCACCCTCAGCGTCCGCTACCGTAGTGGCGAGTACCGTGGTACCCAAAAGCAAGGTGACCGTGGAACCGGCGTCCGCCGTGCCCTCGATGGTCTGGCTGGCGGTGTTGGAGCGGATCTCGTCGGTGGTGATCTCCGGGGCCGTGGGCGATACGGTGTCGATCACGAAGGACCGCGCCGAAACGTGGCTGGTGTTTCCAGCCGCGTCGGTGGCAATTGCCGTAACGGTTTCCGAGCCCTGACCGAAGTTACCTGGCAGAGCAGCAGCGGGGATATCAACAGTCCAGTCGCCGTTCGAGTCCACCGGAAAGGTGTTGCCGACAGTCAGTTCATAACCGCTGGTAAAGACCAGGGTCACTTCCACTGCCCCGGGCGCGGTGCCGGATACGGTCACATCGCTATCCGCCTCGGTGGCGTCGATGAGGTCATCTCCGGCGATCACATTGATGGTCGGCGCCGACGGTGCCTCGGTGTCGAGCACAAAGGCACCTACCTCAGATGCCTGGCTGCTTTCGTTACCCGCACTGTCAGTTGCTGTGGCGGTTACATTCACGGTGCCGTCGCCGAGCGCGGCGAGCTCGCTGGCGCTGAGCGATACGGACTGCTCAAGCCCGGTGGCAACCAGGCTCTTCGTGACGGCGGACTCGCGCCCCACGGGGTTCGCCGGATCAAACACGATCTCGATGATCGCACCTGCCTCTGCCTTCACCTGGAGCAAGGCGTTCTGGCCATTGACGGACTGCGGGGTGTTATCAATTGGCGGTGTTGTGAGGGTGATCTCCGGTGCATCCGGCTTCTCGGTATCAATCGCCTCCAGCGTCGCCGCCACCGTGCTGGTGTTCTGACCCTCGGCGCTGTCCAGGCTCGCCGAGACCACCACCGCCTCGCTGCCATCGAACGCATCGGCCTTGGCGGTGTAGGTCGCCTCTCCGTCAGCCTCGGAGATCTCGAACTTGTCCTCGACCTCAGTCAGCAGCGTCCCGTCGACGTAGATCTCAACGTCCGCCGCCGCGTCACTCACCGTGAACCCGGCATCGAACAGACCATTGGCCTCGTTCGGCACCCGGACGATCTCAATCTCCGGGATCTCCTGGTCAATGGTGAAGGCCACATCGTTGGTGTCGGCAGACACATTGCCCGCCGCATCCACCGCCTCGGCGGTCAGCGTCAGCTCGGTGACATCACCGTCGGTCGGCAGCTCGATCGTGGTCGCCCACTCGCCTTCGTCGTTGGCCACCGCCGTGCCCAGCACGTTGTCGCCAGCGCGCAGCGTCACCGTCACGCCCGCCTCGGCGGTACCCGCCACCAGCTGCGTGGTCGCATTGGTGGTAGCACCATCGCTGGTGATCTCCGGCGCATCCGGCTTCTCGGTATCAATCGCCTCCAGCGTCGCCGCCACCGTGCTGGTGTTCTGACCCTCGGCG
>CAZMEV010000178.1:0-4477 GCA_964565375.1 uncultured Spirochaetaceae bacterium
CCGACAAGAACGACAAACTCCTTGTCATTGACGGTAATGTTGGCGTCTTTTACCGCCTGGACATTACCCTCGTATATCTTGTTGATATTCTTCAACTCAACTGTAGCCATGAAACCCTCCAGTGGCTCTCCATTAGTCTATATTCAGTGAGAATAAATCCGGTTAGTTACAGGTGTCAACGAAAAATACGTTTCTTTGAGCTGTTTCGCACCAGACTTAGAATTCCTGCTGCATAAGCCAGTTGCGAATGCGTTCGGCAAGCGGAATACTCTGTTCATCCTGTACGGACTCGCGCAACCATGGCACGATAACCTCATGGCCGAGGCTCGGCCACAACGGATGTTCTACTACCGGTCGCCGAAGCTGCGATTCGCCCGGGACGCGTCCGGTCAGTTCCGGATGGGTTTCGCTGAGATAGCGTTCGTTGACATACTGGATGCTGCTGAATCCGCCCGCGAATCCGAACGCAGATTCCCGGTGCTCGAATGATCTTTCTATGAGCTGCAGCTGCGTCTGGTCGCTTAGAAGCCACCGCAGCAAGGCGCGCGCGGAGTCCACCCGGTCACTGTCTGCGGGAATCGCCGCCCAGCGGATATAATCGTTCACATCGAGAATTCCCTCTCTTGTGAGCCATCGGACATCGAGCGTGGCGATTTCCTGCTCGGGCATGGAGAAGAACTCTGCGGCGGTGGTATACCAGAAGCCGGTGCGTCCTTCCTGGACAGAACGATTGCCGGGGGCGACGAGGTAGCGGCGCTGAAAATCACGCTCCGATGCGGGGCCGGCGTTCGTTTCGGTGCTCCACGTGCGCATGAATGATACCGCCTGCTCAACCGCATCCTGCGACCACAGTGGCATGATATCAGGCCCCCGTCGGAACCGCGAGCCAAAGGCATTCACCGTCGCGAGTGCAAACGACTCCTGCCAGATCGGCGAATAACCCATACGCACGGGCCGGCCGTCGGCGGTTTCGTTGAAGGCCCCGGCTGCCTCACGAAGCTCTCCAAGATCAATTAACCGGCGCTCGTCCTGAGGCGGATCCCATGCCTCTGCAAACATGACCGCCGGTACATCAAAGGACAACGGAACAAGATGAAAGGTATCATCCGCCCTCCCGGCTGCGAGAAGCGGGCCGTAGAAGTCATTCCGCCGGTTTTCGATCACCTCGTTCAGAGAAGCATAACGGGTCGGTGCATCCGCTTTGAGCATGTGCCGGTCTATAATAAGATCCGGAGACCGCTCCCCTCTTCGCAGGCGCTGATACGCGCTCCCTGGCTCTACAGGCAGCACTTCCACCGGAGAGCCGTCCACATTGGCATTGTACCAGTCGAAGTAGTCGGCTATCTGCGGCTCGGATGTCCAGACGGTAAGCGGCTGCGACGTCGTGTTGGTGCACATTGTCAGGGAGGCCACAAGGGCCACCCCCAGAAGTGTAAGGCTGAATGACGTCTTCATGGTACGCCTAAGTGGCCGCCATTGCCGCGGCTGCGTCGAAAATTTCGTGGAACAGGGGCGCGACGTCCTCCCGGTCCACACTTGCAAAGGCTACGCGCAGGTATCGCCCCTGGATTGATATCGTGCCGATTCCCCGCTCGAGCAGTTCCTGTCGCAGTGCTTCGGCATCGAGCGGCGCGCAGTCGAAGCTCACGAAATAGCCGGCGTTACAGGGCAGGGGGGTAAGCGGTGAATCCGGAGGCATCTGCCTGATTACCGTCTGCATCGCTTCGTAGCGGCCTTTAAGATCTTCGAACATTGCCTGTTTCTGCGCCGGGTATTCGGGGTTCTCCAGCAGTTTCGCCACAAGGTTCTGTCCAAGTGTGTTGGAGTTCGAAATTGAGGCACGGATGCTGCCGGTGAGCTTCTTTTCAAACGCCTGGTAGTGGCGTTCTTCGAGGCCTTTTGAAGCCATGGTGATGAATCCCACGCGCATGCCCCAGAGAAAGTCCTCCTTGGTAGCCCCGTCGACCTTCGCAGCAAGTATGCGCTCGTGCGCCGAAGCAAGCCGGGCAAACAGCGATTCCTTGAGCACAGCATCAGTATAAAAAAGCCCGAAATATGCATCGTCGCAGATCGCAAGTATATCAGTTCCCGCCTCTGCCTCCTCGACAAGGATCTCAATTATGCGCTCGGCGGCCTCGCCGGTGGGGGCGTAGCCTGCCGGGTTATTCGGAAAGTTCAGAAGCAGCACGATTTTCCCATGGTCGCGATTGCGCCGCAGTACCTCGGCAAGCCCTTCCGTGTTAAACGTCATATCCTCAGTAAAGAACGAGAACGTCGTGAGTTTCGCCTGGTTGCGGCCCTCAAGGATCAGGCGGTAGTTACCCCAGAACATATCCGGCATTACCACGTAATCGCCGGGGTCAACGAAGAGTTCGGCAAGCTGAAAAATTCCGTTGGTAAGGCCGGCGGTAACAACCGGCTTGGAGTGCGCCGCGCCGGCGAGCGAAGGGTTCTTCGTTGCAATTTCCTTTTCCCACAGGTCGCGAAGCTTCGGAACCCCGGCGGTCGGGGAGTAGGCGACCGCTTCAGCGGGAGTGAAGTGATCGAGCAGTTCCTGCGCGGCCGGCAGCATAACCGGCGATCCTCCGCTGTAGGCCATTCCGACCGTTGCATTGTAGCGGTGCGCGCGTTTTTTCGCCTCGCCCGACTGGGCCACAATACCTTTCGGGAAGTAGGACCGCAGTCCATATTCACTGAGTAACCGTGCGATAACGGTACCTTCCAACTGGGCGTTTAATTCTCGTGCTAACTGATTCATGATTCCGGCACCATATCACGGTACGCGATTCTTGTTGATAGGTGTTTGACCCGGCTGCCAACGTTCGCGTAAGCTATAGGCAAACCAATGTCATCATACAAGCCGGCCGCCGGCAGCCCGCAGGAGCAACAGGAACCTTCCTCTCTCTTTGATCGTCTTTTGTCGTCGCTTTTCGGTGGTGAGGATCCGGAGCGGCAGAAGCGCCGGCAGCTCAAGGCCATCGCAAAGCGCCTGAACAAGGGCCGCTACAAGTTCTACAAGCCGAGAATGCAGCTTGCTCAGCCGGGACTCGCGCGCTTTTTTTTCGATATCTATCAGGTCGTCGGGCCGGCCCAGAAATTACTGCACAACGCGCGAAACAGCAGTGCGCTGCGCGAGATAGTTATAGAGTATTTTTTTACCGATGAACAAAAGGCGTTGCGCGCCAACCTCACCGAAGAAGCGATTCGGGAACTCGCGACGAAGCGTGAACCGAAAGACCTCGCCCGTGTTGTGAAGAATCAGCTTCAGAAGTTCTATGCGAGCTTCGAGACGGAAACGGTACGCCGCATTAACGAGACGAATCAACTGCTTTATCGCATGGTGGACCTCGTTTCGTTCGATTATTTCTTTTTTCTGCGTAAGTTTGACGGCAGCTTCCCCGAGGACGGTTTCAACGCAAAACCCAAGTTCGAATCGATTAATGCCTCCTACATTTGCGATGACTTGAAGGATTTTCTCGAAGTGTTTGAACCGCTTCCCACAGACAGGGCCTGGGATGATGTGCTTGCCATACTCGAGGAATACCGGAATGTGCCGGTCGTGAATGCGGCAGCCTGGAAAAAGCTCACCAGCAATCTCGGCCGTGTTCGCGACGCGCGAGTGCTCGTTGATATTGTGCGGCATGCCGAGGAGGATCCCTGGTTCGAGCCCGATCATCGCGAAGTATCCGCGCGAACCGTTGAGCCGTACCTCGAACGGGTAAAAAACGAGGCCGAACAGGTTATCCAGTCCGTATTTCGCGAGCGAAGGCAGAATAAGATCGACCGGCTCGCATCGGAGGTCTTCGGCACCAACGCAGTAATGCGCACCAAGAACTACACCGAGAAGGCGAGCGCCTCCATCTCGGCGCGGGCACAGACCCGCTACGTCCACACCGAGGCGATGAACTACCTCAAGGCGTTTCTTATCGACTACTTCAAGAAGGATATCCGGGAGCTTCAGGATATGCTCGTCGTGCGTGGCCAGTGGGCTTCAAGTCAGGACGAACAACAGATGAGCGCCGCCTTTCATCGTCTTATGGAACTCTCAGGCGAGGTCGTGAGTTTCGATGATGACCTTGGTGAGGAGGGACAACTCGGTATGAAGCTGCGGCGTGCCCTCGGGCGCTCTGTAGCAAGCGATCCGGGATCGCAGAAGCTTGCGCTGCAGGCTGTTGAGGAAATAAACAGCAAAGCCGGGTCGATGATAAGCGAGTCGGCGCAGAAGCTCATAATTATTGGGCGTACCCTCAAGAGCCTCATTGAGGATTACGGCAAGAAAAAGCCGGAAATGCTTCTCAACTGGCGCGAAATAGAGGGAATGTCAGAGCAGCCCATAAAAGAGCGAATGACCGACGTCTACAAGCGCATTTACTACTTCGTCCAGCTTCTGCAGATGTTTCAGAAGAAGCAGAAAAAATCGGACAGCGGTGAAAAGCAATCCGAATCTCAAGCCGAATCACAATCGGCGGAAGCCTGA
>CAZMEV010000179.1:0-4472 GCA_964565375.1 uncultured Spirochaetaceae bacterium
CCGTTTCGCGTCCGAAGGTCATTGTGCCGAGACAGAGCTCGCTGACCTTCATGCCTGTTGCTCCGAGAAATCGGTAGTTCATAATATTGGTCCTCCGTAATTATGTAAGTAATTTTGAAAATTCTTTTAAAAATTCATTTAAGAATTTTTGAGGTTGATGTTTCGCAGGCGCCGCTCGTCGTCCGGTGCGGCCTCCGGATTCCGCCGTGTGCCCGCGGTCAGCGAAAAAGCACACTTACCGATTCGCCGTAGTGTGTGCGCTTTATCGCCTCCCCGAAAAGCGGCCCGACCGAGAGTATCGTAATATTGTCGAGACGGCGTTCCTCGGGGATCTGCACCGAGTTTGTTGTGACAAGCTCCTCGATTTCGCTGTTTCTGATGAGCTCTGTCGCCGGGCCACAGAACAGCCCGTGGGTGCAGGCCACCCGTATGCGCTTCGCGCCACGCTTGCGGACCTCTTTCGCGGCGGCGACAAGCGAGGTTCCGCGACTGATTTCGTCCTCGAACATGAGCACATCCCTGCCTTCCACCTCGCCGATCATGTTGGTGATCTCCACCTCGGAGTCGCTCTTGCGCTCCTTGTTTATTATGGCTAACGGAAGGCCGAGCTGTCTCGAGAAATTGCCCTCGCGCTTCTGCTGTCCGAGATCAAGCAGGGCAACGGTATTTGAAAGGTCTACATGTTTTTTGAGGTAGTCAATAATTATGGGCTCTGAAAGCAGATGATCGGTCGGTACATTAAAGAATCCCCGCACCTGCTCGGAGTGCAGATTCATGAGCATGAAGCGCATGGCGCCGGCCGAAACGAGGGTGTCGGCAAACAATCTGCCGGCAATGGAAATCCTCGGCTGGTCCTTCTTGTCGCTTCGCGCATAGGAGTAGTGCGGTATTACCGCGGTGATCCGCTGTGCAGATGCACTGCGAAGCGCATCGAGAATAATCATGAGCTCGACAAGCGCCTCGTTGGGATCAGGGTAGAGCGACTGCACGACATAGCAGTCCTTGCCGCGCACCGACTCGCCGATCTGCACGAAAATATTGTCGTTGGCAAAGCGCTTGAGCGTGAGGGCTCCAGGCTCAATTCCGATGTGACGGCAGATTTGTTCTCCAAGGCCGGGATTGGAGCTTCCAATAAAGACTTTCAGGTTGTCCATACTGATCATCAGCATATCCGTGGTTGGCCATTCCTCGCAAACGTTCTTGTCGCATTCATCGTCACATGCGTACGTTCTGCGCTATGAAGACGCACGAAAATGTACGAACAATTATGATGAGTGTTGTGTTCGTGTTCATGGCGGCTGCCCTTGTAAGCGCCCAGGACGGACAGATGCAGGACGGCAGGCATGGACACAGCCGCTTTCACGACGAAGCCGGTAGCCGGGTCCGTCAGGAACTCGCCGGCGTTGTCGAAGATTACGCGGATGCTCCACTCGGCGAACTGACTATGAATGAGCTCGTTGATATCGCCGGAAGGCTCAGTGTCCGTGAGCAGGAGGGGCGATACGTCGAGCGCAAGCAGCGCAGGTCATTCTGGCTGCCCGGCCTCGGACAGTTCGGCACCGGAGATCCGCTTGCCGGCTCACTGTTTCTCGGCGGTCATGTGGCACTGAAAGCCGGAACATTGACCGGAGCATATCTGCTGCTGCCAGAAGAGGTTCGCGTCGGTGACGACGGCATCGACTACGCAGGTGACTCCTTCTCGGATATCCGCGATACGTGGAGATCGTTGAGCTTCAGCGACCTTGGCCCGTCGCTCGGTGTTCTTGCGGGCGGCAGCCTCGCACAGACAGCCTTCCGCTTCTGGTCCTCCTCGGATGCCGGGCGGCGCGCAACTCGCAATGTGGAAGAGGGAACGGTGCAGTTTGAACCGCAGCCGTTCATGTTCATTGGCGACCAGCTCGGTTTCGGTGCATCTGTGAAGTACTGACACCGGGTAGAGTATTTTTCGGTGTTCGGCTACCATTGGTCCTGTAATGGCAGGCACGGTAGCCGAACACGGAACACAACAGCAGGGACAACCCACCGATCGTAAGCACCTCGCCGAACTCCTGCGAGGTACCTCGCGCACATTCTCCCTATCCATTGAGGGCCTTCCGAAGGCCCTGTGCGAGGAACTTACCGTTTCCTACCTCCTGTTCCGCGTGTCGGACTATCTCGAAGATCATCCGACAATCAATGCGGACACCAAGATCTCCCTGCTTCGACTCTGGGAGCGGGTTCTTGCCGAAAACGATTCGGTGGATTCGTTTGTGCAGGCGCTCGATACGATTCCGCACCGAAGCGACGACCCGGAGGCAACAGTCGCCTACGAAAGCGGCAAGTTGCTTTCCTGCATGGAAACCTTTCCTGCCGGTTCCCGCGAGGCAATCGTGCAGCGGGTACGCGAGACGACACTCGGCATGGCCGAATGGCAGGAGAAAGGCCCACGGGTCGGTGACGAACAGGAACTCGACGAGTACATGCATTATGTCGCCGGCATTGTCGGCTATCTCGTCACGGATTTATTCGCGGGGCACTCGTCCCGCATTGAGGCAAAGAAGAACATGCTCATGCCGCTCGCCCGGGAGTTCGGCCTGGCACTGCAGACGGTGAATGTCATCCGCGGCATTCGCAAGGATTATGAACGTGGCTGGATCTTCGTTCCGCAATCTTTCTGCGACGCGCACGGGCTTTCCCAGGACGCACTCTTCCAGGCCGGCAACGAAGAGGCAGGCGTGGCTGTTGTAAATGACCTTGTGCGCAAAGCAGAACGCCATCTTTCAAGCGCGCTGAAGTACGTTCGATCGCTGCCGCGGCGCATGCACCGCTTGCGTCTTGCCTGCACGTGGCCGCTGCTGTTTGCGGCAAGAACACTGTCGGCAAGCAGAAACAACACCGCAATTCTTACCGGCGAAGTAAAGATTGGACGCGCTGAAATAAAAGCAATTATGAAGCACAGCGCGGCGTTCGGATGGTCGAACGCGTGGCTCACCTATTACACGGACAAGCTGCTTCGAGAGCCACCGGTTCTGCCGGCAGGCGCAGGCGAACACCCTGCCTCCGGAACGTAACAGTCTCAGCCGGCACCACCATCGACGGAGTTGTTCGCTGCGGTTTCGGTGGTTCGTTCCGGGTGCGATGGCTCGCCGTAGTTCCAGTGGAGCCGGAAAATCGAGCAGATTCAGTCGAACGGAAGGAGGAGCCCAGGAACCTTGACCTCTGGTGTCCTGGGCACCGAATACTCACCTGCCGGCTCTCTGATCGGGAAAGCTCGGAGGATCTGTATGAAGCATGTTCTGTGTACCACGGCTTGCTTCCGTTAGCAACAATTTTCTTCGTGACGAGTGAACAATTGTCATTGCGAGACTTCTGTATATATGTTTAACCATCACAAAACAAGGAACCTGTTACTATGAAAGCCCCAGAGATTCCCGCGGATGAAGCTGAACGGCTTCGTGAGCTTCGAAGCTACGATATACTCGATACGGAACCCGAACGGGATTTTGACGAAACCGCCGAGCTCGCCGCGCATATCTGCGAAACCCCGATTGCGCTTATGACCCTCATAGACGAAGGACGGCAGTGGTACAAAGCCCACTATGGGGCCGAGATCCGGGAACACGACCGGCACCTCGGCATCTGTCCGCACGTCATTCTCCAGGACGAAGTGTTCGAAATACCCGATCTCGCCGAAGATGAGCGATTCCAGGGCAACCCGCTCATCGAAGAGCAACTCGGCGTGCGCTTTTATGCCGGTATGCCTATTACCGGTGCCGACGGACACCGTATCGGCAGCATCTGTGTTATCGACTACCGCCCGCGCAGGCTCAGCGAAAACCAGCATCAGGCGCTTCGCACCCTTTCGAGACAGATCACACACCAGCTCGCGCTGCGCCGGGAGCGAAAACGCAACGAGCTTCTCCTGCGCGAGATGCGCCACCGGGTGCAGAACGGGTATCAGCTCATAGAGAACCTGGTGTTTCTGCATCGCAACGCCCCGGATATGGAACCGGATGAGGCCTTCCAGGCCCTGTCCGACCGCGTTGCCGCGCTCTCACGGATCCAGAAGGCGCTTTACACCGGAGACCCCTCGGAAACCATCGACCTGAAGCTTCATCTTTCCCAGCTTATCCCCGAAATACAGCGTATTAATGAGGGGCTGAATCCACACCTTGCAATTCACCACGAACTCGAGTCCCTCGATATCGACCGCGACAAGGCGGTTTCGGCAGGGCTGATCGTGAACGAACTCATTACGAACGCGGTGAAGCACGCATTTCCCGAACCATCCCCGGAGGACCGTATTGACGTGCGCCTGACGCGCGAGGCCGATACCGCGGTGCTGACGGTTGCCGACAACGGGGTGGGAGCTGATTCGCACAAAAGCCGGACCGGTGAGACATCCGGTGCCGGGCACGGGCGGCAGACAGCCAACGGTGCATCCGGCAACGGTGCATCCGGCAACGGCGCATCCGGCAACGGCGCATCCGGCA
>CAZMEV010000180.1:0-4437 GCA_964565375.1 uncultured Spirochaetaceae bacterium
CATCGTCAATCACCGACTGGAATGAATGAACGTCAATGAGCTTATAGTGCAGGAATATCCCGAGGGGATGGGTGAGATGCGGGGCGAAGGCCTCGTTAAGTGCCGCAATGAAATTGCCGCCGGTGTAGCTGTAGGTCAGCCGTTCCGGAAAATCCGGAATCATTGACGACAGGCTCTGGTGGGGTTTTGCCCGGGCCCCGGCGCCGCCGGAAGTGGAGCCGGTCGATCGCCCGTCGGTAGAGTGCCCGCCGTCGGTTCGCGCTTCAACGGGCGCGTTCCCGCCGGTCGATCGCGCGCCGGCCAAGTCCTCGCTGTCCAGTTCGCGATACCCCGTCTCGATAAGTTCAACCTGCTGACGAACCTCATCGCCCTCAACCGATAAAATCGAAAGCCGTAAGCGCACGAACAGATCCTCGATCTTGAACAGGTCCTTGATCATCGCCAGGCGTTCCAGCTGCTCGGTAGAATAGGAAGCTTCGGTGACCTCGAAGAAATACTCGTACGACTCGCCCGTCCGATAAACGTGCGGAACAAACCCTTGAACCGTCGGTTTCATGCGCGTTTGCCCTCCATGATTCGTCAATAGTACGCCCGTCTATTCAGCCGGCGCAATTGCGAAACACCGGTCGCTGCCGCATGTTCTGGAACAGCCTGCGAGTAGCATAGCGCTGCCAACGCCGTGTACGATGCAGGAATGCTGCGAACGACGATCGATGCGGTGTGTGTGGGTACGGTGGACGCGTTCGGGCCGAACGGCGAGCCCAGTGCGATCCGAAAGAAACGTGTGACCGGTCCGGTTCGCATGGAAGCCGAAGGCCCATCCGGCGACGCGCACGGCGACACCGTCCACCACGGCGGCCCGGAGAAAGCCGTCCATCACTACCCGTTCGAGCACTATCACCTCTGGCAGACCGAGCTGCCGACGGCAGCATCCCACTTCGAGCAGCCCCCATTTTTCGGTGAGAACATATCGACGACCGGTCTCACTGAGGAACGCGTCTGTATTGGCGACATATTCCGCGCGGGAGAAGTACTCCTTGAGATTTCCGAGGTTCGCCAGCCGTGCTGGAAACTCGCCCATCGCAGCGGCGTGCCGGACTTCGCCCACCGCGTACAGGAAACCGGGCGCACCGGATGGTTTTATCGGGTTATCGAAACCGGAACGATTGAAGCCGGCGTAACCATGGAGCTCGCTGAGAGACCGCAACCACAGTGGCCGCTATCCCGCATTATCAGGGCACTCTACCACACGCCGCTCGACCGTGCGGAGCTCGAAGGGATCGCCGGCCTGCCCGAGCTCACCGCCGGGCAGCGCGGCTTGGCGCAACGCCGGCTCGACACCGGATCGGTCGAGCCCTGGGAGCGCCGGCTGACCGTTCCAGCGGGATGATCGCAGTGGCGATCAGATCCTGAGGCGAATGCGAAAAATCGCGACTCGATCACCGGTGGGACACCACCTGTCACCCAAGGTGTATTAGAGTTGAGAGGGAGTCGAAACAGGTATGGAACCGGTAGTTCATGTCTGGAACGTTATCGCCGCGTGCGGTTGGTATGCGGTGCTCTCGCGGCGGCTGCGACATATTGTGGACAAACAGGATTCAGGAGTTATTTTCCTCTTTGTTGTGGCCGGTGCGCTTTCGATCGGTTCGGTCATGGCCGCCGGGAACGTGATCCGGACCTTCGCTCCGTCGGTCATGATCCAGACGACGCCGACCGAGCTCCTCGAATATCATGTGCTGGTCGTCGGGATCATCGAGGAGCTTGCAAAGTTCGCCTTCTTCGCGGCTGTGCTTGTTCCGCTTTCATTGCCGAAAGAGCCGCAGGACGGCGTAATCCTCGGTGCGGTGACCGGACTCGCGTTCGGAGCGCTGGAGAACGTAAGCTATATTCAGGTGTTCGGCGTCACGCCGATAATCGCAATGCGTCCGGTTATCGCGACCGGTGGGCACATGATCTTCGGCGCGATCTGGGGTGGCATTTTCTCAAAGGCGCTGTATACGAGTGAGCACACGAGGGACCCCCATGTCTGGCAGCAGGCGGCAGGCGGTGTGCTCTTTGTTGCACTCCTGCACGGCATGTACAACTTTCTGAGCAGTTTTCAGTTCGGGCTCTTCACGGGAACGCTGGTGGACGTAATCGGGCTTATTATCGCATTGCAGCTGTATATTCACCTGATCGAGCGCTCACCCTATAATACGCTGCCGCTTCACCGGGCCGGCGACGCAGTCCCCCGGCTTCATCGCGGGCTTGACTTCAATCCGTCGAGCACCATTCTCAACCGGAATCTCGGCTTTTACCTGCTGTACCTCGGCCGCTACCGGGAGTCGGCAATGCACCTGCGCCGCGCGGTTCCGCGGGCGCGGGACCCGCGACGGCTTCGCTTTTTCGCAGCCATTGCCGAGCTGGAGGTGGTGCCCATCGCTCGGGCGCTTCGCACATTGCGCAGTGCGTGGAGCAGGCTCTCGGACGAGCAGCGGGTATCCTACATGCGTCAGGCCGGCCGGATTCTTGCGAAACAGCCTGACCTCATGGAGAAGCTCGAAACAGCAATCGAATCCCGCTTCCGTCGCGTGGAGGAAGGGGCGCCGCGGGGGCAGCCTTCGCCGGGCGTGACGCCCAGGGGTGCTTGACCGCTCATGCGGCTGCACCCTTCTTACCCCCAGGGGTGAGTGACCGCTCACGCGTCTGCGCCCTTCTTACCCCCAGCCGGACGTGACAGCGGTTCCCGCTCCGCCGTGCGGGTGTTCATCGCCGATGCGCATAGCCGCAAGCTTGCCGCTTATCATGCTCATCGTGGTGCCGGTGCCGGGTACGGTGTAGTGGCCGGCGTAGTACAGATTGGATAGCTTCTTCGATCTGTTCGTCGGGCGAAACCATGCGGTCTGGAAGAGCGTCTGGCCGAGACCGAAGGCGGTTCCCTCGTGGGCGTTGTAATCGGACTTGAACTCCCGAAGCGACATGGATTCGCGAAAGACAATAGAGTTGCGAAGATTCTCGCCGGTCAGCCGCTCGATTCTATTCATGGCGAGGTCAAAGTAGTGCTCGCGCAGATCGTCGGGATCATCGAGCCCGATCGCACACGGGATGAGCAGAAACATTGCCTCGTGCCCCTCCGGCGCGCAACTCGTATCGGTCTTCGACGGAATATGCAGGTAGAACAGCGGGTCGGCAGGCCAGCGTCGGTTCCCGTAGACCGCATCGAAATGATCGTCCCAGTCGGTATCAAAAAAGAAGGTGTGATGCTCGAGAAACGGTAGCTTGCGGTTGAAGCCAAGGTAGAAATTGAGCACCGCGGGGGCGAAGCTTTTCTTCTCCCACTTCTTAATCGGAAGCGCACGGTCGCCGTCTGCGAGCAGCGTGTTCTCGACATAGGGGTAATCAGCGTTGGCGACAACCGCATCGGCCGGCACCGTATCCTCATCGCACCCGTTTCGTACCGATACGCTTGTCACCTTCCCGTTTTTACTGTGTATGGCGCTGACTTCGGTGTTGAAAATGAACGTCGCTCCCTTCGACTCGGCCACCTTCTGCATGGATTCAACAACCGCGCCGAAGCCGCCATCCGGATACCAGGTGCCGAGCCCGAAGTCTATGTAATTCATGAGTGTGTATACCGCAGGAGTGCTTTTCGCAGAGCTGCCGAGGAATACAACGGGGAACTCGAGCATCTTCTTGAGATATGGATGACTGAAATAGCGCTCAATAAGACTTCTATAGGTTGAAAAGAGATTCAGTCTGCGAAGATTGCGCAGGAATGCACCGTTTACCATATCCAGTGGCGAAGAGAAGTTACGGTATATGAACCCCGACATGGCAAACTCATACTTGCGCCTCGCCTGGGTAATAAATGCCTCAAGCTTCTCCCCTGCACCCTTCTCGTATGACTCGAAAATCTCCTTTGCAGCCTCGAAGTCGGCAGGCATGGTTACTTCATTGCGTTCCTCGCGAGGTTCGCTGTCGCCGAAGTAAACCTTGTAGCTTGGATCCACCCGGTGGATGGCGTAGTAGTCTTCCCTGCGAACACCCATGTCGGTGAACCAGCGGTCGTGCTCCTCCGGCATCCAGTACCAGCTCGGCCCCATATCAAAGCGAAAGCCGTCGCGCTCAAGCACGCGGGCACGCCCCCCAACCCAGCTGTTCTTCTCATAGACGGTGACATCGTACCCGGCGTTCGCGAGATACGCCGCGGCGGAGATACCCCCGAACCCGGCACCGATTACCACTACGTTTTTCCCTGAAGATTGACGTTCTGCCATAGTGAGCCCTTTCGATTTGTGCAAGAAGTGCTTTCGGTAAGCTACGCGTTGGCAATGCGCAGGTCAACCAGAGGTTTCGGCACTGCGCGACGTTTTTCTGTTTCGGACACGGTCGATATCTGTAGGCCCTTCTCTCGGCCGGCGCGATAGGGGCTTTGTCTTCTACCATTTTGTCTTCTAC
>CAZMEV010000181.1:0-4410 GCA_964565375.1 uncultured Spirochaetaceae bacterium
CGGCAAAGCAGCAGGCGTTGACGCGGCCCTGTCCAACCCGGCACCGTGGGGATGTGCGGGTGGCGTCAGTCTTTTTATTCATACTGATTCTCGTGTCAGGGTGTGGTCCTACCGAGGAGCAGCAGGACATGGTTATTGTCGGCGGTGGAGCGGGAGCACTTGCGGCCGCGATCTCGGCGGTAGACGCCGGCCTTGAGGATGTTGTCGTGCTCGACCCCGGCGATACCGCCTCGCTTGCTACCGATTCGATAGTTCCCGCGATTTTTGTGGCTGCCGACACCGAACTGCAGCGGGAGGCTGGAATAGATGACTCGGTCGACGAGTTTGCCGATTGGTGGATGGGGCTCGCACGGGGGAACGCCGACAGGGAACTTGTCGAGTTTCTCGCACGTGAGTCCTCTGAAACAGTATCGTGGCTTCAGGAGCTCGGGGTTGGGTTCCTCGACCCCGGGGATGCGGTTCTTCCGGCTTCCGGGGCGTTTATAGCCGCCGGGCGGGCACATGTGGTCGACGGCGGGTACAGGATCCTTTACGAGGTGCTTCACCAGCAGGCGGTGAATCGGGGCGTGGACATCCGCACCAATGCGCCGGTAAGCTCACTCATTCTTGACGAAGCAGGGCGTGTCGAAGGTGTGCGCAGCGGTGCCGATGGCCGTGAAGAGCGCATATTCGCCTATGAAGCGGTTGTGCTCACCGGCCGGTCCAGGGCGCTTTCGGGCCGGTCGATTCCGCTCGAGGCATTTTTCGATCCCACCGATACACCGCTTGACGATGCATCGGAGTACAGCGACGGGATTGCTTTAGCCGAAGAGGCCGACGCTGCGGTAAGCGATCGCACAGGGGTCACCGCCGGATATATGGACGGCGGCTATCGCCAGGCGCGTATCGGTGGGCTCGACGTTACGGAGACCAGCCATGTTATGCGAAGCGATGGCTCGACGATTCCGAGGTTGTATGCAACAGGCCGGATTGCGGGCAACCGGTATTTTTACCGTCTCCGGCTTGCGCCGCAGTCCAATATCCTCGAACTTACACAGGCGCGTGTCGCCGGTGAGCACGTAGGCCGATATCGTCGCGGTGGCTGAACGGCTGAGATCCGCGTAGATAGCGAACGTCTCGACAGACCATATTGGGCCGCTACCGTCCCCCATGCGAGAATGTGGCCGGAGCATCGAGTACCTGTATGCGGTCGATACCATCGTCGGAGACTGCGCCCGCGTTGAACAGGGCGTCGATGATCGTATCGGTACGGTCGGCGGGTACGCTTATGATACTTCGTTCGAGTGTTGTTGCCCGGTTGTCCCCCGACTCGAGATTCAGTCGTCGGATTCGCGATGTTGTTGCACCTCCGGCGCCGGCGGCGATTGCCGCCTGTACGAGCTCGCCGGCGCGTCCTTCAGAGCAGATGATTGCCAGCTCGCGATTTGTCAGACGCAACTGTGCTGTGGGATCTCCTCCGAATGCATCCGCGGATGCAAAACGTTTGCGCCACGATGTACCCCGTTTGAGCTCGTCCACAGCCGCAATGATCTGTTCGATACTTGCCGCGTGTTCCTGATAGCCGACCCGAAGTTTCGTGTCGAGCAGGCCGGAGGAAACAGGCGTGCGATACACCAGTCCACGCCCGGGTCGGTCAAGGCGTCCCTCCTCGATAAGAAGTCGCATGATCTCGTTTGCATCGTGCTCGGGGACGAGCAGATGCACGAGTTCCTTCTCCGGCGGAATCGTAATACGCAGAAGGCCAAGCCGGTCGCGCACCCCGGTGCCTTCGCCGAGGGTAACGACCGGCACGCCGGTACCGAGCTCAAGGGCAAGCCGTGCGATCTGCTCGCCGCTTCCCGGCATGCTGAGAACGCATGTAATAAGCGTAAGATCATGGAGAAGGGGGCGCCCGGCTGGTGCGTTCGACCGCTCCGGCGCAGCGTGGATCGGACAGGTGCTGTACTCGGTAATCTGCTGGGAAAAAATGCTTCCGCGTCCGGGCGTGTCGAGATCAGCGGCAGCAATCATGGTCTGCATGACGTCCTGCTCGTGCTTGGGCGGCACAGTAATGCGGAAGAGTTCCGCGGGGGCGTCGTCTATGCGTACAATCGTTCCCGGCAGATTCAGTGGACGTTTCTTGCGCATTTCCCGCACGGTGCGGCCGCTTTCAACGAGTACCGTATCCATTTCCATCTCTGCAAGGCACTGTGTGATCTGTCTGCTGAGACGGTGATGCACCTGGCAGGTGATGCGGCTCAGTGCTCGTGGATCGCGTCGTGATTCATGCATCCTCGCCGTCCTCCTGAGAGCGTTCGAATACACGGCGTTGTCGCGTGCGAATAATCAATCCGTACACAAGGACGCTGAGAATTGGCATGACCGAGGCGAGCGCAAGTACCCCGAAACCCTCAACGATACCTAATTCGCTTCCGATTCCGAGCCCCATCGCAAGGACGAGCGGTACAGTTACCGGTCCCGTGGTAACACCGCCGGAATCCCAGGCAATGGCTGCAAAATCGTCCTCGTTCTGAGTGGTCAGAACAAGGACGATAAGATAGGCGGGAACAAGCAGCATAGAGATAGGAATGTCATAGAGAATCCTTCCGACTCCCGCCGTTATACCAAAACCAACGCCGATAGCAACGGCAATAACAATTCCCTGACGTGGAATGGTTCCGACGCTCAGGTGTTCGACAGTTCGTCCTAAGGCATTCAGAGCCGGCTCGGCAAGCGTCGCGCCGTAGCCCATGCCGAATGCGAACAGCAATACCAGTGCTACCCCGAAATATGTAAGCTCGGGACCGAACAACGGCTGCTCGGTAAGTACGAGCTCGTATACCCCCTGCTGTTCATTGTATTGCTCCGGGTCAAACGGCATACGTTCCAGGCTTCCGTCATCGGTGAAGTAGAAGAACTGTTGCCGTTCGCCTTGCGGCCCGATTGCCTCCTGCACCATATCCGGGTCGAAATCGGGAATAAGCAGCCGTTCGGCGGTTTCCGGTTCGCTTCGAAACGCTCGTGGCAACTGTCGTCCGACTTCGTCTCCGAGCGGTTCAAGTCCAAAACGAATTCCTGCGGTAAGCAGAGTCATGCCTACCAGCGCGAAGGCCAGGCCGAGTGCCACTTCATCTACATGGCGGGGGCGGTCACGCAGGAAGACAAGCAGAACCACAAGCAGAATCGCAGCAAGAGGCAGGACGGCCCGGGAAGCTCCAAGCGCTTCGTCGGAGAGAACGTTGGCGACACCCGGACCGTGGCGTAATTCGGCCTCCCGGCGTACGGTTCGTGGAATGCGTGCGCGTTCGGTATCCGATGCACGTGTCTCGACCCATTCGACGAGCGAGAGACGTCCGAGCAGGCGTTGCCGTTCATCCGGCTCTTCAATGAACGCACGCAATGCCTGCTCGTACTCCTGTGGATCCTGATAGTAGGCTCGCCTGCCTGCTTCGCTTCCCCGGGAGAAGGCCACACGTTCAAGCGTACCCTCATCTCCCGTCAGTTCAAGCGCTTCCTGCCGGTTGTCAGGTGAGAAGAACTCCTCCTCCGGAAGCGATCCGGGCAACGTGAGCCCCACGACGAACGCAAGCCACAGTACCGCCAGGACCGGCAGCGCCGATGCGAGCATAATTACGCCGAATCCGCCGGAAGCACTCTCCTTGCGACCGGCCGCCCGGGTTGCACCAATACCGAGGGCGATGACAAGCGGAACAGTAACCGGGCCCGTGGTAACAGCACCGGAGTCCCAGGCGAGCCCGATTACGTTTGATAGTTCACCGTGCAACGAAAATCCGACGGTCGTTGCAATGAGAATCGGGATAATAATGTAGACAAACGGTTTAATCGAAAGGCCGTAGAAAAAGCGTACCATACCGAGGGCCACCGCAATGCCCACGCCGACGCCAATGGCCATTATGAGTGAGTCGGGCCTCTGTTCAATGAGCGTATAGAGGATGGGGGCATCCCAGGGTGTGACCCCACTGCCGGCTACCCGCAGCGCAGCGATCGCCGGCTCGGCAAGCGTGGAACCGACGCCGACCACCACGCCGAAGATTGCGATCACGGTAATGCCCGCGTGCTTCGGCAGTTGGGTGCCTACCTGTTCACCGAGGGGCATGATCCCGATAAGCAGCCCCTCGAGAAAGAATACAAGGCCGAATACGACCATACCGATTCCACCGGCAAGCTGAACGGCATCCGCAGGCGGGCTGCTGAGAACGATTGTCTGAAACGCAACAAGATAAATGATAATGAACGCGACCGATCGGAGCTGATCGAGTATACGGGTCCTGGCGTAGGAGCCGATCATCACGATAGCGGCGCGGAGGGGTATTCGAAGTCGATCAGCTGCGCTCATAAGCAAGCATAAGTGTAACGGACTTGCGGTCGCCGGCAAAGCGGCGCCGGGCAGCGATCGGCGGCTGAGCGTTC
>CAZMEV010000182.1:0-4405 GCA_964565375.1 uncultured Spirochaetaceae bacterium
CGTCATCGGGATCTGGATCGATCGCCTCCGCGTCATCGGGATCTGGATCGATCTCCTCCTCCCCGACGCCGTCACCCGGAACGTCCTCTACTGCGTCTGCTTCTTCTTCCTCTTCCTCTTCGACCGCCGGAACAAGCGCCGTGCGCGCATCCTCTCCGAACGGCGTAAGCAGAAATCCTATTCCCAGTGCTAACAGAAGCAGAGCGGCAATGCCAAGGCGTTTCACTGTTGAGGAAGATTCCTCGGATTGACGGGTGCCCATCCTGGACGTATCGCCGGCGCCGCTGCCCTGACCGGTGGCAGCGGTTGTCTGTGCCGCGGCCCTGTCCGTTCCGGAGTCCGGTTTCGCAGCGTCGGCCGCCGCTTTCTCTCCCGCACCTTCGGCGGACGGCTCTTTCCCGGAAGCATCGACCTTACTCTCTTCCGAATCCTCTGCAGTTTGGGCCGCCTCCTGCGCAAGGGTGGGTTTTCCTGCGCGCACGCGAAGTCGATCGATCAATTCGGAAAGGGCGGTACGATCACGTGAGAAGACACTTTCATCGACCGTTCCGGCAACTGCCACCTGCTGCCGCACCTCGCTACTGAACTGAATGTTTCGTGCCGACATCGTGGCGGAAAGCGGTCGGAAAAACGTGTAAGCACCATGAGCGCCAAGGTGCACCGTTGCGGTGCATGGCGCCTCTCCGGCGACTCCGTCGTCAACTACCGGGACAAGCGCGGCTAACTCGTCGGCAAGGTTCGAAAGCCGACCTTCATTGCGTGCCTCGGTGACAATCAGCGAAGCGAGAGACCGGGCGTTGTAGAGAAAGATCTGGAGGGGTGCCGCAATCGTGGGACGTCTGAGGGTCCGCAATCGTTGCTCAATTGCCTTCGCAGCCTTTTCGCCCGCCTGTCCGTGAGGTCGTCGTGAGAAGAACGCTTCAATCTGATCGACCAGCGGCATTTCGGCGGCCGAAAGCAGATCCCGCAATACCGGGGACCACACCGAAATGTAGGAAGAAGCGAGGCTACGCTCGCTCGGTATTGATTCGGTTATATTATGCGGAACACCATCGATAAGCCTGAATGTACGTGTGTCGTCTTTCCAACGGAAGCTCAGTGTGGGATCGGCGTCCGCAACTGCTGCGAAAGTGGTATCGCCGGACAGCCCCGACCTGCTGTCGGCGAGTTCCAGAACGCCGGGCAGATCCCTCGCAGAAATGCGCAGAGCGTTTGAACCGGTCTGTATGATTTCGTCACCAAACAGGGCAAGCGGTTCGTGAGCAGGGTGAACCTCGGCCCGAAATGAACCGCCTTCTACCCCCGAGGAAAACAGCCTTCCCAGTTTGTGAAGCGGTTCAGTGTTTTCTGTGAGCACAGTTATGGTCGCATTCTTTGCCCGCGCGCGTTTAAACAGCCGAACAGCCTCGTCGGTGTTGTGACCCGATAGCGCCCACACGTGAACCTGGTCGGGATCGATACCTTTCTGTGCCAGAGTTCGAAAATAGGAATCCGGAAGATTGTTGGCTATGAGCTTACCGTCACGGTAAAAGAAGAGCGTTGATCCGCTCCGAAGAACACCGGGACCGGCAAGCGCCGGTTTCTGGAGTCTGAGGGGATCGCGAAGATACTCGTTTTTGATACGTCGAGCTTCTTCGACAAAATGCACATCGCGACGCTCGCGGTCCTCGAGCGCGAAAATCTTTTCCGCGCCGTAGTACACGCTCATGTTCCCGCTCTTATAGAAATACACGAGCGCGTGCTTCTCGGGAGGAGACTCCTCCACCGAATAGGTTTCAAACGCTTCAATCTGAATGTCCTCGTGCCCGACAAAATCCTTAAAGCGTTCTACGATATCCGGATCACCGAGATAGCGAAGCTGATGGCTCTCATCCTGGCTTACGCTGTCCGCCTCGAACAGCGGATTACCAGTCATTCGATCGGTGAGAACTACATCCCGAATCTCGGAAGCGACTCGCTGAGGAAAATCGGGTGTGTTCCCGATTCTAAGAAACGGACGCACGTCGCGTACCGATGTTCCTATAAATATAACGTAGCACTCGCGGTCGATCTGAAAGACGCGTTGTTCAGCGAGTTCCTGATGGTCCCCCATAGATAAATACCCCGTGTCCAGCTCAGAGTGTATAACAGATCAGAAAAAAAACAAAATGGGAAAAAATCCCCTCACGCGCACGCTCGTTTTACCGAGCATTCGGGCAATGACCGGGACAATCCAGGGCGAACAATGCTACAGTGCATATCGATATGATTCAGAATGAGCGGAATAAGCGAAAGATAATACCGGTAGCCAGCGGGAAAGGAGGTGTCGGGAAGTCGGTTTTCTCCGCAAATCTGGCGCTGCGTCTCGCTGCTGCCGGTGCAGAAACGGTCGTAATTGACCTGGATCTCGGGGGATCAAACCTGCACACCTATCTCGGCCTTCGAAACACACGGGTGGGTATCGGGAACATGCTCTCCTCCTCCGGTAAGAAACTCGCCGACTTCGTACATGATACCGGGCGCGAACACCTGCGGTATGTTCCCGGCGACGTGCTTGTCTCGGGTATGACACGTCTGTCGGCATCGCAACGGACAAGGATCGTAGATGGAATTGAGTCACTGAAGGCCGACTATGTAATCCTCGACCTTGGGTCCGGTACCAACGAGCTCGTCATAGATACATTTTTGATTTCGAACTCCGGAATCGTTGTAAGCACACCGCAGGCACCGTCCGCTTTGAACGCCTACGCGTTGCTGAAGAACGTTCTCTTTTATCGACTTAAAAGCGAATTTGCATCATCGAAGAAGATAGCATCGTATTTGAAGTCCGTTCAGAAGGAACGCCGGCCCGGATCTACTCCCGGCATTGACGACATAATAGCAGGTATAAAAAAAATCGATTCCCGTTCCGCCACACGCGCGAAGAAAAAGCTCGCTGAGCTCAAGCCGCTGCTTGTCAGCAACATGGTGAATACCTCAGAGGACTATCAGATGCTTGTCAGTCTCAGAAAGCTGATTTCGGAGAATCTCGGCATCGATCCCGCCTCGCTCGGGGCAATTTCGAGTGACCCTACGTGTCAGCAGGCCCTTGCAGCACTTCAACCGATCACCGAATTCGCCCCCACATGTGCAGCGAGCTACCAGATCGATCGCATCGCTCAGAAGATACTTCAAAGTGAACGCTTCCCCGACATGCCACTCGACCTTGAATCCTACAGCGACAGTTATGAGCTTACGCGAATCGAAATGGAAGACGACGAACAACAGTTCGGCCCCGGCGGCGGTGATTACACAAGCGAGTATATCGAAGTCATCGCCAAACAGAAGCAGGAAATCGAACAGCTCAAGCGAACCCTGCGAATGGTAAGCGCCGGCACTGGCGGAGAACAATAAAACCCGCCGTCGCGGGGCAAGTAAAACCGCTCGGTAACACCCGCTGTCCGGTGGCGCGAATGCGTTCCTGCCCAGTTGCCGGGTGCCGGCTTGAAATCTATCCCGCACATCACACATCCTCCACGCCAAGAAAAAAACTGTCATACCGGCACCGGCACGAAGGAGGGTATATCAGTTATGAAAGTCTTTCGTTCTTTTGCCCGGCTTGTATACGGACATACGGAAATAGCCACACCTGACGCCGGAAGAGAGGATCTCACCCGACGGCCCCGTCGAGCCACCTGCGTGGCACTCCTGGTCGCGACGCTGTTCGTAGGAATAAGCGCGAGCGGGGTTGCACAGACGACCGGACAGGACGGTGTGGCGCCCGACGCGCTACGAGCAAGTTATGGATTTTCCCATTTCAACACTGCCTGGGGCATGCTCACCGAGGATGCCACTCCATATATGCTGTTCGGGGGTCGCGGCGGCACCTACCTTGGAGATAGTGAGACCCTGTACCTTGGTGGCGGCGGACGTGGAGGCTTTGCTCTCGACGGCGACGGAGGTCTTGGCTATGGCTACCCTCAGATCGGATGGCGCGGTCCTCTCGGAGAAAGCGAACTCGGCTTGGACGGATACACCGGCATCGCAGCCGGCGGATACGGGAGTCCCGAAACCTCCGGATTCCTCGTTGGACCAACCGCAGGAGCCGCAGTGTACTTCGGCGCTCTCTCTTCGTTCGAAGCCGGCATCTCAGTTGAAGGCGTGCTGAACGCCGTTGAGCCGGCCGAGAGCATCGTCTCTATAGCGCTAACGATCGGCGGAAAAGGCGGTGAAGTCTCTATACCCTGGGAAAACCGACGGGACGCGGGACTGTAGGCACGGCTTTCCTGGATATTCCATTTCCATTGCGGGCAAAGTGGTTGCCCCGGATGCCTCGCCATCGGCGAGGCTCAAGCAGCGAAAGGTATTCGCCCCTGCGGCGAATACCGAAAGCAGGCCTTTTCATTTTTGCATCTGCTGCCCCTCGTGGGCAGCAGACACAAAAAAA
>CAZMEV010000183.1:0-4402 GCA_964565375.1 uncultured Spirochaetaceae bacterium
CCATAACGATTGTCATCCTATCGCTACATTGCCTCGCGCGCAAAGCGTGCGATACTTTTTCGTCCAGGTACTGCAATGATGAACGACCTGCGATCACAGATTCTCGCGGCTGCGCCTGCCGAATACCGCGCCGATTTCTCCGACGCCGACATACGCAACCACATTGAAGCCATAGAGCAGCTGTCTTCCGGGGAGCTATTTGTTCTTCAGGTCGATGGTTTCCCGAGTTCCGTTCACGTGACCGTGGTCAGCTACGATCGGCCCGGGCTGTTCAGCATGATTACCGGGCTGCTTTCCTCCGCGGGCCTGTCCATTGAGCGGGGCAACGTATATACCATCGACCTCGACGCGCAGCGGTCCGACGCCGAGGGCGACAGCGCGTCGGCGACGAGCGGACCACCGAACCGGGCGGCAGGTTCGGTGCTCGAACGCTTTCTGCGTTCGAGGCGTGGCGGCCGCTTTGCCGGAGCACCCGGTTCTCCCATTCCTGCCTCCACGGACAGGACCGGCAGGGGCGCCGGTAAACCGGGGCGGCGCACCCCCGCGGCGGGCGAAGAGCTCACCGGCAAGGTTATCATAGATTACTTTCAGGGGACGCTCGAGCAGGGCGCCGATGACGAGCGAACCGGTACATCACCGAGGCCGGGCTCTCAATCGGACGGACACACTACCACCGATTCCGGGCGAACGGCAGCATTTCGCGCAGAAATAACCGATTCGTTTACAAAACTGTTCCGGGTTCTCGGTGACCACGGTATCGAAGCCGGCCGGCGCATGGTAGCCGAACGTGTTGCCGACCGGCTTGCCTCCCTTCAGGCAAGCGAAGGGCTCGCCCTTGCTCCTATTTCTATTGATGAGGAACTCAACGAGCAGGGGCTTACCCGAATGCAGGTGCGAAGCGCGGATACCCCGTTCTTCCTCTATGCAATGAGTAACGCACTGAGCCTGCACAATGTCTCCATTGAGCGGGTCAGTATTGAAACGGTCGGCGATGAAATACGCGACGTCTTCGACATTTCCGCGGCGACCCCGGGTGGCGGGCCGGCACCGATTCGTGATCGCACACAGCTCGACCGTATTCGGCTGAGTATCCTGCTGACAAAACAGTTCACCTTTGTCCTCGACCGGGCACCGGACCCGTACGAGGCACTCGCACGGTTCGATAAACTTATCCAGGACCTCGGCGATGAAAGCGAGGATATGCTCCACCTGTTCTCCGACCGCGAGCTTCAGCAGGAGCTCGCCATGCTCTTAGGCGCAAGCGACTTCGTGTGGGAGGACTTTGTGCGGCGCCAGCGCGAGCAGCTGCTTCCGATGCTCGAGCGCATCGAACAGCACGAACTGCTCTCGTACGATGAGCTCGAAGTCGAGGCGAGACTCCGGGAAGCGATCTCCTCGGGAAGTATCGATGAGCGTGTTGATGCACTGAACGAATTCAAAGACCGGCAGAGCTTTCTCATCGACCTCGATCACATGCTCTCAAGCGACGTCGACTTCTTCTTTCTCAGCCGCCGCCTCACCACGCTCGCGGATGCTGTCATCCGGGCCGCGCTCGACCTTGCCTGGGAAGAGACCACCGCCCGCTACGGCATACCTCGAACCGCCGCGGGTATCCCTGCACGATACGCCGCCTTCGGTCTCGGCAAGCTCGGAGGGTCGGCGCTCGGCTACGCGTCGGATCTGGAGCTTCTCTTTCTCTACAGTGACTCCGGCGACACCGACGGCGTGGCGCCCGCGGTATCCGGGAGCCGGCCGGAGACCTCGCAGAAATCCAGGGGCACGGATGCGCCGGAACAGCCGACGGGCGAATCATCCACCCCGGCAGAAGCAAAGCCTGTTCAGAACAGCGAATTTTTCGAGCAGCTCTTTCGAACCGCCGTCCGCATGATTCGTGCACGGCGTGAAGGCATCTTTCAGACCGACCTTCGGCTTCGCCCTTATGGGGAAGACGGACCGCTGGCGGTAAAACTCGAGCGATTTGTCGAATACTATACAGCCGACGGTCCCGCGCATTCGGCCGAGCGGATAGCCATGACGCGACTGCGACACATAGCCGGGGATACCGAGTTCGCCGAGCGCACGATCCGCATCCGCGATGAAATTCTGTATCAGCGCGACAGCGTCAGTATTCCGGCGGTGCGCGAACTACGCAAAACCCAGCTCGACGAAAAACTCGACGGCACCCGGCTCAATGCCAAGTTCAGTCCCGGGGGACTCGTTGACCTCGAATACAACGTCCAGATCCTCCAGATAACTCATGGGCGGCACAATCCTGCGCTTCGCTGCCCCGGTATCCACGAAGCGCTTGCGGGGCTTCGAGACGAAGGCACGATCAGCGACGAAGACACCGAAGCGATTATTGCCGCCTACCGCTTTCTGCGAAGGCTTATTAACGGGCTTCGCATGCTGCGCGGCAATGCGCAGGACCTGTTCATGCCGGAGGAGGACAGCGCCGAGTACGCGCACCTCGCACGACGCATCGGCTACCGCCGTGGAGGTGAGCTCTCCGAAACCGGGCAGCTTAAAGTCGACGTCGAAACGCACACCGCGATCGTCCGCGGCTTTGTAGAACGCTATCTCGGCGCGGACGCCATCCCGGGAGAGGTAGAGGGCGGCCCCGCAGACCTCGTGCTCTCTCCCTCCCTTTCACCGGAGCGCCGAAGCGAGATTCTCGCACGTGCCGGCATACGGGACCCGGAGCGAGCCTTCGCCAACATCCGGGCGATAGCCGGATACAGCGACGATGATGCTGCATTTTCACGTTTGCTCGTTCTTGCGTGGGATCCCTTGAGACGGGTAGCCGATGCCGATATGGCCCTGAACAACTGGGAACGCTTCGTTCGCGCCTGCCCGAGCCCGTCCGGCCACTTTGCCGATGTCCTCGCCCAGCCGCAGCGACTCGATATTCTGTTTACGATCTTCGGCTCGAGTCAGTTCCTGTCGGAGATTCTCGCGTCCGATACCGACATCTTCTCATGGATCACAACCCGTGAAACCGTCGAAACACGATTCAGCGACGCCGCCCTCAGCCGGGCGCTTCGAGCCGACCGGCGTGCGGTTGCCGGACACGGTCATGACGCGTGGCTGTCTGCCCTGCGCCGGTTCCGCAAGCGTCACATTCTGCGCATCGGCACCCGTGACATATGTCTTGGAGAGTCGCTTCAGGTCGTCACAGGAGAAATCGCAAGTCTCGCCCGCGCCACCGTGAAAGTGGCGCTCGAGGCGGTATGGTGCCGCATCAATGGACACTGCGAGGTCAATGCGGAAGCATCGACAGAACGCGACGCACAGACGGAACATCAACCTGAAAAAAGTAATACGGCTTCCAGAGATCAGACCGGAAACGCCCCGGACGCAACCGGGCTGAACGCCTCCCCGCGAAGGCTCGCTGTATTCGCCTTCGGAAAACTCGGCGGCGCCGAACTCAACTACAGCTCCGACATAGACCTGCTGGCGGTCTATGAACCGTCGGGCGCCGAAGGCGAGCTTGGCACATATACGACCGTCGTGCGTGAACTGATTCGTGATCTCGCTGATTTCACGACCGAAGGCCAGTGCTATCGCGTGGATATGAGATTGCGGCCGCACGGGATCGCAGGATCCCTTGTTATTCCCGCCGACCGGGCACTCGACTATTACCGCAACGAGGCGGGCCTCTGGGAAAAACAGGCGCTGCTCAAGCTGAGTCAGGTCGCCGGAGACCCGGCTGTGGGACGCCGCTTCCGGGAAGGTATTCGGCAGCTCTTTGCCGATGCCAGCGATCCCGATGATATCCGGCGCGGAGTGGCGCATCTGAGGGCGCTCGCGGTCGAACAGAACAGCACGTCCACGAGCAGACTGCTTGCCCGCACCCGGCCGGGGCCCCCGAGCACTCCGACGGCCAGGCTCGCGGGGACTGATATCAAGAATGGTGAAGGCGGCATCCGGGATATCGAGTTCTCAGTGCAGGTGCTCCAGCTTACTCACGCACACAAGTCACCGCAGCTTGTCATGGGTAACACGCTCGACGCACTCGAAGCCCTCGACGCCGCCGGCGTAATCTCGTCCGACCGCGCGGTCATGCTTGCCCGATGGTACAGCATGCTGCGAAAGGTGGAGCACTTCCTCCAGCTCTACGGAGACCGGCAACTTCACACCATTCCCTCCGACGACCGCTCCCGCGAGCGACTCGCCGGCTCGGTCGGCGGCGGGGCGGAGCCCGGAGAGTTTTTCGAAACACTTGCGGAAACCATGCAGAACGCCCGCAGCTTCTACCGCGAGGTTGTCGAGAGCTGAGCGCCGGCTGGCCTGAGCATTCGGGGGCGAGCCCCGGCTGGGTCGGGTTGCCCCTGGTTTGCCCGGGTTGGCCCTGGTTTGCCCGGGCTGCTCCTGGTTTGCCCGGGTTGGCCCTGGTTTGCCCGGG
>CAZMEV010000184.1:0-4356 GCA_964565375.1 uncultured Spirochaetaceae bacterium
CAGCGGACAGCGGACAGCGGACAGCGGACAGCGGACAGCGGACAGCGGACAGCGGGTCCGGCACGCTTCAGGGCGGTGCCGGTCTCCTCATGATCTCCCGGGTCCGGCTGGGGATTGCACGGGGCCGGTCAGCTCCACGCCCCCGCCCCCGCCCCCGCGGAATCGTACCGGCTACCGCGGTGTTTATCGTTTCGGCATGACGTGCAGATTGGTCGCCTCGCCGCCGAGGTTGTCGCTGACCGGGCAGCGGGCTTCAACCGCGCGAGCCCATTGCTCGAGTGTTTCGTCGTCGGCGTCGCAGTCGAGAGTGGCGTGTACTTCTATCGTATGGTACCCGGCGCGCTGGTCGGTGTCTCTTCCCATGAACTTCGATGGGTCGAGCGTTCCGGATACTTCAAACGATATGCCGCGCACGGTGAATCCGAGTTCACCGGCAACCTTCCACCCGGTTACGTTAAGGCAACCGGTGAGCGCGGCGAGCAGGTATTCCAGTGGATTCGGGCCGGCGTCCCCGCCTCCGAGTTTTTTCGGCTCGTCGACGATAAGTTGATGGTTACCGGCCTGAATCTCTGTGCGTGCTGCGTCCACACCGCGTCCGGTTACTGTGTAGGTTACATTCGGCATACTGGTTCCTCCTGGGTAATAGTGACAGTGAATACAGTCAGTCTAGTCAGCGAAATGTAGCCGCGGAGATACGCTCGCGTCAAAGCGCATCGGGAATGGCCGACGTTCCGGTTCAGCCGCATTGCCTCAGGGCTCGCTCCGGATATCCGGTGTTCCAATGCTGCGCGCGATGGAGTCGAAGTGCTGATTCATGGCTTCCCGTGCCGCCTCGGGGTTGCCCGAAGCAATTCCGTCCACGATCTTCCGATGGTATGTGACCACGTCGCGAAGTCGTTGCTTTGTCTCGCGGCGCGCGAGCCCCTCGCGCATGAGCGTCTCCATGCTGTGCCGTACCGATTCAATAAGATGCAGCAGAAGTCGATTGCCGGAGGCCTTTGCAACGGTAATATGAAAATCGATATCGAGAGCTGTGAAGCGTTCCAATGAATCGAGGCAGGCACTCATCTCCTCAAAGATCGACTTAAGCCGTGCGACGTCCTCTTCACTGTGATGAACGGCGGCAAGGGCGGCGCTGTGCGCCTCAAGCGCTATGCGGACCTCGATGAACTCTCCGAGATCGCTCAGCTGCATGCCGGTCATGTGCTCGAAATAGTGTACCAGTGGGGCAGAGGAAACAGGGCGCACCCGCGCGCGCCGGCCGTTTCCGATTTCAAGCACTCCCCGCGCCGAAAGCGATTGCAGGGCTTCGCGTATGACCACCCGGCTTACCCCCAGCCGGTGCGATATCGCATCAATGGACGGAAGCGAATCACCGGGTTCGAGCTGTTCCCGGTGTATCCATGAGAGTATGGACCGCTCGGCCTGACGGACCAATGTATCGGCAGCGTGGCTTCGCTTACTCATCGAGTGATTCGAGCATATCCTCCACCGCAGCTTCGAGCTGCCGGTCGACCTGTTCCACTTCATCTTCGGGAGTCTGTCGAACATGCAGATCCGGTGAAGCACCATTGTGTTCCATGTCCGTCCCGTCGGGAAGGAACCAGCCGCGGAACGGCCGCCTGACGCGCGCGCCGTCGATGAGGGTATAGGTGCCGGTGGAGATCACCCCGCCATACGTCTGTTCTCCGACAAGCGTGCCGCGGTCGAGGGTAGTGAATGCGTGCGCGAGGATTTCTGCGTTCGAGAAACTCTTTTCGTTCGCCACCATGTTAATGGGCAGCGTGTAGCGCGGCGCATCGAGACGATCCTGCGGGTAGAAGCCGGTCTGATCCGGATCGGCTCCGGAGGGAATCGTGTAGGCGTGTTCCTCCGCCATAATCGATGTCAGGATGCGGTCGGTCGTGCTTCCACCGCCGTTGTTCCGCACATCTATAATCAGGCCCTCCTTCCCGTGGGCCGCTGAGTAGAGGTTCCCCTGAAACTCTTCGAGGGATGCCTGGTTCATCGCCTGGATGTGTACATAGCCGAGCCGACCGTCGGAGAGTTCTTTGACAAGCTCGCGGCGCTCAGCCCGAAACGCATCGTACTTGAGCTGGGACAGTTGCGAGTATCCGATCGGAGTCAGAAGCGTCCGGTAGCTATTTGTCCTGCCGGCGGTCCGTCGCTCGAACGTAACGATAATCTCATTGCCGATTTCTCCACGCAGGCGCCTCAGCAAGGTGTCGTCCGGGGCGAATTCTCTAAGGTCGATGTCTGTAATCACGTCGCCGGGCTGAAGCGGTATGGTACCGGTATCGGCAGGTCCCTCGGGCACGACATCGAGTACACGATACCCCTCGCGCCCGTCATTGAGTGTTATCCGCTCGTGGTCGATACCGAGTCTTCCGGACGGCTCCCGCAGCGCCGATGCCGGTCCCGGGTTCACCACACCCATGTGCGAGGCGGAGAGCTCGCCCATGAGGCGGTTGGCAATATCGCTGAATTCGCTCGAGGTTCGCGATCGTGCGATCAGTTCTTCGTAGTCGGCGACGAGCTCGGGCCAGTCGAGTCCCTTCATATCGGGAAGATAGAAGTTTTCCTCGATCATGCGCGCGGCCTCCCGGAACTTCTGCAGCGACTGCTCCCTTCTGTCTATCCGGATGCGGTCGGAAATATCCGGACGCGTGTGCCGGCCTGTATTCAGGTCGATGATTCCGGCTCGGCCCCCGGTCACATACACAAGCGTTGTTCCACGGATCCCCATGTGCTGTACGTTCACGGTAGGTGCGAGTACTCGCCGTCCGCTTCCGTCCCAGTTCATGGCAACGAGGCCACTCGCCGCGGAGTTGTAAATGTAGCGTTCCCCTCCGGGTGTGATTTCGTGGCCGAACTCGTGCCAGGGGGTTGCGGTAATCCGCTGTACCCGTCGCCATGCCTGTTCGAGGTCCAGCTCAGTTGTACGATCGCTCCCCGGCACGCCGGTTGCCGCGGCGGAATCGGCGCCTTCCTGGTTAGAGTCCGAGGCGCCGGGAACCACAACAGGTATCGGACGGCGCGTGAGGGCCTCCTGTCTGCCCTCCCGGTAGTAGTCACTGATCTCACGTCTTGTAAATCGCTCGAGATTCCGGTCGAGATAGACGCGATACAGGTCATAGGTGTCGCCTGAGCGGTTGGAAATGAAGGTCAGCACCCGCCCGTCGCCCGACCAGCGGGGTTGCCGATCATTTCTCGGATGCCTTGTTACATTTACCGGCTCGGCTGAACCATCGGCCGGAACAACAAATATATTCGCACTGAAGTCGAGATCGTTCTGCGAGTAGGCGATGTAGTGCCCATCAGGCGACCAGCGGAACTCCACTGTGTTGTCCCAGCCGGATACAAGTCGTTCCGTCTCGCCGGTTTCGAGGTCATGCACCATGATATCCCCACGGCCCCGCCGGAAGGCGAGCCGTATGCCGTCCGGCGAAGGTCTGATATCCCGGTCATTATACTCGGTGTCGACAAGCGGTTCGACGCTGAACTGTACCGCGTCGTGCCAGCGCGCCGGGTCGAGATCCGACGGTACTTCCTCGTCAGCCGACTCGATTTCCTGCTCGGGCAGTGCCCGTTCGTCGGCCGGCTGCTGCGGCATGGCGCCGGGGCCCGGCCCCGGGGCGGCGGGAGCAGGACCGGGCTCGACCGGACCAGGTGGATCGGCGGGGGAGGGAGGTGCGAATGGATCATCCGGTGCCGGCCGCGCAGTCTCGGGCACCTCCTCGCTATCGTTAGTTTCATCTTCCGGAAGCTCCGGAGGCGGCTGGTCCGTCGGTAGCTCCTCTGCAGGTTCCGCTTCTTCCTCAGGCGGTCTGATACGCGCATCGCGGCGGATCTCTTCCCGGGTCAACGTTACCCGCGCGCGGTATATCGATGAGGAGTCTCGCGACTCGTCGCTTGTGAAGTACAGCGAGACTCCGTCGGGTGACCACGCGATATCCTGGTGCCGGGCATGGGTGCCGGGTGTAATCGCGCGGGTGGGACTGAAATCATCCACATTCCGCACATACACCCTTCCGTAGGCAATGTACGCCATAACCTGCTCGTCGGGGCTCAAGGCCGCCTCGGTCACATCCCTGTCTATTCGCCGCAGCGTCTCCTCCGGAGTGCCGTCCTCGGCGGCCACAATATCAACAGGGTTCGGGCGGTTTTCCTCGGAGTTCAGGTCGATGGTATAGAGCCGGTCCCAGACATGGACGACGGCGGTACCCGCCTCGCGCGCGATGTCGAAGTGCTGAACATCCCTGTCGCGAAAGCGGGTAACGGGCCGCAGCTCACCCGCGGGCGTACCCGGTTCATTTCCGAATGAACCAGGTTCATTTCCGAATGAACCAGGTTCAT
>CAZMEV010000185.1:0-4261 GCA_964565375.1 uncultured Spirochaetaceae bacterium
ATCCCTGGTACACATCGACGCGCCTTACGACCGTGGAAGATCCCTGGTACACATCGACGCGCCTTACGGCCCTGGAAAATCCCTGGAAAGCCGCGGTCACCGCTCAGGCACCCTCGAAACCCCGGGGCAGCCTCCCACGCGCGTTACGGTCCTGGAAGCATTCGCCCCTTCCAGGAGACACGCACCCGTAGAAGCGTCAATAACGTCACCCATGAATAGAACAGCATTGAAACGAGGATATTGGGAATCAGAAGTGGCCAGTACCAGTGTCCGGGACTGTTAAAAAGTCCTGCAAGAATGCCAAGAAGCAGCATACTGACGAAGCTGCCGACCGCAGGAAGAACCATTGCCACAGTGGCTGTGGCCCCGGCAGGAACAATCACCGCAGCAATAGCCAGGATAACGCTGATAAACAGAAAAATCATAACCACGCCATAACTGAGCCTGGTAGTAGGATCGGGTGCGAAGAGGCCTCCGGTATTCCAGCGAATACTTTGCCTGACAAGCGGCCGCAGCTTTTCGGCGGGGGCAGGAACAACCCGCGCTCCGCGGCTTCGAACCGCACGGATCGCCCAACGCCCGGTATCGCGCACCTGACAGATGAGCTGCGCGTCTTCGGTCTGAGAGTATCGCAAACCTTCAAAGCCGCCGGCGTCCTTGAGTGCGGAACGTCGTACAGCGATATTATTTCCAAATCCCCCCGACGGCGTACCCATGCCGGCCGCGCCCGCCGTATACTGAAAACGGAAAATCTGGTCAAACCCCTGGTACCAGTCAATAAACCGTGGTCTGCGGTCGAGTCCCTTCGTACCGGGAATCACCGGGCCGAACACAAGCCCTACCTCATGGCTGCGGAACGGACGACACATGGTACGAACCCAGTCAACCGGCAGCCAGCAGTCAGCGTCCGTAAACAGAAGCAGGTCCCCGGTCGCAGCAGCCGCACCCGCGGCAAGCGCCCGCTGTTTTGGATTCCCCGGAGGAGGGTCGTCCACAAGTGTAACCACCCGTACCCGCCCGGGGTGACGCGAGGAAAACTCCTGCATAATGTCCGCAGTTTTATCTTCCGAGCGGTCATTGACGAGAACAATTTCAAACCGGTTCGTATTCTGACGCTCAAGACACGCCAACAAGCGCGGTAGAACCGTTTCCTCATCTCTCGCAGGAACAACAACACTGACGCGACCCTGTTCGAGTTCAGCTTCGACCGCGATAAGGTGTCGCTCGGCAATCAGAGCGAGGACAGCCCCCGCGGCAACCACAATATGAATCACGACGATACCGATCGCCGCAACGAGGGAAATCCAGATTACTATGGACATAACAGCTCCGAAGTGTAACACGAGGAACAGGGACCCCTGCACGCGATGCGGATCTTCTTTTTACCACAGGATCCTTTTTTCACCACAGGATCAGGCGTTGCTGCAGCGACCCTTTTTCGGGTAACTGCGATAATCGAACATCACGCAGACCCGCGCTGACTCCGCAAGCAGCCACAAACGCTCCGCATTTACCGACCAAGGTCGGCAATATAGCCTTCGAGTTTTTTCACCTTTTCTATAAGTTCCTCGCGTTTCGATCGCTCATGGGCCACTACCTCTTCTCCCGCGTTCGCAAGGAACTTCTCGTTCGCGAGTTTCTTTTCAGTCGACTCAAGCTGCTTTCGGGCCCCTGCGAGCTGTTTTTCCAGTTTTGCGGTTTCCTTCTCGATATCGATAAGATCACGCACCCACGCGTATACCTCGAAGCCGGTGCCGACGAGGGTAACGGCCCCTTGGGTATCGGGGGTCGAGTTGTCAATGTGGAGAGACTCCGCTGAGCAAAGCGAGCTTATAAGCGTATGCTGGCGCTCGAGAAGGTCGCGCGCGGTCAGTGAGTCATCCACCCGGATATGAAGCCGGATGCGCCGACTCGGTGGAATGGTAAACTCGCTTCGCATGGTCCGCACAAGCCGCACCGCTTCCTGAAGTGTTGTAACGTGCGAGTCGAGCTGCGGGTTTTCACGCTCCGGCCTGACTCTCGGATACGGAGCAGTAATTGCAGACTCGGCAATGCGGACAGAGGTTTCCCCGTCAACCGGCAGCTTGCCGTAAAGTTCTTCGGTGATAAAGCTCACGAACGGGTGAAGTAACCTCAGTCCTTCCTCGAGTACATACAGGAGCACACTTGCCGCGCGGTTTTTTTCCGCAGCGTCCTCGGAATAAAGGCTCAGCTTGCTTGCCTCCACATACCAGTCGCAGAAATCGTTCCAGAACCACTCGAAAACCGCGCTGGTCGCATCATTAAACCGATACTGGTTCATGGCGGTTCTCACACGAATTACCGCATCATTGAGCCGGTGATAGATCCACCGGTCCACGTCCGTGTGGGTCACCTCTTCACGCGGAATAAGCGAAAGACCGTCGATATTCATTAGAATGAACCGCGAAGCATTCCAGATCTTATTTGCAAAACGGCTGCCGAATGCGAAGTCATCCTCTGCCAGAAGAATATCCTGCCCCTTCGCCGCCATGTAGGCAAGGGTGAACTTGTGGGCATCCGCCCCGTAGCGATGAACTACATCGAGCGGATCAATGCCGTTGCCGAGACTCTTCGACATTTTTCTGCCCTTCTTGTCCCGGATAACCCCATGAATGTAAATGTCGCTGAAGGGCACTTCATCCATGAACTCGACCCCGGCCATAATCATGCGCGCGACCCAGAAAAAGATAATGTCGTATGCCGTCACGAGACTCGAGGTAGGATAGTAGTTCGATAGATCGTCGGTGTTTTCCGGCCAACCAAGCGTGGAGAAAGGCCACAGCCAGCTCGAGAACCACGTATCGAGTACATCTTCGTCCTGACGCGGTGTAGATCCATCGGGGCACCCCGCAGGCTCTTCCCGGCTGACAATTTCGGTACCGTCTTCGCAGTACCACACCGGGATACGATGCCCCCACCAGAGCTGTCGGCTTATGCACCAGTCACGAATGTTCTCGAGCCAGCGCGTATAGGTGTTTGCCCATTTGCCCGGATAGAATGCAAGCTTACCGTCCTGCCACGCAGCGAGTGCTTTTTCGGCCAGCGGCTTCATGCGGACAAACCACTGCTCGCTCAGGAAGGGCTCGACGATGTCACCATGACGGTAATTGTGACCGACCTGGTGCTGGTGCGGCTCCTGACCGACAAGAAAACCTTGTGCTTCCAGGTCCTTCACTACCTGCTTACGCGCATCCACAACTGTCTGCCCACGATATGCTTCGGGTACATTCTCGTTGAGGGTGCCGTCCTTATTGAGGATGTTTATGCGCGGCAGATCATGCCGCACACCCATTTCGTAGTCGTTGTAATCATGCGCCGGAGTAACTTTGACAGCACCGGTACCGAATTCCATATTCACGTACTCATCGCTGATAATGGGAATCTCGCGGTCGGCCAGCGGCAGCAGCACCATCTTTCCAGTCATTCCCGCGTACCGCTCATCTTCCGGGTGCACGGCAACGGCTGTATCCCCGAGCATGGTTTCCGGGCGAGTTGTCGCAACCCGAACACTTCCGGACCCGTCGGAAAGAGGGTATTCAATATGCGTGAGCGTGCCGTTTACCGTTTCATACTCGACTTCATCGTCGCTGAGCGCGGTCTGACCGGCACAACTCCAGTTCACAAGGTATTCTCCGCGATAGATGAGCCCGCGTTCGTACAGCGTTACAAACACTTCCCGAACGGCACGACTCAGGCCTTCATCCATCGTGAAGCGCTCGCGTGACCAGTCGCAGCTCGCCCCTATCGTTTTGAGCTGCCTCGTGATTACCTCGTGATGTTCTTCCTTGACCTGCCAGGTTCGCTCGAGGAACTTCTCGCGGCCGAGTTCACGCGGATCGTCTCCCTCGCTGCGGATCTGTTTCTCGACGACATTCTGGGTTGCGATACCGGCATGGTCTGTTCCCGGCACCCACAGCGTGGGTCGACCAAGCATTCGGTGAAAGCGGACAAGAACATCCTGCAAGGTGTTGTTCAGTCCATGCCCCATGTGAAGAACTCCGGTAACGTTCGGCGGCGGAATTACCACAACAAAGGGGCGGTCGAGCGGTTCGTTGCCTGCGTCGTATTCGACAGGGTCCGCACCGCTTCGGGCTGATTCAGGGGTAAACGCCCCGGACTGTTCCCACTGCTCGTAAATGCGTGACTCAAATTCTTTGGGATCGTACGCCTTGCTAAGTTCTATCGCTTTCATAGGAGGGGCAATAGTAGCGGAAGGCAGGTGCACACAGCAAGGACACGC
>CAZMEV010000186.1:0-4117 GCA_964565375.1 uncultured Spirochaetaceae bacterium
CAGTCCGAGGCCGGCGTATTCGAGCGCCTAGTATCCCAATAGCTCATCGAACGTCTCCCGGCGGATAAAGTCGGCCTCGTTCGGGCGCTCGAGAAACGGGCTTACATCCGCTACAGCCCTGTGCCAGTCGACCTGATCGAGTGCAATTCGGATGATTTCCCGCCAATTCTCGGAGGTAACCGCCGGTCCGGGCCAGGAAGTCTGCTCTAAGGCACGATTCAGGAATTCGAGGTTCGGTGGAGGCCAGGTGGCGTCGGAAAGGTACCACATCAGGTCGTAGAGATCGCGGCCCTTGGTATAATTCCTGGCAAGAATGGCGTGAAGTTTGCCTGCGAACAGTGACGCTCGATCGTAGTGCATGACGTTAAGGATAACGTAACGCCGAAGTATGCGTGTCTCGCTGCCTGCCCCTGCCGGAGGGTTGGTATCGAGTTCCACTTTCACCGAAACACCTTCATCGCGGTGCCCTGAAAGCTCGAGCTCATGCAGTAAACCTCGAAATCGAAAAAATGCCGACCGAACACCCACCTCACCCGTCGGCTTCGCGTTCACATCGTAAGCTTCTCTGCTCAAATCACGGATGACTCGCTCAATGTGGCGTTCGAACTCGAAATGAGCATCGACCGGAAACACGGAAAAATCGAGGTCCTCTGAATATCGAGGTAGTTCGAAAAGAAAGCGAAGTGCTGTTCCACCGAGAAACGCCCAGTTCGAAAATGCCCCTGAGTCCTGCAGGCATTGAAGGATTCTTGCCTGCAGGTATTCGCGTACCAGGCTGCGCTTTCGCATCGCATCCGGTTCCTCGGCAATAAGCCGTTCAAGCACCGGTTTCATGGCAGAAGCCCCTGGAGCCGCTCGGCTGCACTGCGAAGCTTTGCCACTCCCGTATCGTCGGCGGCATCCTGCAGTCCCCGCAGAAACGCCTCAGGCGTGAGCGTTTCCGGTGGAGTCAACCGTAATTCTTTTAATAGGTCGATGTTGTCACTCTCGGGTGTCAGATACAACAGATCGAGGAGCGCTTTCTCCGGCGTTGCCATGAACGCATGTTGCTCCCGCGTCAGATGAACCGACTCGAAGTCACGGAACAGGCGCCGGTGAATATGGCGAAACTGGAATTCTCCCACATCGTTAGACACCGTTTCCGGGCGGCCGGTTGTCACACTCGTTGTGACCGGTACGTATTCCGGGATCATACCGTAATGGGACAGCGCCGACTGCAGACTTACGTACGAACCCTTTTTGAGGTAATTGGCGATCACAAACGGGTGCGCCCGATCACCTGACCGGCGTTCATTGACCATATACACGCCCCGGCGCAGCTTGAGAATGCGCCCACGAGTGCACCAGCGATGCAACTGACGACGCACATGCTCAGGTGAGCGCTCTCCCGCGAGAATCTGTCCGGTTCGAAAGACTCCCTCTGCCGGCACCCGCGCGAGTAACTCCTCGAATGTCATTGCACTAACATGACACATATGTCCGGTTAGTGCAATGAGAAGATATGACAATGCCCGTGCCTCCGGACGTACGGCACGATCGCGCCTTGCTGATCTGCTGATTGCCTCCACCGCCGCGGCGAATGGATTGCCGCTGTACACGAGAAATCCGGACGATTTCAGCGGACTGGAACAGCTTGTGACCGTGAAAATCGTTTAGTTCGGCAGCCGGCCGGAATTTCGCGTGAGCGCTTCACCGCGGCGGCGAAGCCGGTCCGGCCCCAGGCGGAACGCGCGGGATATCTTGTGGGTTTCCCTGTGGCGTGCGATGATCAGTTTCTTTTTTTGACTTTTCACAGGTCAAAAAAAGAGCTATGATTGACCGATGAAGCACCTCAGTGTCTCTCAATTCAAAGTACATCTCGCGGCGCATCTGCGGGAGGTTCAGAAGGGTGAGTCGATTGTGCTGACCGAGTATCGTCGACCCGTGGCTGAGCTCAGGCCACTTTCGTCGTACCGCCCGGTCATGGAGCCCGCCTCACAGGCTTTTTCGATTAAAGACTGTCGCCCGACACACCCGGCGCCTGGTCTCGCCGCTTCGTTAATCGCGGAAGAACGTGACGAGGCATGAACCCGAGCTATCATTATGTAGATTCGAGTGCGGTTCTCGCGGTCCTGCTCGAGGACAGCACGGTACTCGATCCAATTGAGGCCAACACTCAGGTGGCCTCGAGCCGCTTGCTGTGGGTGGAGGTTTCGAGGGCCTTGCATCGGGCGCTGCAAACACAGCGACTGAAACCGGCGACTGCTACAGAAGCCCGTCATAATTTTGAGCGACTCGCTATAGGTATCGGAAAAATCGGAATCACTGAATCGGTGCTTCGTCGGGCCGAAGGGCCCTATCCGCTTGTTGTCCGCACGCTTGACGCGCTACACCTCGCCAGCGCGGAGCTGTGGCTTGCGGATACAGAGAGTGCCGGGCAACCATCGTCCCTTGCCGTATGGTCCCTCGACGAGCGAATGAATCATTGTGCGGCACATTTAGGATTTTCGACGCCTCTGCTCGGCGTGTGACATGAGATTTCGCGTGAGCGCTTCACCGCGGCGGCGAAGCCGGTCCGGCGAACGCCGGACGGGACCCGCGCAGAGCGCGGTCCGCTCCGAGCCGAAGGCGAGGGGCGGACACGCCCTGAAAAAGATCGTCACCGGGTTCGGGCGGTCGTTATTCGGCATCCCAGGGAAGGGCAAGGGTTTCCTCGGTAAGCAGGAGCGGGCGGTCACAGGCGCAGAGCACAAGCCCCGGGGCGAAGGTAGCGCTGGGATAGCTTTGGCGGAAGGCGGCTATCCCGCGGGCATCAGACGCAGTGGGGCGCGTTGTGAGCTTGATCTCGACCGGGAAGAGCGTGCCGTCCTGTTCGAGCACAAGATCGACTTCGGCGCCGCCGTGGCTGCGCCAGTGGTAAAGACCGGCGCGCACGGATGCGGCGGCGGCGAGCTTTCTGATTTCGGCGACCACGGCGGTCTCGAAGAGCGCGCCGAACATGGGGTGCCCGGCGAGTGCACCCGGCGATGAGATTCGCTGCAGGTAGCAGGCAAGGCCGGTGTCGGATATGTGGCCTTTCGGTCGTTTGCTGATGCGTTTGATCGCGTTGCCGCTATAGGCAGGTATTTCCTGCCACTGGAATGTGGCGGTGAGCATGTCGCGCCAGCGTCCGGCGGTTTGCGGGGTCATGCCGAGCTCGCGGCCGAGCTGTGAGCGGTTTATCTCCTGCGCGGTAAGGGCTGCAAGCAACTGGGTGAAGCGGCCGAACTGTTGCCAGTCTGCGACATCCGCGAGCGTACGCACATCGCGCTCGACATAGGTTCGGAAGTAGGCTTCGAGAAGGTCGCCGACAAGTCCGAGTTCAATCCCCTGTGCTTCGGGAAGAAACCCGCGCCACAGCTGTTCAGAAAGCGGCCGGTCCACGCTCAGCCGGGAAATGCGGCCTCCGGCACCCAGTTCGACGAACGCCCGCGGATTTTTGAGGTAATCGGTGAGCCACGAACGGTCGCCGGTGCTGTCACCAAGCTCGTGGACAGAGAAGCCTTCGAGGTCAAGGAATACCGCACGACCGGCGAGCGATTCGCGGGCCGAGCGCAATACCTGCCACTGCTGTGAGCCGGTTAGCACATATTGCCCCGGCGATCGGTCGGTATCCACCCGGCGCTTGAGCGCGGCAACGAGTTCGGGAGCGTACTGGATTTCATCGATTATCAGCGGTGGCGGAAAGTTGGAAAGAAATAAATCGGGGTCGCTCCTTGAGTTGGCGATATCGAGCGCGGGGTCGAGCGTGACGACTTCCCAGTCCTCGAGTATGTGCCGGACGAGCGTACTCTTTCCGACCTGGCGCGCGCCGGAAACGACCACGATTGGAAAGTTTTTCGTAAGTTTTGCAAGCCGCCCGCCAAGCGCCCGCTGTCGATACTGCATTATTCTTGAAAATTAATGATGCTATCATCAAATTTCAAGCTTTCGTTTTTTGGTGGTGGATCGACACGGAATGCTTTCGGGCAAGGCGGGATGCGGAAAACATCAGCCTACAAAAAATCCGAAGATGCTGCCGAGCGCACGTGCCGGTGACTCACTCGGGCATTCGTCTATGACACGGGGTCGACCGACGGGACGTGGGAGCTTGTGCAAC
>CAZMEV010000187.1:0-1505 GCA_964565375.1 uncultured Spirochaetaceae bacterium
CCCCAACGTGCGGTTCGGCCGAATAACACGGCGTCCCCCAAACTACACCATGAAAATTGGTCGACCGCTGGCCCTTCGGCATACGTCGAAGGGCCGTTTTGTCTTTATCCTTTAGAATTACGAACTCGTAATCTTCCGGAAATAAAGACGAAAGCTCGGGGCTGTATTATCAGACTTACACACGGCGAAGTTATAATACTCGTCGAAACCGCCGGCGTGGCGGATAGTTCGAAAGGGTTCGATTTGCGAGTTACGGCGTAACACGCGGAGCGTGGAAATCAGGGGCATGAGCCAACGCTCGTCTTTCCGATCCTTACGACTACATCCGGTCGCCCGGCGGCATTCGGCGGGTTCTTCGCTCTTTTCCCCCTTTTAACACTTTGTCTGCCCCGATATTATGAAGCCTATGCAGGAGCAGCAAGCAGGTTTCCTGAGGCCTGTTCTGTCCGTGGCGCCGATGATGGACTGCACGGACCGGCACTACCGTTACTTCATGCGATGCATTACATCGCGAACCTTTCTGTACACTGAAATGGTATCAACGGGAGCCATTGTCCATGGTGACCGCTCATGGCTTCTCGATTTTGATCCGTGTGAACGGCCGCTCGCGCTGCAGGTAGGCGGAAGTGATATTGATGAGATCGCACAGGCAACAGCGATTGCGGAGGAATGGCCGTATGACGAAATCAACCTGAACGTCGGCTGTCCATCCGATCGGGTCCAGGAGCGCGGCCTCGGCGCCTGCCTTATGCTTACACCGGAACGAGTACGGGATATGGTGCAGGCTATGCGAAGTCGCACATCCAAACCCGTTACCGTGAAGCATCGAATCGGTGTCGACGAAATGAATCGCTATGAAGATCTCCTGCGATTTGTTGAGACGGTCCGAGAAGCCGAGCCGGCCCGGTTCACCGTGCACGCACGTATTGCCCTGCTCGAGGGCCTGAGCCCGAAAGAGAACCGGTCAGTGCCGCCGATTCGCTACGAGGACGTGTATCGGTTGAAGCGTGATTGTCCCGAGCTTGATATTGAAATTAATGGGCACATACAGACCCTTACGGAAGCCGCTACGCATCTCGAACATGTGGACGCGGCTATGATCGGGCGCGCAGCCTACGATACTCCGTGGGTCTTTTCTGCCGCTGACGCATTTCTGTCAGAGCACCAGCCGGCCCAACCGGCATGGTCCAACGGAGCAGCCTCAGGTCCCTGTGAGAACCGCGGCGAGGTAATCGAGCGCATGATTCCGTACTTCGATGCGTGGCTTCGCCATGGAACCCCTGGACGGAAGATCGCACGGCATATGCTTGGTCTTTTTGCAGGCATGCCGGGTGCAAAGGCGTGGAAACAGTCCTTGTCGGGTAAGCTTCCCGACGATTGCGGACCGATTCTGAAGCGCATGCTTCAGGAGCTTCCCCGTGAATCGGTTCTCGCGCCGAGAGAGTCCGTGCCCGAGCGGTCCGCTCCGCTCAGCGAATGCATGCGGTTCAGCGAATGCATGCGGT
>CAZMEV010000187.1:1605-4101 GCA_964565375.1 uncultured Spirochaetaceae bacterium
TCAGCGAATGCATGCGGTTCAGCGAATGCATGCGGTAATGAAGACAGTCAGGCTTCAGGACGTGCTTGAGGAACACGTTGCCTCGCGGCGTATATCAGGACTTCTCGATCTCGGATGCGGGGATGGCGCGTCCACCCGCAGGCTGCTGTACGCCGGCCTGCGTCCGCAGTGGGTGACCGGCGTTGATCCTGAGGATACCTCCTTCTCGCCCGAAGTGTCACTCGAGGACTCCGGGCGGGCCGTCACCGTCCCGCCGGCATGGGAGTTCATCCGCGCAGATGCACACGAGGTATTAACGGACTCCATTCTACCGGAGAATACCCCTGAGATGATCGTAGCGGGCCGTATGCTTCATCACGTCCGGCGCTTCGGTAGCCTTCTAGGGAACGCTGCGAAACTCCTGCAGCGCAGCAGCAACGTTCACACGAGGCCGCCGCGACTTGTCGTGTGGGAACCCGTTGACGCAGAGGGTCCGTTTTCCGAGCTTCACAGAATTAAGGTCGATGTTGATCGCGAGCTTGGTATGTGGCACCGGCCTCCGTTCAGCCGTCACGTGCTCGAGCGGGTGTTCGGCCGCCAGGGAGCAGACGCCGGCGTCCGTTGGGACTTTCTGTGCGAAGTTCAGGCCTCGCGAGAACCGTATTCAGAGTCAGAATACCGAAGCGCGCTCGAGGATATGCATGAATATGTCGGGCTCGTGCGCGATCACAGAGAGCTCTATGCCCGGCTCAAACGTCGCCTTTCCCTCCTTCCTCCGACCCCCGCTTCGCAACCCTATGGAGAGCCGCTTCTGTTAGCTGTTGCGACAGCTTCTGCGACCGGTATTTAAGTCCCGGTACGGCTTCTCGCGAGTAGCGCGGTAATGACCACGAGTATCGGTACGAGTAGAACCGCAAGCCATAAGGGAAGATCGAGTACAAGGTGATTACCGAGAAGTACAATCGCCGCGGATGCAAGGAGCACGAGGGCGAGCCATCGCGTATGGTGTCGAATAATGACCGAAGGTGCCTCTGCGTAGACCAGACCTTTGGTTCGAAGCCCGTCGATATGCCAGAGCGCTATTAACAGACTCAGCACGATCAACCGCGCGGCAAGCGTTCCGGAATCGGCTCCGAAAACCGCGGCGCCTGTCAGGAACGGAAACAGCACGGCAAGCGCCCGCGGCCGGGTAACAATAAGACCCACGCCGAGCGCAAGCGTACCGGCAAGCACCGGTGTTGCCCGGTATATCCAGATAAGAGCAGCCGCCAATACAATGGAAACAATGAGTTCAGCCGTTCTCAAAGGCCGCGGCAGAGAGATCCTCGCACGCCTCCAGCTTTCGCGTATGGTATCCCATGCCGGGCGCACCGCCGTATTGAGTCGATGGCGGACGCTCATATGCGCCCCCTTCCTGCCGAATAAGCCCGCGCGAGGCGCTGGTTTTCGCGAGCCAGACAGGCGGCCAGCGGCTCGTCGGTAGACCAGTGAATGATCACGATCCCGTGCCGGCCGAGCCGGCGCTGAATAACTGAACGTTCAACGTCCAGTAAGCGGTGAGCCAGTTCTCCGGTACGCGTCTTTCCTGTATGAACGCTATCCGGGTTTCGGAAACCTGCAGCCCCCTCCGAAAGAATGGGGGTGACCACAAGCACTCTGTATCCGCGGCCCACGAGCCGAACGAGTTGCTGAACATCTTCAAGTTGCACTGCACTTACGATGACCAGCTGTGAACCAGCCGGAAACAGGTGCAGCGGAATGTGGCCGAGATTATTGAATACGAGGTGTTCCCGGACTGTGGCCGCGGCAAGGCGGGTCAGCGCTCGTTGCCGCTGCAGGCGTCCCGATCCGGTCGGCAGCCAGTCGAGTGCTCCTCCGTAGACGAGAAGGCCGAGCCGGTTACCCATGTCGAGCAGCAGGTCTGTGAGACCCGCTGCCGCCTCAACAGCGGCGTCGAACCGCCGTTGCCCATGCGGGCCATCGGACCATGCCGCGCGCCGGGAATCGACTATGAGGCCGACATCCGTCGCCCGCTCGGGTTCGAACTCGTTAATCACCGGACGCTTCGTCCGGCGCGCGCTTGCCTTCCAGTTAATATGGCGAAGACTGTCACCCGCGCGGTAGTCACGCACGTCGAAGAAGTGAAGCCCCGCGCCGCCTTCTCCTGCAGGTATTGTTCCGCCGAACAGAAGCGTTCTTCTCGGGCGCAGGGTCAACGAAGTGCGTATACGCAGGCGCGGAAAAACCGCGATTCGAGCCGGGGCAGGGACGAAGCGTCGCTCCGGCCAGAGGGCGCCAGGGTCGGAAATCCAGAGATGAATCCCCGACAGCCGGTGGATTCCCCGGGATGGACGGCAGGTATAATCGAGGCGTGCCGTGACAGGGCCGGCAGAACAGACCAGCCCGTGTACCGCCTTCCAGCCTCCTTCCATGCCGGGGGGTACGCCCTCGGCGAGTACGAGGTAGTGCGGAGCCCGGCTGAGGCCCTGCTCACCCCGGCTGAGGCCCTGGTCAGCC
>CAZMEV010000188.1:0-4022 GCA_964565375.1 uncultured Spirochaetaceae bacterium
ACGACCATGGCCACGACCACGATGACGACCATGGCCACGACCACGATGACGACCATGGCCACGACCATGGTGAACATGATCCTCACGTCTGGTTCGATATTGACCTGTGGATCAGCGCCGTGGACATCGTGACCGACAGAATCGTTCAGCTGGATCCGGCAAACGAAGACGAATACCGCTCTAATGCTGCAGACTACATTGAGGATCTTCGAGAAGCGGACCGGTATGCCGCGCAACGCTTCGACGAAATTTCTCAAGAACAGCGAGTTCTCATTACGAGCCACGATGCATTCGGCTATCTGGGGCGGAGATATGGTATCGAAACGCTCGGTGTTTCTGGTTTGAGCACCGAAGATGAAGCAGGTATTGCAGAAATTGAAGAACTCGCCGAACTTATAGCAGATCGCGGTATTCCCACAATCTTTCAGGAAGACATTGCCGACGATCAGGCTGTCGTGGCCCTTACAGAGGCGGTTTCCGCGCGTGGAGGATCGGTTGTAGTATCCGATGAAGCCCTGCATTCAGATGCCCTCGGAGAATCAGGCGAGGCGCAGACATTTATCGGCGCTTTCCGAAGCAATGTAGATACTATTGTTGAGGGGCTTACACGATAATATAACCGGCGTATACTCACTGAACGTTCTATACTCATATTCAAGGAGAGTATGCCGGTACATAACATCATGGAACCTTCATAATGGAACCTTCATAATGGAACCTTGTAATCCCCCCAGATGAGGCTTTCAGGCCCATATGGGGGACTCAGGTTTCACCGATGCAGTAACACTCTCAATAGGAATGAGTGCAATCAATGTTGGAGATACTTGGCGCCCTGCTTTCGAGTCATACGTTTCGCATCGTGAGCTTCGGTACGGCCGCTATCGGAGCGGCAGCCGGAGCTCTCGGGTGCTTCGCATATCTTCAGCACCGTTCGCTTACCGGTAGTGTTGTCGCCCATTCTACTCTCAGCGGTATAATGCTGGCGTTTCTCACATCCTACTGGATTACAGGCCAGGGATCGACAGATATCGCAATACTTCTTCCGGGAGCTACGGTAACAGGCGTTGCGAGTATGTTCCTTGCTCAGGGAATCGTACGGAATAGCTCAATTCGTATCGACACCGCAATGGCAGTAAGCATGTCACTGTTTTTCGGTGCCGGCTTTTTCCTTCTGCGAATCATTAATGTCAACGTAATCCCGGGACGCGCCGGTCTCGATGAGTTTCTCTTCGGACAGGCCGCGCTTATTACCTGGAGGGACCTATGGGGCATTCTTATACTCTCAGGTATATCTATTGGTATAGCGATTCTTCTGTGGAAGGAGTTTAAGGGGGTTGTATTCGACCCGGCCTTTCTGGCAAGTAACGGGTTCCAGACACGGTTACTTGAGAACGTTCTGCTCCTCGCCATCGTGCTTGCGATTGTTGTGGGCCTCAAAAGCGTGGGGGTTGTACTTATCGTGGCACTCCTGGTAGCTCCAGCAGCGGCCGCGCGACAGTGGACGAAAAGGCTTTCGACTATGACACTGCTTTCAGCTGTGTTCGGTGCCGCCAGCGGCGTCGGCGGATCAATTGCGAGTGCATTATACAGAGGATTACCCACGGGACCAATAATAGTGATCTTCGCCACATCACTTACGTTTGTCAGCATTCTGATAGCACCCAAGCGAGGCATCATTGCCCGTGTAATTCATAAGTACCGCAATCGTGCTCGGTTTCGAAAAGTGCCGGGTATTAAGGGCATACCTCACGGAGCAGGTTAGCGTATGGACCTGTCGCTGATCCCCGCTATTGTATGGTCAAGTATCGTAACAGCCGTGGCTTGTTCCTTGGTCGGAACCTTTCTGGTCCTGAGGCAGATGAGTATGATCAGCGAGGCACTCAGCCACGCGATGCTTCCCGGATTGATACTCGGACTTATGGTTCTCGGTCCGCTCGGCTCACCACAGCTTGTTATCGGGCCCGCGATTATCGGCCTTGTAATGGTGCTCCTTATTGAGGGGTTATCACGCTCAGGGGTACTCGCTGGAGACAGTCCTTTAGGTCTGGTATATCCGTTACTGTTCAGCATCGGGATTGTACTGCTCAGTCGTCGCTTCGCAGGTATGCCGATTACGGAGACATCGGTTCTCATTGGAGATATAAACTTCGCTGCGGCTACCCCGCTGTACGCGGGAACAATTCTTCTGGGTCCGCGGCCACTCGTGGTAATGGGAGCTATTCTGCTTCTCAACGCCATATTCGTCGCTGTTTTCTTCAAAGAACTGAAAATCACTACGTTTGATCCGGCGCTTGCGGGTGCTACAGGGTTTCCTCCGGCCGTTGTGCACTACGCACTTATGACTCTCGTGAGTATCACCATTGTGGGCGCTTTTGAAGCTGTGGGAGCAGTACTTGTTGTAGCGCTTCTGATAGGCCCGCCCGCGACCGCTTATCTTCTCACGCGCAAGCTGCATACGATGGTGCTCCTGGCAGCCTTCATCGCGGCAGGTTCGGCCTGGCTCGGTTTTCAGATTGCATACGTGACTGACAGCGCTACGAGTGGAACCATGGCAATGATTATCGGCATGATATTTCTGGTTACCTTTGTCATTGCCCCCCAAAGGGGACTCGTAGCGAAGTCAATTCAGCACAGAAGGAACCGGCAACTGTTTGCAGAACAAATGGTCCTGCTCTGCCTCGACCACCACGGAGGTGGACAATCACAGCCGTGTGGCGCTGAGTTCGGCAATGTGAATGCTCTCGCCGAGCACATTGGATGGACTCGTGATTACACTGAAGCCATTCTTTCGAGGTGTATTTCCAAGCGATACCTGACAAGCCATCACGGGGTTTTCGTACTCACCGAGCATGGTAGACGCAAGCTTCGAAAGCTCGAAGGTGTCGTTCACGACAAGCGCTCCTGACCCTCCAAAAACCAAAGGTCACTTGCATGAGCAGGAAAAGCGAAGTATTCTCGGCGGTCAATTACTATGAACTACTGGCTTATGAAAAGCGAACCTTCGGTTTTCGGGTTTAATGACCTTATGCAAGCCGAGAATAGAACCGAGATGTGGGACGGCGTGCGTAACTACCAGGCACGAAACTTCATGCGGGACAGAATGAAGCCCGGAGATCGGGTGCTTTTTTACCACTCAAATTGCAAACCACCGGGTGTCGCCGGCATAGCCGAAGTAGCGAGCGGGCCCTACCCCGATCCCACACAATTCGATATACACAGCAAATATTATGACTCTAAATCGACCCGGGATAAGCCACGCTGGATCCTCGTGGATGTGCGGGCGATCGCACCCCTGCCCAGACTTGTGCCTCTTCCTGAACTGAAGGCGCAATCCGAGCTCGCAGACATGCCGTTGGTAAAAAAAGGAAACCGGCTGAGCATTATGCCCGTCACCGCGCTGCACTATGAAACGATCCTTTCAATGGCCGGAATGACAGAGGACCACTGAGCTCCTGAATGAAGGCTGTTCCCGGCCGACTTTTCCCAGCCAACTTTTCCAACAAGCCTTCTCCCACAAGGCTTCTCCAATACCAGTTCTCCTATTACACTCGAGGTCTATATGGACACACAGCAAATCATAGAAGCAGTTTCTGTTCTGACCGCTGAGTATCTGCCCCGTCTGGTGCTGGCAATCATTATTCTGTTGGCAGGCCTGGTTGTGACTCGCGTTGCATGTAAACTCACAAGAAAGACAATGGAACGTCGCCACATCGATGAGAGTGTGGCGGGTTTCATGGTCAGCCTTCTGAGAGCTGCTTTAACCGTAGTTATCATAATCAGCGCAGCCGGCACCATCGGCATACAAATGACCTCGTTCGTGGCGATTGTCGGTGCGGCAGGTCTCGCGGTCGCTCTTGCATTTCAGGGAAGCCTCAGCAATTTCGCTGGGGGAGTATTAATTCTTCTGTTCCGGCCATTCAAAGTCGGTGATTTCATAGAAACTGGATCGATCATGGGCACCGTTGTCGAAATCCAGATTCTGTACACGATAATGGATACCTTCGACAACAAACGGGTTGTTG
>CAZMEV010000189.1:0-4004 GCA_964565375.1 uncultured Spirochaetaceae bacterium
GGGCGTAAAATCCCATGCGCACACAGGCTGTGACCACGCGTTCTGCCATGGCGGTTATGCGCGGGTCGCCGAGCAGCGTTTTGCGTCTGGCCTGCAGGGCCTCGAGTGCGCGTTTTCCGACCACCGAGTTACTGAGTCTGCGGCACCAGTCGGTATTGTTGGCGATGAAGTGCTTCACGGTTGCCATGGTGCCGGACTGCTGAAGCGCCGTTATGTAGATGCGCGTACTGGGCCACAAGCGCCCGGTTCCAGGAGGCGGCCAGGTTCACAAACGATGGAAACGACACCGTCCGGTGCAGGTGTCCGGATGCAACCGTCTCGCGTAAGTGTACCCCGGAGGTTGCATCGAAGAGCTTAATCTCCGGCAGACCGAGGCGTGCGTTTTCGCGGATTACGAATCCGCCGCCCACGACAAGATCGTAGCGCTCGTCGTCGGTCATTTCCCCGACAATGCGGCGGGCTCGCTCGCGCGCATCGCGAAAGGAAGTGTCACCGCCACGGCCCCTCTGAAGAAGCTGGCATCCCTCCGCGCTTCTTGACGCCAGGGTGTTCGCAAATGGTAGTGTTAATTGCAGCATGCAATTAACGGCCAGTGCTGTCGGAGGGTAGGAATGAGAAACTGGTGTACGACCAGAAGCGATCGAACGAGCTGTGCGTTCAGCGGCCTGCTCATCTCGCTTCTTATCACGCTTCTTTCCCGGTGTACCGGAGTCGGAGAGGGGAGCGATTATCCCGCGGAGGACGCGGCACCGCCTCCCGATGATGCCCCGTATCTCGATCCCGAGCGGCCGACCGACGAGCGGGTAGAGGACCTGCTCGAGCGGATGACGCTCGAAGAAAAGCTCGGACAAATGACGCAGATCGACCGCCAGTATCTGCGACAAGCCGAAGACATTCGTGAGTACAAGCTCGGCTCCATTCTCAGCGGCGGAGGCTCGACTCCGGAGGAAAACACCCCCGACGCCTGGGCCGACATGTACGATGAGTTTCAACAGCAGGCGCTCGATACGAGGCTCGGGATCCCCATTCTCTACGGCATCGACGCCGTACACGGCCACAATAACCTGCAGGACGCCACCATTTTTCCGCACAACATAGGCCTCGGCGCGGCGCGTAATGAACAGCTTGTCGAAGATATAGCGCGTGCAACCGCCCGGGAAATGGCGGGCACCGGCATGCGCTGGAACTTCGCCCCGGCAATTCCCGTTGTTCGGGACATTCGGTGGGGACGCAGCTACGAAGCATTTTCCGAGGACACCGGGATTGTTTCCGACCTCGGCGCGGCGGCGGTTCGCGGCTACCAGCACGGCGCACCCGATGACTCCGACTGGGTGCTTGCAACCCCCAAACACTGGGTCGGCGACGGCGGCACCGAAGGCGGCGAAGACCAGGGCGATACAAGGTTGCCGCTCGATGAACTGCTCGAAGTTCACGGTGCTCCCTATGAACCGGCGATCGAAGAGGGCGCCCGCGTTATCATGGCAAGCTACAACAGCTGGAACGGTGACAAGGTCCATGGCAGCAGCGAGCTTCTCACCGATGTCCTGCGCGGCGAGTTCGGATTTGACGGCATTATTCTCAGTGACTGGGGAGCCGTCTACCAGTTGCCGGGCAACGAACGATACCAGACGCTGCAGAGCATTCGTGCCGGCATTGATATGAATATGGTGCCCGACGATTACGATTCCTATATCGAAGTAATGGAGGATCTCGTCGAATCGGGTGAACTCTCGCGTTCACGGATAGATGACGCGGTTCGAAGAATACTGACCATCAAATTCGAAATGGGCCTCTTTGAAGAACCGTTTGCCGACCGGTCGCATCAGGACACCATTCGAAGTGAAGAGCATCTTGAACTCGCCCGCCAGGCTGTGCGCGAATCGCAGGTGCTGCTTCGAAACGAAGACGATCTCCTGCCGATCGATGACGAAATCGAACACATCCACGTAGCCGGCCGATTTGCCGACGATATCGGCGCACAGTCCGGTGGATGGACCATCGAGTGGCAGGGCGTTCGCGGAAACGTAACTGCGGGAACCAGTGTGTACCAGGCGGTCACAGAGCGCGCCGGGTCTGATACCGAAGTCACGCTATCCGAGCCACCTGCCGACGCGGAACAGCAAATGGAGAATGCCGACCTCATTATTACCGTGGTTGGTGAAGCGCCGTACGCGGAGTATGAAGGCGACCGCCACCGGCTTGGCCTCGGGCAGGTGGACATCAACCTTATTGAACAGGCATCCGAGGCCGACGCGCCCGTTGCCGTTGTGCTCCTGAGCGGCCGTCCGCTGGTGATCACCGACCAGCTCCCCATGATGGATGCGCTGCTCGCGTCCTGGCTTCCGGGCACCGAAGCCACGGGAATCGCCGACGTGCTCTTCGGTGACAGCGAACCTGTCGGTCGCCTCCCTGTGACCTGGCCGAGAAGCAATTCGCAAATTCCTGTTCAGGTCGATGGTGATACAGGCGGCATCTGGTCGGCCGACGAAGCGCGTGCCGCCGGCTACGGCGTCGTCGACTCGGATGACGCCGACCTGAGTAGCGAGGAGCTCGAAGACCTGCCGCTGTTTCCATTCGGATTCGGACTCGACTACGGGGGCAGCGGGGAGTGACCGCGGCTCAGGACGCGCTGCCCCGCCGCCGGCAAGTGACCTGAGCGGGGCCGTCTGCGCACCCCGCCGTCGGCAAGTGACCGGTGCCTCAGCGCACACGGCCCCGCCGATGGTGTGAGTAAGAAGGCTTACAGCGCAAGCCATCCGTCGACGAGCTCGCGATTATCGTCGATCCACGTCTGTGCGCCTTCCACCGGATCATCGAGCTCTTCGATAATCGCCATAAGCTCGCCGAGCGACTGATCGTCGAAGAACGATGCGTTAATTGTCTCAAGAACCGGAGCGAAATCGTCTTCGAAACCTTCCCGGGTAATGAAGTAAATGTCGTCACCTTCGCCGTAGATCCCCTCGGGATCATTGAGATACTTCAGATCGTATTCGGCGAACGCCCAGTGGGGGCTCCACAGCGTGACTACGACAGGATCTTCGTTTTCGTAGGCGGAGTCGAGCGTGCTGAGCATTCCGGGTTCCGATCCCTCGATAAAATCGAAGTCGAGATCGTAGATATCCACAGCGTCCTCGGTCAGGCCGTTAATGCTCGAACCCGGATCGATTCCTATAATTTCGTTGGAGAAATCGCTCGCGTAATCGTTGAGCTCGTCCATGGATTCGATATCCATGTACTCGGGAACCACAAGACCGAGCTGTGTTCCCTCATACCACGTATCCTGAATATCGAAACGGTCACCGTATTCATCCACAAACGGTGCATCCGTGGCGGGAAGCCATACTTCCATTCCGATATCGAGGTCGCCTTCGGCAATGCCGCTGTAAAGAACAGCCTTATCGACATCGACAAGTTCCACTTCATACCCTTCTTCCTCAAGCAGAATCTTCCACATATTCGAGACAGCGATATTTTCCGCCCAGTTATTCATTCCTATGCGCACGGTTCCCGGATTGTCTTCGGCAGCCCCGTTGCCGCCGTTATCCGCCTCACAGCCGGCGAAAACCAGCAGGGCGATCATGGTCAGAACAACAAAGCCATATACATTTCTATGCTTCATACGCAACCTCCTGTAGTTGGCAAAAAGATAAACGACAGTGTCGGATGAACAGATAGTATACTCAGTTGCGTACGGAACGTCTATATACCGAAATTGGGAACAGAAACGAAATTATGGCAGATACCCCCCAAGTCTGCTCGGATTCCCACCGCCGCTGGGTACCCTCCCATCGTTCGCGCGGAATCTCAAGGCCATGATTTCTCTCGGCGCTGCCATTCCTTCGTTCGTGCCGATTCAATCTCCGGCGTGGAAGCTCGCAGTAGCTTACCTTACTCGTGCCGATGAATAGGCAGTGTCACCCGTACGAATCTACTCCTGGTATCCTGAGATAGTTCGGCATCAGTACCGTTGAACTCTCGCATCGCCCGCCGGATAATGGGCCACC
>CAZMEV010000190.1:0-1741 GCA_964565375.1 uncultured Spirochaetaceae bacterium
GCAGGCTTGAAATCCGGTGTAACAGGTCGCATACTCGCGAAAGCTATGCATATAGATACACTTGACCTGTACTTTCGATCATTTCTTCCCTTCGAACAGTTTGAGGGTATGGACCCCTCGCTCAACGGGTTCCAGGTCGGTCGCCGCAATGAAGAGGTCCGGAAGGTGGCCTTCGCTGTAGACGCATGTCAGGAAACGTTTCATCGGGCTGCACTGTGGAGAGCCGATGTGCTTGTTGTGCACCATGGTATCTTCTGGGGGCGAGTCGAGGCCATCCGAGGTCCTATGTATGCGCGAATTGAGCAGCTCATCGAGCAGGATCTCGGGTTGTATGCGATTCATCTGCCGCTCGATCAGCATCTGGTGTACGGCAATAACGCGCAAATGGCGAAAGAGATCGGCCTCGGCAATCTTCAATCGTTCGGCTCCATAAAGGGACAGCCTATCGGCTGTCGGGGAGCGTTCGAGAACCCGGTGTCGCTCGAGGAAGTGAACAGGGTGCTGTTCGGCGGTGCAGGGAATACCATCAGTGTTCTTCCATTCGGTCCGCAGCACATACGAACCGTGGGATTTGTGTCCGGAGGAGGTGGGGCGGCCTTCGACGAGGCAGTGGATCTCGGTCTGGATCTGTTCGTGACCGGGGACGCCTCGCACACGCTGTATCATCGGGCACTGGAAGCATCGATGAATGTTGTATTCGGCGGACATTACCTTACCGAAATCTGGGGGGTGAAGGCCCTGGCCGGGAAACTCTCTTCCGACTATCCGGATGTAGAAACCTCCTTTATCGATGTTCCCACGGGCCTGTAGGTCCTACGGCATTACAGGAAGTTTGTACCGTATGAAAGAAGAGAGTCACAGCAAGGACGCAGTACTGCCGGGCGTTCGGTCGAGGGTTGCTCCTTTAAGTCTCATGCTGGGTGTCATTGTGCTGGATCAGATCACTAAAGCACTGGTTGTCGCCCGAATTGAGATGTACACTGTCGGCACGGAGTACCTTGATGGACTTGTCCGAATTATACATACCCGCAACCCTGCGGTAGCATTCAGTATCGGCCATGGAATTCCGGAGCCCTGGCGCTCGATTCTCGTGACCACGGTCCCGGCGCTCGTGCTCGCGGCAGTGCTGTTGTACTACTGGCGGGGTACCGATCTTACGACTTCCCAGCGGTGGATGCTCGCAGGTGTGCTTGGCGGTGGCTTTGGAAATCTTATAGACCGTTTCATACGGCCGCAGGGCGTGGTAGACTTTATTGATGTCGAATTCTTCGGCATTTTCGGGCTCGAGCGCTGGCCGACGTTCAATGTCGCCGATGCAAGCGTGGTTGTCTGCGGTCTGCTGTTCGTTGCGTCGGTTATACGAGTCGAGCATCAACGTAGTAAGAGGAATTCATGAACAAGAAAGCCAATACGATACTGTTTGTTATTGCGGCAACAGTCGCAAATCTGATTCTTATGGCGCTCGTTTTTACGGTGCTGCTGCTCGGTGTTTCCGTTGCACTTCAGGAGGTTCTTACACCCCAGATCGGAACCGTGGTTCTCGGGCTGGTGTTTATCGTTACCATCCTTATCACCTACTTTATCTATCACAAGTCGGTGAAGAAGCTCTCCGAGAAATATGACTTTGAACAGTACTTCGAGCCTATCTTCAGCCGGAAACAGCGCCGATAATTCTGCTCGTGGGCTCGCCGGGCCGTAGGCGCGCCGGGCCGTGGCCTTGTCGGACCGTAGGCTCGCCGGG
>CAZMEV010000190.1:1841-4002 GCA_964565375.1 uncultured Spirochaetaceae bacterium
GGCTCGCCGGGGTTTTTGATCAGTAGCCGTCGGACACGGAGCGATTCTGGTCCTTCTTGTACAGGTCCTGGTACACGAACCCGCGATTCTTCAGAACTTCTTTTACATCCTGAGGGAACGGGATATAGCGCCAGAAAATTGAGCGGACATCCCGGTCGAGTTTTTGCGTTCCTTCACTTTCTCTGTTGATCCACAGGACATAGTCTTCGATAAAACGGTCTTTGACGTCGCCTTTCAGCCGGTTTTCGGTAAACCACTGATAGTACCAGCCGGTGAGCCCCTCTTCCATCCAGTAATGCGCGGCTTTTTCTTTGGCAGTCTGCCAGCGAAGATCCCCGCACGCCGAAATTACGGCGGTACGCAGGTCTTTCGGATACATCGGAATGGCAAGTCTTCCCCGACTCGTGGCTTTGTTGTAGCGCTCGAACGGCTCCCAGCACACACCACTGTCCCCGTAGCATGGGACCAGTACGACGTTGGGAACGATTCGATTTGTCTGCTGCTTGAAGGTGCGCAGAAACAGGCCGGGGTCCAGCCGCTCTACCTCAGCAAGAGTGCGGATAACGTTTTCACGCGAGCCTATCTCACGTATCGAGGCGCGGAAATACTGTTTCAGTAGAAGCGGAAAATGGTTTCCCTGACGGCCCACGCACATCTTCGCCATTTGCCGGACGGTTCCCATTTCCGTGGTCGCAGCCTGTGTGTCGGCAGGGGTGTTCTGGAATCCATCGTCAATTTCCGACTCTTTGCTCTTGAGCTTTTCAAGCTCCTCGAGTATCCCGTCGAACTCACGGTAGGCGCGGTCGAGCTCACGGTTGAGATTGGACAGTCGCCGAAGCGTCTGATTTATCTCCGAGAGCGCGCTGCGTTCCTGCTCCGAATACGGAAGGATGAGGTCATCGAAGTCGTGGCGCGTTTCATGACTGCACAGCTCGTTGACGCGCTCCTTGAGACGGGCTTCTTCGCTGGTAATCTCGCCGATCTTCGATCGACACAGCGCGAGCTGAGCCTCGTACCGTCCGCGGGTTTTTTCGAGATTTGCTGCTATGCGGTGCCCGCTGTTCTTGCCTCGTGTCTTGGTCTCGTCTGTGGCGCTCTGATTTACTCTTCCGTGCGCCACCTGTTCGAGCCATTCATCGACATAGTGGATCGGCTCCCCGGTTTCGTTTTCCGGGATGATGCGGGAAAGAACACTTCGCTGCTCGGGCGAAACCATCGTTGGAAGCAGCAGGCGGAACCGCTGAAACAGCCGTTTCTGGATGGACAGTGAACCGCCTGTCCGGGATGCGATCTGGGTACAAAGGTTCCACACGGCGGGGCCTATCTTGCTTCGGTAATGACTGCGATCCTGCGGATCTTCGGCTTTGAGAAAATTGCGTAGAAGCTCATGGATCCGTTTTGCAACGTCTCCCTCTTCGGTGAGTACGAGCTTGTAGTACTTCTTATCGTTGAAGTAGTTGTGAGGTTCAGTTTCGATACTCTCGGGAATCGAGAAACCCTCGTTGTCGAAGGGCTTCTCCGATGGTCCTTCGTCGTCGGATCTGCCGGTCCCGGACGGCTCTCCGAAGAGATCTTCAAATGCCGGAGTATCACCGTCATCTTCCGATTCGACAGGGAGGAGTTCAGCTACTTCAGGGTCAAGTTCACCGTCTGACTGTGCCGACATTCCGGAGCACCTTTTTCCGGCCGTTTATGATTTTGTTCGTGGAGGGACCGTATACCTGTACGTGGAGGTGACGGGATTCGAACCCGTGACCTCGTGAATGCCATTCACGCGCTCTGCCAACTGAGCTACACCCCCGGATACCAATTTCATCTGGTGTTGTTCTCGCGTCGCTGAACTGTAGTCCGGCGTGCATTCGTATGTCAAGCACACAGCGCCAAGCTTCAGGCTGTGCGATCTTCGGTTCAAACGCCGGGGACCACGGCAAGACACGGGGCGCGGTTCAAAAGCCGGGCACCGCGGCAAGACACCAGCCCGCGATGCAAACAAAAAAAGGCCGGTCGCAGTACGACCGGCAGACCGGATGTGCCGCATCAGAACACCGGATGCTACTGGGTGAATAGTGTCCGGCGACACGGCGCATGGTGCGGGCGTGGTTTCTCCTCCCTGAAAGGGTGCTCGAGAGAAAACCGGAAGTATCGGTTCACGTGGCGTGAA
>CAZMEV010000191.1:0-3886 GCA_964565375.1 uncultured Spirochaetaceae bacterium
GCAAGCGGGGAAGAAATTAAGGGCCGCGCGGATGTAACGCCGTCGCAGTCCATGACGGATGACCTGCAAGAGCTGTAATGCTTATGGATAATCAGCTGAACGTCTTATCACGCAAAGCCGGGTTCAACTCGGCTTTGCGGCACTTCAAGATCGTCACTGAATACGTTGGTCGGATCGGCAAGGGGGCAAACCTTGCCGATTTAGTCAATCAGCATCTTGACGACGGACGGATCGGTCGGCATCAGATCAAGCCGCTGGTCAACGCTCTGCTCGTAGAGAAGTTCGGCTACCATGCCGTCTCTCACAACCTTGGGCGGACCATTGAAGACGCTTCCGGGATCGCCGAGGTTGTCTCCAAGTGGACGAAGATTGATTTCGTCTGTCTATTCCATCATCCGCACACCGGCGTATTCGTAATAAACCCTAAAGATGAGGAGACCTGGGCAGGAGCCTTGCCTCTAGGCAAAGACGAACTTATCGTCGTCTACGCAGGGGCGGCCTCGGGTGAGGATGTCAAGGATTCAGTGCTGGCGGAAGCTGCCTCGGACCTGACCTCTCTTCTTGACGGCGGAAAGGTTCGCGGAAAGAAGGCCTACATCAGCGAGCGAAAGGCGGCTATACAGGCAAAACCGGACAAAGCACCTGCACGGAAAGCACAGTCATCCTCCACGGCGAGTTCTTCCGCTTCCACCGCAGCGCAGACAGTTTCCGACGCATCGCAGACACAGGCTCAGGAGGCGGTTTCCACGCGAAAGCGGCGCATGACTGCACGAATTCCTGTGCTTGTAACGAATGAGCTCTTTCATAACGGGAATGTCGAGGCGTGGAAGAAGATTATTGAGTCTTACCGTGCCAAGTATCCCAGCCTCGATGTGCTTATATGGTATGAGAATGAGCGAATCAACGATATTAATGCGTTGTTTAAGTGGGGCAAGGTGAAGCATGGGGTCCCGATTATGATCAGCGTAGTTGGCGATAATCCCCAGGACGTCTCGAAGTTGCGGAAGTACCTGTACGAGGGGGCCAGCCCGCGGTTTGAAGCATTCCTTCACGGCGGATCCGATCGGACACTCGACCTCTTTTGAAGTGCTGCGGTCGGCCGGCCGCGCCGCGGCGGCATGTCCCGAATCTGCGGAACGTACGCGGCGCGTTTATTGTTACAGGGAGTAGCGGATAATGAAGAAATATCACGCATTTAGTGTAAGCGAGTATTTTGAGAACCCGTCAGGACTGGAAGAACTCGGCAGCAGGGGCAAACGCGTTATGCAGCTTGCATCCCTGGGTTTGCCGATCGCCCCGGGGTTCGTGCTTACAAACGAATCAATCAAAGAAATCTCCGATGATCCGGAGAAAGAAAAACCGTTTCTTACCGAGCCGCTTTCGAAAATGGAGTCGATCATGGGAAAGCGGTTCGACGATCCGGATAACCCGCTTCTGGTCAAGATCGTGGAAAGCCCCATGTTGAACATGGTTAATACGTTCTCCACGATTCATAACATTGGCCTCACGCTGAAAACTGTGGATGGATTCGCGAAGTACGTCGGCGAGGATTTCGCGTACCACGAACTGGCCAATGTTGTCCGGAAGATGATCGAACTGGAGTCCCTGACCGAAGTACCGGATGACCGGCGTAAGCGTATGGAGGCGTTGCAGAAGAAGCTGAAATCCGCCTCTAAACAGGCATCGGTGCGGAAGGCGCTCTCGGACTACTCCGACGTGTATACAGAGGAGTTTCTCAGCGACGCATATGCACAAATGGTCTGGACCATCCGGGAATATCTGAGCCTGTTCAGTGATCGTCCGACGAGCGAAGATTCGGCTCTGATGATACAGTCGATGGTGTTCGGTAATTATGGCCAGGAAAGTTACTTCGGCAGCTTTTACACCCATGATCCAATCACGGGTGAGGACCGCATCAGCGGCGAGTTTTTTCCTGAGTCTTTCGACGACCGGAAGGCCGAAGGCCAGCCGATCCAGAAAATCAAGCCGAAAATCCGCAAGGAACTCGAGCGCATCGCCTCGGAGCTTGAAAAAGAGTTCAAGGAGATTCGTCGGGTCCGGTTTACCGTTGAAAGTGGTACCCTGTGGGTAATTGACCAGTTCGCCGCGACGAATCGCTCTACGCAGGCCGAGATTAAAACACTCCTCGATCTGAATAAGAAAGACGTAATAGACGCCGAGTACGTCATTAATGCTGTTAAGCCGGGCAGATTGGCAGAGATTCTGCATCCGCAGCTCGATCTTAACTCGGTCAAGAAGCTGGCGAAGGTCGAAGGCGGTATCGCCGGTGCTGTCGGGGCGGCAATCGGACGGGTGTTCTTCTCAACCGATGCGCTTGTCAAAGAGTATCGGCGTGCGACTCAACTCGGGGAGGATGCGAATCTGATTCTTGCCATGCCCTCGACGTACGCCGAAGATGTAAAAGCCATCGAAGTAGCACGGGGTGTGTTGAGTACGGAAGGCGGGTACGCCTCGCATGCGCCGGTCGTAGCAAGAAGTCTCGGCAAAGTTGCGCTTGTCTACCCGGATGCGAAGTTTACAAAGACAACGCTTAAGATCGGGAATCGGACTATCAAAGAAGGCGACTACATAACGCTCAACGTTCCCTATTACGATACGCCTCAACTTTTCTTCGGAAAGGCGGTGCTCACAGAGCCCTCGCCGGAGGGAAGCGGGCTGCTGGAGCTTCTCGATCTCATTCAGGATCAGATCGGTGATTTCGATGTTGAAGCGAACGCCGATCAGCCCAAGGACGCTGAGCTTGCAGCGATGTTCCGCGCAGGCGGCATCGGGCTGTGCCGGACCGAGCACATGTTCTTCAATGATTCCCGGATTAATGAGTTCCGTGCCATGATCGTCGCCGGGACTGACGCGAAGAAGCGACAGAAGTCTCTTGATAAACTGAAGAAAATGCAGGTTTCGGACTTCTATTCGCTGTTCAAGATCATGGCGGGTAAGCCGGTAACGATCCGTCTGCTCGACGCGCCGTTACATGAGTTTCTACCGCATACCGAAGATACAATGAAAAGCTTTATTTCCTTTTTGCGGAAAAGGGATCAGAAGCTCACTTCGGCTGAAATCAGACAACGGTGTGACTTGCTGAAGGAGGTAAACCCGATGCTCGGGCATCGAGGTGTCCGGATTGCTATCAGCTATCCGGAAATCTACAACATGCAGGTCCGTGCGATTTTTGAGGCGGCGTACAAACTCAAGAAGGAAGGCGTGGAAGCCGTGCCGGAGATCATGGTGCCACTCGTAATGTCCGCCAACGAAATCAAAACGATTCGCAACGGCAAGCATATCGAGGGCAAACAGATTACCGGTATTCGGGAGATCGAGCAGGACGTGCGCGAACAGTTTGGATTGGATCCGGTGCACTATCGTGTCGGAACGATGATCGAATTGCCTGCGGCCGCCCTCCAGGCGGACCGCATTGCCCGTTATGCGGATTTCTTCAGCTTCGGCACAAACGATCTCACACAGACTACCAACGGTGTATCGCGAGACGATTTCAACAACTTTTTCTCGGATTACAACGAGTTCGACCTGCTCGAGGCGAATCCGTTCAAGGTTCTCGGGGAACAGGTCAAGGAAATGATCGCAATCGCGTCCGAACGTGGGCGACTGACGAGACCGGACCTCAGGCTCGGGCTATGTGGAGAACATGGCGCGGAACCGGATAACATTGCGTTCACCCGTGAAACGGGGCTCGACTATGTTTCCTGTTCGCCGTACGGTATTCCGATCGCGAAACTCGCGATCGCGCAGATGAATATCGCTTCGAAGTCCTGAAGTCCTGAAACAAAGGCGCCGCACCGGTCTTTAACCGGCCGGGCCTTGCATTTTCGCGCCCGGCAGAAGAGGCCGGGCGTTGCATTTTCGCGCC
>CAZMEV010000192.1:0-3853 GCA_964565375.1 uncultured Spirochaetaceae bacterium
AAGAGTTCACAGACCGCGAGAGGAAGATAGCCGAGCGCGAAGAGCAAGTCGCGCAACAAGAAGAGCAATGGAAAGAGGAACTCGAGCGGATTTCCAATCTGTCCGCGGAAGAAGCGAAGCGTCTCATGATGCAGTCGATGGAGGACGAGGCGCGCAAAGAAGGCCAGGCGATCGTCGCTCGGGTCGAGCAGGAAGCCCAGGGTACCGCTGAAAAGAAGGCACGGGATATTCTTGTTACTACGATCCAGCGCATGGCTTCCGACGTGAATGCGGAAGTAACCGTTGCAACGGTCAGTCTCCCGAACGACGAGATGAAGGGCCGGATTATCGGACGTGAGGGCCGCAATATTCGGACCCTCGAGACGTTGACCGGTGTCGATATTATTATCGACGATACGCCGGAAGCGGTGGTTGTAAGCTGTTTTGACCCCGTGAGAAAGGAAATCGCACGTCGAGGCCTCGAACGGCTTGTTTCCGATGGCCGTATACATCCGACCCGTATCGAAGAGGTAGTCCAGAAGATTACTCAGGAAATCAGCCAGGCCATTTACGAGGAAGGTGAGAAGGTTTGCTTCGAACTGGGAATTCATGACTTGAAACCCGAGGGTATTCGGGGACTCGGACGGCTCCAGTACCGGACCAGTTACGGGCAGAACGTTCTCGCACACACGCGCGAAGTGGCAATGTTCGCTGCAATGCTGGCCGGGGAGACAGGTGCTGACCGCGAAATAGCGAAACGTGGTGGTTTACTGCACGATATTGGCAAAGGAATAGAGAGTGACGGCGACAGTAACCATGTCGAACTCGGCGTGGAGCTTGCAAAACGGCTCGGGGAGGACGAGCGCGTGATTAACTGCATTGCAGCGCACCACGGTGACGTGCCTCACACGTGTGAAGAAAGTGTTCTCGTGCAGGTCGCTGACTCACTCAGTGCCAGTCGCCCTGGTGCACGCCGCGAGACGCTCGACAATTACATTAAGCGTCTTGAGAACCTTGAACGTATCGCAGAGCAGTTCACCGGAGTGGAGAAAGCGTACGCCATTCAGGCCGGCCGCGAGCTGCGTATCATGGTTAACCACGAGCAGGTCAGTGATTCTGAAGCCAAGGAAATCGCCAAGAGCATCGCACGGCAGATTGAAAATGAGCTCAGGTATCCCGGACGAATTAAGGTGACCATGATCCGCGAAACCCGCATCGTGGAGTACGCTCGGTAGCGGCCTATGGCATCGAACTCGGTCACCGTGCTTATGGTCGGCGACGTCGTTGGGCAGGCAGGCCTCCGTGCTCTTACCCTCGAGCTGCCGAAGCTTCGGAAGTCGTATGACGCGGATTTTGTGGTAGTAAACGGTGAAAACGCAGATTCCGGGTTCGGTATGAGCCCGGAAAACGCCGCTTCTATTTATTCGGCTGGGGCCGACGTAATCACCACCGGCAATCATGTCTGGCAACATAAGGATATAGCCCAACTGCTCGACAGTGACACGCGGGTTCTACGTCCGGCAAACTATCCAGGGCGGCTGTCCGGCTCCGGGCTCGTAGTCTGCGAAACCAGGGAGGCTACGATTGCTGTTATGCACCTTCAGGGACGTACACGAATGCCGGTTATCGATTGTCCGTTTCGTAAAGCTCGTGAACTGCTCAAATCAATAAAAAAACAGTGTCATGCGGTGGTATGTGATTTTCACGCAGAAGCCGGTGACGAAAAAGAAGCCCTGGCACACTATCTCGACGGCCAGGTTGCAATTGTATGCGGTACACATACACACGTTCAGACCGCTGATGAGCGGATACTCAGCCGGGGAACTGCCTATATTACGGATCTCGGAATGACTGGGCCGGATGACAGTGTAATCGGCTTTCGAACCGACATCAGTATCAAACGCTCGCTTACTCAAATGCCGCTCAAGAATGAAGTGTCGAACGAGGCAGCTACCGTTCATGGAGTTGCTGTAGTTGTAGATGTAAGTCGGGGACTTGCAGAGTCTATCGAGCGATTTCAGGCGCGTCCCGGGGTGTAGTCTCACGGAACAGTTGTGCCTGCGGGGGAGCTGTGAAACGCGCAAGGTTGCTTGATTTATTGTGTCATCGATTTCCCGAGGATGAGCGGAAGACACTCCACGCGCGAATTCTGTGCGGCGAGATCGCAGTGAACGGTACCACCGAGCGTGATCCGAAACGCACAGTTTCCCTGGATTCGGACATCGAATGGAAGGGAAGCAGCTATGTGGGTCGCGGTGCGCATAAACTCACAGCCGCTATTGAAGCGTTCAGGCCACCGCTTGACGACGCGATCGTTCTTGATGCGGGAAGCTCCACGGGGGGGTTCACAGAATCACTTCTGGAGCATGGGGCGAGACAAGTCTATGCGGTGGATGTAGGTACCAATCAGCTCGCATGGAAACTGCGAAGCGATACCCGCGTCACAGCCATGGAAGGCAGGAATATTCTGGACGTCTCCATAGCGGACCTTGACCCCGTACCGGATTTCGCTGTCTGCGATCTGAGTTTTCGCAGTCTTTCCGGCGTTTCATTTCACATTGCCTCGCTTACTCGTTTGCGACGGGTAATTGCGCTTGCGAAACCACAGTTTGAGCGCGCCGGTTTCGTTCGTTTTAATGCGCAAGCTGGACATGCGGACTCCGGTGTTTCTGCGACTATTGCGTCGAGCCGTGGACGCCCGGACAGTCAGAATGGCGGTCGCTCGTCGAGTCAGAAGCGGCGGCGTGCAACCAATGAGAAAGACCAGGGGTTTTCCGGGGTCGTGACGGATGCCGAGGGCGAAGCGGTAGTCAAGGACCTTAAAAACAGACTGCGTGATGAAGGTCTCATTTGTCGCGGGATGTGCCGGAGTCCTATCCGGGGGCGGCGTGGCAATCGGGAATATTTTCTTGACCTTGAAATAGCGTAACCACTCTACAGGGTAGAAGTCCGCGGAGGGCTTTGCTTACGACAAAGAATCCCGTCCGAGCGGCGTGCCGATATAGACGCCTTCACCACCAAGCCACTCGCGGCGCTCTCCCTCGATCAAAAACTGGACACGGTCGACTGTTTCGAACTCGGTCGTCGCGAAGACTATCTGTTTTAACTGCATTCGATAGCCCTCCACGCCCATGGTGTTGAACCGAAATGCTTCATTGAAATCGAGATACGCCACTCCATTGCTTACTCGTGCACTTCGAAGACGTGTTCCATCGGGAATAAGGTTCAGAAGTCCGTTAGATCCTTCCTCGCCGTTAGGCCCGGCGATAAGCTCTTCTATCGTTGCGGTAAGAGGGCGGTCAGTGTATTCGATAGTCCTGGATACAGCTTCGGGGAACGCTCCGTCGTCGGTGACACGGACGTAGTAGAGTCTGGCTCTTCGCGTGCGGGAGTCCGGTTCCGGCTGTTCAGCCTCGGCATCAGAAGCCTCGTCAGTGATTTCACCCTCCGCTTCCTCCTGCTCGTCTCCGTCCTGAGGCTCTTCTGGCTCGCGTCGGTCTTCCGGCTCGTCTGATGGTACCGGCGGTTCCTCTGTCTCATCCGGCTGGTCGTCCGGTCCGGGCAGCTCATCCGGAAGTGGTTCTACCGTTTCATCTCCGGTCTCGGAGTCTTCCTCGGATGGAATCTCCTGCTCGTCTCCCTGGTCGGATGAGACGCGTTCGCTTATGACGTCGACGAGCCCGGTATTGTCGAGGACCGTCTGTATCTGTGGACGGTTTACAAGAAATACGACAACGACGAGTAAGATAAATGCTATCCAGAAGAGCACCCCAAGACTGGTGCGACGCTGTTTACGTGCCATGATTCACCTTCAATTATCGGCCTCAAGGGCGCAGGCGTTTAGCCTGCGCGGCGGGCCTCAAGGGCGCAGGCG
>CAZMEV010000193.1:0-3683 GCA_964565375.1 uncultured Spirochaetaceae bacterium
TCGTATTCGCGAAGCGCCACGCACGAAGCACCGGAGAGCAGTCGCGCAACTTCGCTGGTGAACTCATCCAGGCGGACACCTGGGCCGAGCTGATCACTTACCATACAGGTAAGAACAGAGTCCATGTCCTTACGCCGAATTGAGGGTCGCGTTACAGATATTGCCATGTACGTATGATCCGATTCACGTCTGCATCGTGCCGATTGCCTGCAGCTCGCGCACGTTAAAGAGCCTGCGTATATTGAGTATAATGAGATAGCCGTCGTCGCGGTGCACAACGCCTTCGATGTACTCAGCTCCGATACCTGAAATCATTTCCGGCGGCTTCTGGATGGTATTCCGGTCGACCGACACAACCCGTTCGACTTTGTCGATCATCACGGCCAGCTGCATCTCGTCGATTCGTATAATCACGAACCCACTGAGCAGTTCGTCGCCTTCCTCGAGCTCGGGGCGCTTAATATGAAATCGTCTGTGGAGGTTAATGACGGGAATAATTTCCCCTCTCAGGTTGAAAATACCCTCGACGTAGGCGGGAGCGTTCGGGACCGGCCGAACATCCTCGACCTTAACGATACCCTCGACTTCCATAATATCGATTCCATACTGTTCTGAACCCAGCTGAAATGTAACAAGCTGCAGCTGATCGGCCATGATACCTCCGTGAGGCGAATACTACCGTGCCCGTTTGCTGCACGCAAGCCCGGGGGCTGCCGGCCCTGCGCGCCGAACCGTGCTACATCGCACGCCAGAACTTGAAATGGTTCCTCTCGATTTCCGAAAGCGGCGGCATCGGAAAGAAGCGGCTGGTCTCCTGCGAAGCGAACATAAATCCATGCCGGATAAGCTTGTAGGAAATCTCATCGAGCGAACTGTCCACACACAACCCCTTTGTATGCTTTTCCGAATACCTGCGAACCTCGTTAAAGGCATCGCGCAGGCTCGAGGGATGTATACTGCGAACGGGTGAGTCGAGAAACGGGTTGTGCGCGAACTCCTCGAGAAACTCAACGATGTTTATGTCAAGCTGAGTATACAGCTGCTTTGGCGCACTCTTGTAGTTATTCGGATCGGTTATGTAGCCGCCGAAATCACGAAAATCGTAGTCAGAGAGCACCAGCATGCGCATTGGCGCGATTTCGGCGTAGATACGCACAAATCCCTCTTCGTACGGATTCTGGTACTCGCCAGGTTCCAGTGTAATCGAATAGCCCTCCTGGGTTGCAAGCTGAAGCCGCTGAATTGCTTCTATGTCGATGTGTTCAAGCACCCGGTAGGTCGAAATGAATTTCGTGGACTTCGGCCTGCCGTCTTCGTGAGGACGGAGATTGTCAAACACCTCCTGGATACGGAAATACCGGTTCCGGAACTCCGGGTCAATTTCAGCAAAAATCACCTTGCCACGATAATGCTGTGACGAACCGGAAGTGTAATGCTTGGCAAACTGCTCCGGAGTCAATTGTGACGCAACAAGTGCCTCATTCGGGTGAAAAATCGCATACAATCTGTTTTCGAAATCCATACTAAAGTCCCCAGTAGTTGCGAAGCATCGGCGCAATTACCAGCGAAACGACCGCCATAAGCTTGATAAGTATATTAAGCGACGGTCCTGCCGTATCCTTGAACGGATCCCCGACGGTATCGCCGACAACCGATGCTCGATGCGCTTCCGATCCTTTGCCTCCCGCCTGACCGGACTCGATCATCTTTTTGGCATTGTCCCATGCTCCTCCTGAGTTTGACATGAAAATGGCGAGAACAACACCACTCGCGGTAACACCGATGAGCATGCCCATAAGCATTTCCACGCCTCCGATGAACCCGACAAGGACCGGCGTAATCGCAGCAACAAGCCCCGGAAGCATCATTTTCTTCAGCGCACTCGCGGTTGAAATATCAACACATTTGCGGTAATCCGGTTCTTCCGTTTCATCGAGAATCCCCGGCTTGTCACGAAACTGACGACGAACTTCTTCGATCATCGTGTATGCGGCATTACCGATCGCGTCCATAGCCATGGAACTGAACAGGTAAGGAATCGCCGCACCAAGCAGAATGCCGCCGATAACAGTCACTTCCAGCAGATCTATTTCCGCGACTCCCAGTTGTTGCCGTACCGCTGTAAACAGAATAATCGCAGTAAGTGCGGCGGAACCGATTGCGAAGCCCTTACCAATAGCCGCAGTGGTATTGCCCACCGCATCCAGCTCGTCGGTAATGTTGCGCACGTCCGGCGGAAAGTTTGTCATTTCCGCAAGACCGCCCGCGTTATCGGCTATGGGGCCGTATGCATCCACCGCGAGCTGGATTCCAAGTGTCATGAGCATGCCGAGTGCTGCCATGCCGATTCCGTACAGTCCGACCAGCGCATTTCCGGCGAAAATGGCCGCGCCAATGATAATAATCGGGGGAAACGCACTGAGCATGCCTACTCCTACCCCGGTAATGATGGTCGTTGCCGGCCCTGTTTGACAGCTGCGTACAATACGCTTCGTGGGTCGCGTATCCGTACCCGTGAAATACTCGGTAAGCAGACCAATAGAAGCTCCTGCCACCATTCCGACAATCGCGGCAACAGCAACCGCAAGTCCGGAAATATCTTCCCCCTGAACAAGCAGAGGAGCGAGGATAAGGGTTGCAACCGCCGAAATCACTGTCGCAATAATTGTTCCGCGATTTAACGCGTACTGAGGACCCTGACCGGACTTTATTCGAACGCTTGCAATACCGACTACACTGGCAACCACACCAACAGCAGCCAGCACTAACGGGAAGGCGGCCAGTTGAAGCCGCAATGCGTCACTTCCCGCGAAACCCACACCCAGGATCATTGCTCCGACGAGTGACCCCACATAACTTTCAAACAGGTCGGCACCCATACCAGCGACATCACCGACATTATCTCCGACATTGTCAGCTATTGTGGCGGGATTCCGGTGATCGTCCTCAGGGATGCCGGCTTCGACCTTTCCGACGAGATCAGCTCCTACATCAGCGGCCTTAGTGAAGATTCCGCCCCCGACGCGGGCAAACAGCGCAATGCTCGAAGCCCCGAGACTGAAGCCCGAAATAATCGGCAAAACGGTCTGGTCAAGTGTATCGACGGCAAGACCAAACACGTTCGTGAGCACAAATAACAGAAGTCCAATTCCGGCCATAGCCAGTCCCACGACAGTGAGACCCATGACACTTCCACCGGAGAAAGAGACTTTCAGAGCGGGGTTTAATCCCCCCTGCGCGGCAAACGTCGTCCTGCTGTTGGTACCGACTGCAACCCGCATTCCTATATAGCCGGCGGCGCCCGAAGCGCCCGCCCCGAGGATAAACGAAAGGCTCTGAAGCCGAAGTGTTTCCGGGTTTCCAAGCCACAGGAACGCCGCCACAACAATCACAAACGGGACGAGTACATTAAACTCCCGCCGCATGAATGCCATGGCGCCTTCAGATATATACCCGCCGATACGAACAAGATCAGGGTTGTCCACCGCCTGTCTTCCGATCCATTTCGTTTTAATCCGGGCATATATAAGCGCTATAAGCCCCCCGCCAAGAAGAAGATAGACTGCACCATCGAATCCCATACCGGAAAAATCCCTTTCATACTCCGTGGAAGTTGCTATACAGAAAGCCGGGCGCACCTCCCGGGTGCACCCAATAAAACGGGGGCGACTTCAAAAGCCGCC
>CAZMEV010000194.1:0-3664 GCA_964565375.1 uncultured Spirochaetaceae bacterium
CGAACGGAGACAAGCGGGCAAGCCATGGGCAGCGACGCCCGGACCATGGGCAGCGCCGGCCGGGCCATGGGCAGCGCCGGCCGGGTTTCGGGGCCGGATGACGCAGGGTCGGCGGTCACAACGGAACCGGCTGACGCCGCCGAAACGCTGCTGCCGTTTGACGACGGCGAGACTCCCGGTGAAGAGCACGCCGAGGCCTTTTCGATTCCCGAGCACACCAGTGTGTTCAACCTCTTCCTCCAGCATATTGTCCAGGGATTCAGTGAAGAGCTTTTTCTGTCCCCCGAGCAAGCACGGGATCGTTTCGACGCTGCCGAAACTCCGCTGTGCACCATGGAGTTCGACAGTACCATTCGCTACGCGAATCCTGCGCTCAGTCGTATGCTTGAAAGCGAGCCGTCCCGACTTGAAGGGCTCGAGCTTCAGGCAAAAGTGCTTCCCGAGTACCGGGGTGCGCTTGAGACCCGGTTGAAGGAACTTTCCGATAATGCCAACGACACCCAGGCAGCATCCAGCGACGACATTCTGCTCTTTCGGATGGAGACCGAATCCGGTGAACGCTTATCGATCGAGTGTATCGTTCTCTGCTGGCGATCGAGAGCCCGCCGGGGCGTGATCGCGGTGCTTCGTGACCTGCAGGTGCAGCAGAGCATGCTCGACGAGTATCGCCGCGCACAGCAGGACTACGACACGCTTTCCGAGACAATAACCGAAGCGGTCCTGCGTATAAACGAAGCGTTCAAGATCGTCCATGCGAATTCCGCGGTCTCGAACACCTTCGGATACGAACCGGCGGAAGTACTGCGTCGCTCTTTCAGCATGCTCTTTCCCGACGGCGAGTTCGAGCGGCATGAAGCAACCTTCCGCAAATACTTCATTGTCGACGATCACGACCGGGAAGAGTTCGGGCTCGCCCGCTCGATAGAAATACTGGGAAAGAAGCGGGACGGCAGTGTCGTGCCCATGGAACTGACCGCCGGGAACTCCAAACAGTATAACGAGCGAACGCTTACCTGCATTATTCGCGACATAAGTGAACGAAAGACAATGGAACGGCGGCTTCGAAGCCTTGCCTATTACGACAAACTCACCGGGTCCGGCAATCGCGATCTGTTCAACACGAACCTGCGCTCGGCGCTCGCGGCGGTAACCACCGGAAACGCGCAGTCCAATGGGGACGCACCGCCGCATGGGTCGGATACGCAGCTTGCGTTGCTGTTCATGGATCTGGACGGTTTCAAACAGGTCAACGACACCCTTGGACATGAGGCCGGTGACCAGCTGCTTATCGAAACGGCAGGACGCATTCGTGAGACAATACGCGAGACCGATACGATGTACCGCTTCGGAGGCGACGAGTTTGTCGTGCTCATGCCGAGCATTGAGACCGAAGAGCAGGCCGGCGACACCGCTAACTCCCTGCTGTCGGCGATCCGGATGCCGTTCCGTATCGCCGGGGAGTCGGGCACCCCGACCACAGCAACGGTCGGGGTGAGTATCGGGATTGCCTTCGCACCGAGGGACGCCACCGGTATGGAGCATCTCGTACGGGCCGCAGACATGGCGATGTACGATGCCAAGCACCGGGGAAAGAACCGGGTTTCGGTGTTTTCAACCAACATGGACGCGAGCAATGCGTTTCGCTGGGATCTCAAGCAGGGTTTGCAGGGCAGCATAGAGCGCGGCGGGTTTTTCCTTCATTACCAGCCGCTTGTAGATACCGACGGCACGCCGGAAGGATTCGAAGTACTGCTTCGATGGGATCATCCCACGCGGGGGCGGGTGTCGCCGGCCGATTTCGTACCGGTTGCCGAGGAGGCGGGGTTAATGGTGACGCTGGGCAACTGGGTCGTTCAGCGAGCCTGCCACGAGTTCGTTTCTCACCCCCGGCACGCGGAGGGCGGACACTACCTGTCCATTAATGTGTCGGCGCGGCAACTGGAACATGAATCATTCCCGGATGCCGTGGTTCGCGCGGTGGAGACGAGCGGGCTCGATGCGTCACGACTTCAACTCGAGCTCACCGAGACATCACTTATGAGTGCACCGGAAGAGGGCATCGACCGGCTGCGCGCCCTTAAATCGCGGTTGCCAGGGATGCGCCTTTTGATCGATGACTTCGGAACCGGCTTTTCGTCGCTGAGTTATCTCTCGCGCTTTCCCGTCGACACGCTGAAGATAGACCGCAGTTTTGTGATCGATCTCAGCGAAAACCCTGACGATCCCAACCGCAAGATCATTCGCGCGATCATCGGGCTGGCTCACTCTCTGGATTTGACCGTCGTTGCCGAGGGCGTGGAAAACCAGGAACAGTGGCAATTCCTGCTCGAGGAAGCGTGCGATTCATTTCAGGGATTTCACTTCGGAGGGGGCGCGCCGCTGCAGACGCTCGCGGATCAGCTGACTGCCGTGCAGCCTGCCGGTGGCCGTTGACAGCGCGGCCCGCTCCTGAGAACAATCGCAGGCACCATGCGTACAGGGTTTATCGGAGCGGGGAACATGGCGATGGCGCTCGCGGGCGCAATCGCACAGTCGGAACCGGACGTTACATTTATCGCCTCGGATGTAAGCGAGCAACAGCGGAAGCGGTTCTCAGAGAATGTGGCGGCGGCGCTGCCTGCCGGGGAGGAAACCGCCGACAGGATTGTCACTACCGGTGACAACGCCAGGGTGACCGCCGAGGCGGATCTTGTGTTTCTCGCCGTTAAGCCGCAGGTGCTCGATACGGTATATCCGGATATCGCGCAGACCGAGGTGCTTGTTGTATCCATTGCGGCGGGCGTACGGATTGCATCAATCGAGCAGGCTCTCCCGCGCGCACGTGTCATCCGGGTTATGCCGAACACACCCGGACTCATCGGTGAAATGGCGGCCGGGTATGCAGGCGGCAGCCGTGCGACGGAGGAAGACACAAAGCTCGTCGGCCGCCTGTTGTCGGCGGCCGGGACCGCGATGCACGTTCCCGAAGAGCAGCTCGATGCGGTCACGGGAGTGGCCGGCTCCGGTCCGGCATTTGTGGCCCGGCTTATCGAGGCGTTCACCGACGCCGGAGTTGCTCACGGGCTGAGCCACGAGCAGGCCTATGAGCTCGTCCTCGCAACATTCCGCGGAACAGCGGGGCTTCTCAAACAGAAAGAGATGTCCCCGCAGGAGCTTATAGACACGGTCAGTTCCCCGAACGGAACGACTGTTGCCGGACGGTCGGTGCTCGAGTCCTCGGACATACAGAATGTCATCCGCAGCACTGTGGACACCACGGTGTCGCGGGCAAAGGAGCTTGGATCATGAGTGTACAGGCACAGGTAAAGGAGGCCCGGGCCGCCGCGTACCGCCTGGCGGTACTGCCGGAAACAACAAGAAACGCCGTTCTCACACACATGGCGCAACTGCTCGCCGACGAGCAGCAGAGGATTCTCGAAGCAAATCGCCGCGACGGCGAACGGGCTGAAAAAGAGAGCCTTTCCCAGCCGCTGTACAAGCGCCTGCTCTTGAGCGAGCGGAAACTGTCGGTAATGGCGGAGAGCCTTCACAGCGTCGCTGATCTCACCGATCCGATCGGAGCATGCGAACTTCGACGCGAGCTCGACGAAGGACTTGAACTGACCCGGGTTCGCGTTCCGATCGGCGTTATCGGTGTCATATTCGAGTCGCGGCCGGATGCGCT
>CAZMEV010000195.1:0-1827 GCA_964565375.1 uncultured Spirochaetaceae bacterium
GCGGCGATGCCGCCGAGCATGAGCGTGAAGGTGTCGGCGACGCCGGTTACCGTTCCGATGAGATCCATCTGGTTTGCGATATAGAAGTCGGCGAGGTCCATTGAGGGCACCCGCCGTGCGGCAAGAAGCTGCGTCTCGATCAGATCCTGCAGTTCATACATGACATCGAGCGAGGCCGCCTGAACGTTAATCATTGCGAACGCGTCATCTCCGGAAAGCAGCCGGCGATACGTGGTGTGGGGTATCAGCACGGAAGAGTCCTGCGATGGGGAGCCTTTCTCCTCCATGACGCCTATTACGCGAAATGAGAAGCCGTTGATCCGGATGCGTGCTCCGACCGGGTCGCTTCCATCGGGGAACAGATCTCGATAGCTCTGTGCTCCGATGACCGCGACGGTACTTCGTTGCTCAAGGTCCTGCGAAGTGAAGAAGGTTCCATAGGTCGGGTGAAAGTTCCGGATATCGGGGTAGTCAGAGTCGGTGCCGACGACTGTGGCCACGGCGTTCCGGTTCTCGAACTTCAACTGGGCGTTCATTGTCGATTCCGGTGCGGTCATGGTGACAAGCTCCGGCGGCATCGAGTCGATGGTCGCGAGATCGCTTTCCGTGAGAACCGGGCGGATGTTTGTTGTGCGTGAGCGTACAAGCGCGGTTCCGGCCGGTTCGCCGGAATACACGATGAGCAGGTTTGCTCCGAGCGTGCCGAGCTGTTTTTCGACATTCGCACGGGCGCCCTGACCGAGCGCGGTAAGCGCGATGACGGATGCCACGCCGATTACTACGCCGAGCGCCGTGAGTGTCGAACGGATCTTGTTGGAGAAAATACTCCGAAACGACATGGCCGCGTTTTCCCAGAGCATGACAAGGCGTGAACGGATGGTCATTCCAGGCCCCCTGCGGCTGCGGCTGAGGCTGAGGCTGAAGATGGAGCTGAAGCTCCGGCATACGACGGTTCCACAACCCGGCCGTCGAGTATACGCACAACCCGGCCGGCTGCCTCGGCAAGATGAAGTTCATGAGTTACGAGTACCACGGTGACCCCTTCCGCATTCAGCTCTGCGAAGAGATCCATAATCTCTTCGCCGGTTCTGCTGTCGAGTGCACCCGTCGGTTCATCGGCGAGGAGGACGGAGGGTCTGCCGACAAGCGCTCGCGCGATAGCCACACGCTGCCTTTGACCGCCGGAAAGTTCGCTCGGCAGATGGTTACTGCGGTCGGCGATGCCGACGCGCTCGAGCATCTGCGAGGCGGCCGCGCGCCGTTTTCGACCGGTAATCCCCCGGTAGACAAGCGGAAGCTCGACGTTTTCGAGCGCGGTAGCACGAGGGAGAAGGTTAAACGCCTGGAAAACGAACCCGATCCGCCGGTTACGGATTTCGGCCAGCTCGTCCGGGAACAGGTCGGCGACCTCTTCCCCGGCGAGGCGGTAGCTGCCGCTGTCGGGTGTATCAAGGCAGCCTATGAGGTTCATGAGCGTTGACTTGCCCGAGCCGCTCGGCCCGACGATCGCGACGAACTCACCCTCTGTTATCGTAAGCGAGGCGTGGTCGAGCGCGACGATCGTTGTTGGGCCCATTTCGTAGGATTTCGTTACGTCGTCAAGCTCTATCATCGTCCGGCTCCTCCGCCGGCACCACCGCCGGACCCGCTGCCGCTTCCCGGCATGGGTATTATGGATGTTGATGTTGATGAGGTGGGTTCAGCCGGCTGCGATCCGATCGTCGGCAGGGCTCCGGCCGTTTCCGGAATAAGAACCCGCTCTCCGGCCTCGAGTCCGGAAAGGATGGCTACGTTCACACCGTCGTTCGCGCCGGTTTCGACCGCGCG
>CAZMEV010000195.1:1927-3624 GCA_964565375.1 uncultured Spirochaetaceae bacterium
GAGACCGCCCGCGAGGGAAGGATCACGCCGGAGTCGCGGGCGACCATTATCTGAAGGTCCGCGCTCATTCCCGGCCTGAGCACTCCCTCGTCGTTGGGGGCTACGGCGGCGACGCGGAATACGGGAATATTATTCACGATCTCGGCACCCGGGCTTATGCGTTCCACGCGAGCTCTCGTAATGGCATCGCCGAGCACATCGCTGTGAATGACCACCTGCATTCCGTGATCGACGGCGCTTATGTCGTATTCGTCGAGTTCGGCCGTGAAACGCAGACTCGAAAGATCCCCGAAGGTAAGAATGGTCGAGTTCTGTCCGACCCGCTCGCCGGCGGAGGTGTCCACCGAGAGTACCGTTCCATCGAACGGTGCACGCATAATGGCCTCGTCCATTTCGGTGCGGGCGGTCTCAAGGTCCAGTTCGGCGCGATTCAACTTCAGGCCGGCTGCACGTACTGATTGCTCGGCGCTTTCGAGCTGGTCGCGAGCCGATTCGACCTGTTCCCGGGAGACCGCACCGACCTCGAGAAGCCGTTCCTGTTCTTCAAGGTTCGCGGTTGCTTTTCGCAGGCCGGTCGTCGCCCGTTCGTAGTCGAGTTTCGCTTCTTCTACGGCAAGTTCGGCCCGCGAAACCTGACGTTCAAGAACACCGCGATCGATGACCGCGAGGCGGCGCCCTTCCTCCACGAACTGGCCTGTTTCGGCGATCGCCTCGATAACGCCGCCGATCGGTGCGCGGACCGTTCGAACCCGAACAGGCTCGCTCGTGGCCGGACGTTCTATCGTGACCCTGACCGTTCCTTCTTCGGCGACCGCGTACTCTATGTCCGCCGGTTCCGACACTTCCTTTTCGCCGGCGAAGAGCGTGCCTGAGTAATGGTAAAATGCCGCGCCGGAGCCGAGTACCGCTACAAGTATGAAAACGGCGATCGGCCGGCGGGTTCGTTTGCGATTCATAGGATACCTCCGAGGGCTTCGCCGAAGTTCACGGTGACGAGATAGCGCACCCGCGCATCGATGAGCTCGAACTGTGCGGCCGAGTATTCGAAGCGCGCCCTGTCCAGTGCCGCCGTGGCTGTTTCCACCTCCCCGGGAGCAGACGTTCCGAGCTCGTCACGCAATTGCACTGCGCTGTACGAGATTTCCGCGCGTTCGACTGCCTGTGTGGTTAGGTTGATGTTTGCCTCGGCCGATTCAATCCTTCGGTATGCCGAGACAATCGAAGCTTCGACCGAGCGGTACGCAGCGGCGAGGTTGGCGCTGCGGATATCAACCTGCGCCTGTGCGGTATCGGCGGAAAGTGATCGGGCAGATCCGGCGTCGAGAGAAAACACTGCCGACAGCGTTACCGACTGATCGCGGTCCCTGTCGGACCGGATATCGGCATCGGTGGGAACGATAAATGTAGGTGGGCTGTAGGAGAAGCTCAACGCCGGCGAAGGAATGGATGCGGAGACCGAGCCGCTGTGTCCGTCGGCGAAACTGGTCGAGAGTCTGACCGTGGAAAGAAGCGGATTTCGAGGCGGCTCCGCGTCGCGACGGGCGGCCTCGAGGGAGTTGTACGCGGCGGCGATTCGCGGGTGACTCCGGTCGAGCGCGGACATTGCCTCGTCGGGATGGGGAACATCCATTTCCAGCGATTCGAGGAGGGGGCTTTCCGGGTGCGGGGCGCTAAACATCAGCCTATGATCTTCCGAA
>CAZMEV010000196.1:0-3475 GCA_964565375.1 uncultured Spirochaetaceae bacterium
GCATCATGTTGTGGGAACAAGCGGAGGGAACACCGACGACATGGTCGAATCGCTCAAACTTATGTCCGACGGCACCATTAACCCGTCGGCCATGATAACCCACATCGGTGGCCTGAACGCAGTTATCGAGACAACCAAAAACCTGCCGAAGATCCCCGGCGGGAAGAAGCTCATGTACACCAACAAGAACATTGAGCTTACCGCGCTCGAGGACTTTGCCGAGAAAGGCAAGACCGATCCACTGTTCGCTTCGCTCGCTGAAATTGTCGAAAGGCACAACGGACTCTGGTCCCCGGAGGCCGAGCACTACCTGCTCGAGCACGCGCCGTCGATATAGGCGGCGCGATTCGAAGCTGCCCCGCCCTTGGCCGAAGGCTCCCGCCTTCACTATATTGTTCAACGGGAGGGCCGACACCATGGTGTACGCCAGTAACTCCGAAGACGATTTCACGGTTGGCGACGACGAAGGCAAAACCGGGCTTAAGACGAAAAAGAGCGAGAAAACCAAAAAGCCCGACATGTACCGCGTGCTGCTCATGAACGACGACTTCACGCCGAGAGAGTTCGTCGTGGAGGTGCTGCAGAAAGTATTTCGTAAAGCGTTGCCTGAGGCCTACAAGATCATGATGCGCGCCCATCGCGGCGGACACAGCACCGTCAGCGTCTACACCTACGACATCGCAATGACAAAGACCAAACAGGCGAGAAACATGGCTAAAGAAGCAGGCTACCCCCTGCAGTTCACCGTAGAGCCGGACAAATAGACAGATAAAAGCCTGCCACACACCCGCGGACCGCTCCCCCGCCGCCTTTCATACCGCCGCGGAGAAAACATCAGCCTCCAGAAAACACTCTTTCGATTACACAGCTCTAAATGTGCATGGTAGAATAATAAAGAGAAATGCCCGGTATTATTGTGAGTCACTAGACTTTACATGCCGGCCTGGAACTTCTTTGCGTTACTCTCAGGCATCTGACCATAGCGTTGGTGAGGAGTAAGCCATGAGAAAGTGGAGTTTCCTGTTACCGGCCGGCGCATTTCTGCTCGCCTCGGTGACACCTGCCTTTACGGATAATGTGGATGAACAGTGGCGACGGCGTAATGTTTCGGGGACAGGGAGAGGAGTACGATACGTTTCCCGAGTTCGATGAGGAAGGTCCGTATCGCCTCGAAAACGCCATGGCCGGCGTGTTCCGAGTGCTTTTGAAACACGGCTACCGTTACCAGATTACCGAGACGATCGATGCCGGGTTCGAGCTCGGCCTCGGCGTTTCCTTCGGATTCGGTTCGATTACACTGCGGGACACAGCCGAGGACGGCGCCGGTAATGGTAACGCTGCGTTTCGGCTTTACCCGCGACCACTGACGCGCTATTGTCCCGGGTGTCGGCACCGTGCCGGCATGGGGGAATATGCGTTTTCTTCGCTGGATCGCAGCGGTCTTTGTCGGGATCGTAATGGTTTCGGCACTCGCGGGGTTCGGAGTTTCGCTGAATGCACGTCTGACAGTGTTTGACCGCGATACGTGGAAAGAGGCACTCACGCAAGTCTACGACTTCGAGCGGCTTAACTCGGTGGTGCAGGAGGTCGGGCCTGAGCTCTCCGCGGATATGCGTGATGAGGAGCTCGGACGGATGCATGAACTTCGTACGGCATTCGCGCACGAGGCTTCGGGCGTTGCACAGCTGCTTCAGCCGTCGCTTGAACGGTATATCTCCAATGCCGTCGACGGAATATGGGACTACCTCACCGGAGAGTCGGAAGTCATCGACCTTGGACCGGTCTCATACATAGAGACAGTGGAGTCCGGCATGTCGGAGCTTCATTCCCGGGTAACCGCGGTCCGGGAAGGTTCCGCGGAACCGGAGTCCGAGACAGTGGCTTCTCTTGCGGAGCTTCCAGCCGAAGAGTTTGACGCCGTTCTTGCCGGCGTCGGCGAACTCTACCAGGCCGGCTTTCTGTTCATGGAACCACTCGCGCAGGGCGCGGGTGAACAGGTGCACCAGCCCACCGCCGAGGACGAAGCATTCCGTCGAAGCTTTCACGAAGCGGTCTCGGCGATCCACACAATCATTTTCGTCTCGGCAATTGTCGTACTGTTGTGCATCGGGGTATTCCTTCTTCTCGGCGGTCGAACCGGAACCAGGTCCCGGCTGATCGGCAATGCACTGCTGTGGTACTCTGTTTTATCCCTGCTCTTCTTCGCCGCCGTCGGCGCATTCTCAGGATTCATCGCGCGAAGATTACAGGAACTCGCCGCAGCCGAAGCTGATAGTCCTCAGGCCGGCGATCAGGCGGCAAATACCGTACGCGCAATACTTGCGGAGTACGGGGATATCGCAATTCGCTTCTTCGTCCCACTGATGGTTTTCGTCGCCATTGCCTTCGGCATGGGCCTGCTTCTTCGTATGGCAGGACGCGGCAGGACGGCCGGCGAAGTACATTAACGGTGCCGTAGGTGCGCCCGCGATGTAACGCTGCGCTCACCCGCCCGGCTCGTACAGATCCTCCACGTCCGCATCCCGCAGTTCGCTCAGGAACGTTGCGATCTTCTCGATGACCGCTTCGGTGTAGTCATGACCCTTCTCCGGCGTCGCGGCCCGGGGATTCCCGACACCAGTGTCGGATGTCACCTGTGTCCATCGTCGCGGCGCCCAGGCCCAGCCCTCGCGAAACGCCGAAATGCGAAACGGCTTCGCGTACCCGTCGCCTGCCTCAGACAGGGGCTGCACAAGCTCAGGCGCAATGTGCATCATCGCGCTCGTTTCCATTTCGCCTGCATGGTCGCCGAGATCCTCGAAGTACGACCCTTGTGGCTCAACCCGGAACCAGTCGATCGCGCAGAGGAACAGCCTTGTCTGCGGCTGCAGCTCGCGTATCATCTGCCGGAAGTTGTTGCCCCCATGGCCGTTGAGCACCACAAGCTTTGCAACACCCTGCCCCTCGAGCGACCGTACCACATCGTGAAGAATCGCCGCCTGGGTTGAAGGATTCAGGTTAATGCAATAGGCAAGATCGAGTTGCCCCGTCTGCACACCGAAGGGCACAGTAGGCAGAACCATAACCCCGCCCTCTACGCGCCTCGCCGCCTCTGCCGCAATATAGTCACACTGATAGTTATCCGTTCCATAGGGAAGGTGGTAATTGTGCGGCTCGGTCGCCCCCCACGGCAGCACCGCGAGCGGATAATCCTCCGCACTTACTGCCCCGTATGTTGTCTCGCCGAGCGCGTACGCGCGCGGATGCATCCGTTCACTCATAATTGTGCAGAAGGTAGCACGCTCCCGCCGGCTCAGAAAGTCAAATCTCTCGCTCGGGCAGTCTGGAAAAAAAGTATCCTGTACAGTACACCACGAATCCCCCTATACTCGGATACCGTAATAAACGCTTCAGTATTAATGGAGAACACTCTCTATGAAGATGATGTATTGGATGCTCATGGCGATTACGCCTGCGGCACTCTGGGGCGTCTATG
>CAZMEV010000197.1:0-2057 GCA_964565375.1 uncultured Spirochaetaceae bacterium
CGAAGCGCGCGAAGCGACTCGACGAACTCCTCCTCCGCGCCCGCGGCATCCCTTACATTCGTCTTGCAGGCGAGAAACACGTCCCCCCGGTACGGTTCGAGCGCCGGCCCGAGCATATCCTGCGCGTTTCCGTAGCTGGGAGCAACATCGAAATAATTCACCCCGCGATCGATCGCCCGCGAGACCCGCCGCTCGGCCTCCTTCACCGTCTCATCGGTCACGAGGATTCCACCGAATCCCACAACCGAAAGCTCCACATCGTGAGAACCGTACTGTCGTTTCTGCATGTCAGACCTCTCCTAATTACTGGTTCGCTTATACCAGGTTCGCGCACCGCCCATTGCAGTATAAGGGGAGATCAGCGCTCTATCTATTGAGAATCCGGAAGATTATAGGTTGATGTTTTCCCCGGGACAAAGTATTCTGCTCATCGTTCCGGTATTCTGAAACCAGACGGAGGTCGTTAATGTCAGCCATTGTTATAAGAGTGCACCTGTTCGGGGGTTCGGCAGGCTGATTCACCTGCGCTCGTCGAGTCCGGCGAATCGTTTTTTGCCCCGCCTTACCTTCCTGAAGCACTCCAACCCACCATAACAGCTTCTTCCGAACAGAACGCACGCCATATCCCATCATGCTCGTGACAGCTTATGAGCCATAACGGCTCGAAAAAGGGATACGTCCGTGTCGAGACCGAAACACCAACAACGCACCACCAACGAGAGCTTCGTCTGTGCGCATTGCGGGCGCACCGTTGTTCCGCAGACCAGCGGCGGCGCCAACCGTATCGCCGCCGATGATGATGAGACTGCATTGCTCGCCATCGCCGCGCGCCCGATTGCCCGCCTGCCGTTTCCAATTGAAGCACTGCTCGAAGGCCGCTCATGAACATTTCCGACTGGGGCTGGGAATATGCACCGATCGATAACGCGATCGAGAAGCAACGTGCGGATCTGATTCCTGCGCGTGTGGTTGAACAACAGCGTCGGCAATACACACTGCGATGCGGACCGGAGGCGGATGTGCTGGTTGCTTCAGTCTCCGGCGCATTCCGTCACCGCGCCGCCGGACCGGCCGACTATCCGACCCTCGGCGACTGGGTCTTCGTCGAAAAATCGTCGAAGCGCATTGCGGAGGTTCTGCCCCGGCGGACAGCGGTTATCAGGTCATCGGCAGGCGATGAGAGCGTCGAGCAGGTAATCGCGGCAAATATCGACGTACTGTTTCTCGTATTTGCGCTCGACAATGAGCGTGGGTTTACCGAAGGATTGCTCGAACGACTTCTCGTCGTTGCCGAAACCAGCGGAGCACGACCGGTCGTGGTGCTCAACAAGGCCGATACCGTGAGCCCGGACGCCGGAGCTCGGACGAGCGATCGGGCCTCGCGCCTCGCGCGGGGTGTGAACGTGCATCTTGTAAGCGCGCGAACCCGCGAGAATACCGACGCGCTTCTCAATGAAGCGAAGCCGGGCGAAACCATAGCCCTTCTCGGAAAAAGTGGCGTCGGAAAATCCGCGCTCGTTAACACGCTGGAGACAAAAAATAATGCGCATGACATCGGAGGAAATACGCCGGATGTGGAATCGGGCGCGTCACCCGCCCCGGCCCGTGAAGGGGAGGTTCGCGCATGGAGCAATCAGGGCCGCCACACGACCACCGACAAGCGGCTCTACCGCCTGAGCTCCGGAATTCTCGTGGCCGACGTCCCCGGATTGCGCGAAGTACAGCTCTGGGGGGATGACGACACACTCGCCGCCTCATTCGCCGATATCACCGGGATGGCAGGCGAATGTCGCTTCTCCGACTGCTCGCACAGCGGCGAGCCGGGCTGCCGCATTCTTCAGGCGCTGGCTACCGGCGAACTTTGCCATGACCGGTACTCCCGCTACCTCGACTACTGTCAGGAGATCGCGCATCTCGGGCGCCGACGCGAGGAGCGCAGGCGATCAGGAAAATCCTCGAAGTCCGGACGCGATAAACGGCGGCGCTGAAGAAGCCAGCACTGAAACCGAAGGGCTTCGAGACTTCGAGCGATTGCGCTGCGCGGTTTCGTCCGGGGG
>CAZMEV010000197.1:2157-3454 GCA_964565375.1 uncultured Spirochaetaceae bacterium
GGGGAAACCATCAACCTCCAGAAGATACCATGAGCACGACAGAAACTGCGTGCATGACTATCGCAGTTTCTGCACGAGCATTTCTCCGCTATCGGGGATGTTCCGGCAACGATCGCTACACAACAGCCGCCTTAAGGGTATAGGTTATAACCTTACCCTGAGGAGGAACGAATGGCAGATCAGTATCACGAACCGGCACACGAGCTTTCGCCGAAAACACGGGACCTGACCCGGATTCTCGTAAGTCTCAAAGAAGAGATCGAAGCCATTGACTGGTATAACCAGAGAATTGAGCTCGCCGGCGATCGGCAGGTTCAGAGCATTCTCCGGCATAATCAGGAAGAAGAGATGGAACACGCCTGTATGGCGCTGGAATATCTGCGAAGGAGCATGCCCGGCTGGGATGACGCGCTTCGCACATACCTGTTTACCGAAGGCGACCTCACCGAGCTTGAACACGAAGCAATGCACGGCGAGGGCTCGGAACACGGCGGCTCGCCGACCGGCGCAGACAATTCGGGACGGGGACTCGGGATCGGAAGCCTGAAAGACAACATGGGGGATACACAGTGAATCTGCTTAAACGCGAACTCGCACCACTTACGACGGAAGCCTGGGACCAGATCGATGAGCAGGCACGCACAGTCCTGCAGAGCCTTCTGACCGCGCGACGTTTTGCCGATGTCTCCGGGCCCCACGGGCCCGAGCTTTCGACGGTGTCGACCGGTCGCCTTGCGCTGCCGGGAGGGAAAAAACGGGATTCGCACTTCTACGGAATCCGTCAGGCGGTACATCTGGTGGAAGTGCGCATACCCTTCGAGCTGAACATCTGGGAGATGGATAACGCCGCCCGCGGCGCACAGGACCTTGAACTCTCCGCGCTCGATCAGGCGGCAGCGAAGCTCGCCGCATTCGAAGAAGGCATTCTCTACAGCGGATCCGACGACGCAGGGATAAAAGCGCTCAGGCAGGCAGTTTCACACGATCCCATTCCATACAAACAGGAAGCCGAGTCATTTATTTCGGCGCTCGCCAAGGGTATTACGCAGCTGAAAGCTGCAGCAGTCGACGGCCCGTATGCGCTTGTTGTTGATCCGTCGATGTGGGAACTGTTGTCGAGCTACGTGCATGGCCGGCCGCTCGAGGATCATCTGCGCTACCTGCTCGGTGGCCCGCTACTGTTGAGCGAGTACACCCTTGCGCCGTTTCTCATATCGCTTCGAGGCGGGGATCTCGAACTCATCCTCGGGCAGGACATAGCAGTAGGATATCAGAAACACGACGACGAAAAGGTCGA
>CAZMEV010000198.1:0-3443 GCA_964565375.1 uncultured Spirochaetaceae bacterium
AGTCCGGCGCCCGATGCGACGAAGACCACGCGGTCGCCCCGCGAGACCTTTCCCTGCTCTACTGCGTCGGCAAACGCCATGGGCACACATCCGCTGCCGGTATAGCCGTAGCGGTCCATGATGGTGTGACTCTTTTCCATGGGAATGCCGAGAATCTCGTTTACCTGCTCGATTACCGACCGGTTAATCTGGGTGTAGATAATGTGGTCGACTTCCTCGAGCTTGAATCCGGCCTTCTCCACCGTCTTCTCCACGACGCCGGGCCAGAGTTTTACATTTCGGTCCCCCGGCAGCCGCTGAAGCAGCTGAAGGCCGTATTCTCCGTCGTCGAGTCGCTTGTGGGTCACCGGATGGCGGGTACCGCCGGTGTACACGCCGACATAGTTCCATTGTGTTCCGTCGGTGAGACGGCTGCCGGCTACGTAGCCGGGCTCATCGCCCTTGCTGATCACAAAGGCTCCGGCGCCGTCGGCAAAAATCGAGAGGCCGAAGGTATCGCCGTCCCTCGCGTACGCCGGCATGTTATACACCCCGGTTACCAGCGCGTGCTGTACATCGGGGTCGCCGGCGACAATGCGGGCGGCAGTGTCAAAGGCGCTTGCGAAGCCCGCGCAGCTCGCATTCACGTCGAAGCTTCCGACATCGCGCTGACCGCCCTGAAGCCGGCCCTGAAGGACGACTGCGGTCGGAGGGCTTATGTACTCCGGCGTGTCGGTCGCGACAATGAACAGGTCAATGTCCTCCGGCTCGAGTCCGGCTCGTGAAATGGCCTGTCTTCCAGCCTGTTCCGCGAAATCGGCGGTTGTCTCATCGATTCCCCGCAGTCGCGCGATATGTCTTTTTTCAATACCGATTTTCTCGCGGTATCTCTGTGCGTCGAACTCGATTCCCGCGATCTGCATAAGTTCGTCATTGGAAATCGGTTCGCCCGGTGCGTACAGCGCTGTGGATGTAACTCGCGCGTAACTCATACTCATATTCCTCCATTCCCTTCCGTGTAGCCGATTCCATCGCTCAGGTGCCGGCCGAGTTCAGCGATCAGACCCTTTGCCCGGTCGATGGTGCCGTCATACAGAAGTTCAAGTCCCAGAAAGTGTGAAAGTCCGATAAGGAAGTTGCCTGTCGTGCGGTGGTCGAGCGCCTGCATATCGGCAATGCGCTTTTGGTAGCCGCGCTCGAACTCGTCGTAATACTCGCGAACCCGAGAGGGCACCACGAACTCGCCCTCGCGCACGATGTTGTAGCAGCTCGGGTCAACCGAGGTAATATAAAAGGAGAACAGCAGCATTCCCTGAAGCTCCTGATCGAGGCGCGGAAGCGAGGTATCCAGGTTCCGTGATATAAATGAACGGATTTCGTGGCTTACCAGGTGAATGACCTCGCCGTAGAAGACTTCCTTACTGTGGAAGTAGTTGTAAAAGGTGCCGACGGCAACGCCGGCCTCGCGTGTGATCTCGTGAATATTCACCGCGTGGTAGCCGAGTCGTCCGAACAGCGTCTTGCCGGCTTCAAGCATGCGCTGCTCCACACTCTTTTCGAGTCTGACCGGTGGAAGCTGGATTTCTATGTCGAACACCTGCTCGAGTGACTGCACCGGTTCGGTGAACACACCGTCGCGGATAATGTCCACCACCGAATCTATGTCCACGGGCACGTCGTTAAAGGCTGCGCGGAATGCAAGAAATCGTGTACCGGCGAGCAGGAAAATGCTTTCGCTCGGGCTTATGGTGCGGTCGAAAATCCGCTCGAGACTGTCGGCAAAGAGGCGCGAAATCCGCCGTTCGTACTCGTAGAAGCGGTATTGTCCCTCACGGAATATGGAAACGAGGTCGGAGTGTTCGCGGTGCACCGCGAGAATTGTTTCTGCGAAGGACCGGACACCGGAGATCCCCGTGTGTTCGGCGATCCCGGAAAGCCGCGCACTCAGGATTTCCAGATATCGCTCGATGATCTCGCGGAACACCGCTTCCTTGTCGCGAAAGTAGCGGTAGTAAATGCCGTTCGAAAGGCCCGCGGTGCGGCAGATGTCCGCGACACTTACCTCGCTGTACCACTTCCGGGAGAAGAGATCCACCGAGGCGTGAAGCAGTCGCTCGCGAGTCGTGGCGGAGCCGCCGTTCGTAATGAGAGGTGATTCATCAGTAATACTCACACCGGCATTATACGGCCCGGATTTCATATTTCGCAAGGACAATATCTCCCACTGAGACAGAAATACTCGTACTCATTGCGCCTCTTTCGGGGATCCTGAGGGCTGAACTGGCACCAGGTCGCTCAAGCACTTCCGGAGCGCGCACATTTGATGCATTTTTTTACGCTCTGCCGATGCTATTTTGATTGACGGCAGTAGCAGGCGGGCCTACAATCGCCCATAAGAATAAGTGAGAGATGATTCAGAATAAAACAAGGAGTTCGGATCGTGCAGAACGAGCCGGTTGGAATAAAAGGAATAGGAACATACGTTCCTGAAAACGTTATGACCGCCGCGGAGCTTTCCGAGGCGACCGACATCCCCGAGGACGTAATCCGGGAAAAGTTCGGAATTATAAAGAAGCCGGTGCCCGGCGAAGGCGATACGACGAGCGTCATGGGACGCATTGCCGCCGAGCGGGCAATAGAGCAGGCGGGTATTTCACCTGCCGACATTGACCTCATTATATGGGACGGCGCGCAGCACAAGGATTATCCCTGCTGGCTCGCCGGACTGAAAATTGCGCATGAGCTTGGCGCGGAGAACGCCTGGAGCTTCGACATGGAGGCTATGTGCGGCTCCATGATGGCCGCCTTCGACGTTGCCAAAGCGCTCATGCTCTCGCGTCCGAAAACGAAGACCGTTCTTATCGTAAGTGGATATCGCAACGCCGACCTCATTGATCTGTCCGTGCCCGAGACCCGCTTCATGATGGACCTCGGCGCCGGCGGAGCGGCGGCGGTACTCGAGCGTGGACACGCCGAGAACGTGATCCTCAGTTCCGCATTTCGCGGCGACGGGTCGTTCGCCGAAGACTGCGTCGTGCCGGTCCTCGGCGCGAACAAGTGGCCGCCTGAGCAGCAGGACGCCGAAGCCGCGCATTTCGTCGTTCGCGACGGCGACGAGTTCAAGCGGAAACTCGGCGAGCGCACGCTTCCGAACTTTTTCCGCGTTGTGCGCGAAAGCCTCGAGGACAGCGGCCTTTCGGACAAGGACATCGATTACCTCGCCATCCTGCACTTCAAAAGGTCGGCGCATGACGCCGTTCTTGAAGAACTCGGCGTGGGGGAACATCAAACTACCTATCTTAACGAATACGGGCACCTCGGGCAGAACGACCAGCTTCTCTCCATTGAGCTCGGACTTCGCGATGGAAAAATTGGCCCCGGGTCGAACATCGTCATGGTCGGCGCCGGGCTTGGATTCGTATGGGCATCCACAGTCGTGAAGTGGGGCCCGTGGAAGGGGGAAT
>CAZMEV010000199.1:0-3418 GCA_964565375.1 uncultured Spirochaetaceae bacterium
CGGTAGTTCGCCCCCGATCGTCTTTCCTTCCCTTCTCTCGCGCTGTAAAAGAACTTCTCTTCGCCGCAACGGCACTTACCGCCCCGTGCGGGACCCGATTGATAGCACATCGAGTCATTCAAGGTCAATAGGTAAGCGAACTGTTTACGCTCTTGCGCAAGCCGCTTTCTGTTGACTGTTTTCCCGTGCCATTCCCTGACGCGGACTCGCAATGTAGACGATTCAGGCAGGAAGCGTCAACACGGTTGAAGCCGATTTATACACCTTTTTTCCACACCACGGATTGCCCACCAAATGCACGCGAAAAGGCACGGTCTTCAGCCTACGCCTTATCCTCTTCGCCTTCCTCGTGCTTCGCACGGGCGATTTCATCTTCTTTGGTGCGAATGGATTCGCGAAGACGTCTAACCTCGTCCACCGTGCGGCGGATCTCGTCATGGTCGACTGTTACCTGCTGTCCCTCTTCGACAAGAAGATCGTAGGTCGTGTGTCCGAGCTTCGCGAGCTGCTTCTGCAGCTGGTCCTCGAGCTGCATAAGCTCGAAGCGCAGAATCCCGGTCCGACTCAGGTCCTGGGCCCGGTCCTTCGCTTTGGAAAACAAATCCTTTGATGTATCAACGCCCTGCTCCAGGGCGCCCCTCATACGCTGCCAAAAATCCACGGGCAACCTCCTTGCGTTGTTTGACCGGTGTTTGAACCCACCGGTACACTGACGACTATAGTTATAACACAATAAGGAAGGGAACATGAATCTGATTTTTGTTGGACCGCCCGGCGCAGGAAAAGGAACGATCGCAGCCGAAGCAGCGAAGAAGTTCTCGGTACCCCACATTTCGACCGGCGACATTTTCCGGGAGAACATACGCAACCAGACAGAGCTCGGCCGGAAAGTAAAGGCAATCCTGGACAAAGGCGAGCTTGTTCCCGACGAACTGACCATTGATCTGGTGCGCGACCGCCTCGAGCAGCCGGATGCAGCAAACGGATGGATTCTCGACGGCTTCCCGCGCACCGTCGAACAGGCGACTGCACTCGACGAATTCGCAACGGTCGAACGGGTTATTTACTTCAATATCGCCGATGAGCAGGTGGTGCGCAGACTCAGCGGGCGTCGTGTGCATCCGGGAAGCGGGCGCACCTATCATGTCGAATTCAATCCGCCGAAAACTCCGGACACCGACGATGTCACCGGGGAGCCACTTGTCCTTCGAGAGGATGACAAAGAGGATGCGATACGGCACCGGCTCGAAGTGTACCGCGACCAGACAGCACCGGTTATCGACTACTATAAGAAAGACGGCCGCCTGACTGAAATCGACGCGGCTCAGTCAATTGAAGCGGTGACAGCTCAACTCGAAGATAATCTTTCAGGTTGATGTTTTCCCCATCCCACCGGCGACGTTTCGGAGTGCGGTTCAATGCGTCGCCGGCCCGCGCGGCTTTACATTCGGGTCGCGCGTTCAGGTCATGCTTTAACCATCTGCTTCCGGAAGCAGGCCCTCATCGATCAGTACGCCCTCGACAAGGTCGAGCGCCTCGCCGTCCAGATCCGCCAGCAGCGATTCAATAGCGTCCTCATCCTCGAATCCACGATCCAGGGCGGCCCTGAGGTTAGCAATGCCCGCCTCCCGCTCATCGATAAAGGCAAGCCGGATCCTCGCCAGCTCGAACCTCGCCTGAGGATCTTCTCCGTCAGCCTCTACCGCACGCTCATACCATTCCACCGCCTCGCCATACGCCTCCCGGCGTGAGGCGATGGCGCCGCGTGCCCGAAGAACGGCTCCGTCCTCATCCACATCAGAAAGTTTCGACAGGTATTCGGCGGCCTCATCGTCACGCTCGAGCTCAAACAGCGCCAGTCCGAGCTCCCGGGCAATATCCTCTCCGTCGTCGAAGCGCTCCGCCTGCTCGAGATACTCGACCGCCTCGGGATACCGCGCCTCCTCCACCGCGATAACCCCGAGATTGTACAGAGCGTCGGCATCGCGCTCGTTCTGCTCGAGTGCTGCCTCAAAGGCTTCGCGTGCCGCCTCATTATCGCCGGCGCGATATTGTGCTACCCCGAGAGTCCGCAGTAAGAGTGTATTGTCAGGGTCCTCTGCGAGAAGCTCCTCGAGAAGTTCCACCGCTGCTGCGACGCGGCCGGCTTCAAGCCAGGCACGGGCGAGATTAAAGCTAGCCACACGAAGATCCGGATTAAGGTCGGCGGCCCGCACGAAGTACTCAGCCGCCTCTTCCGGTTGATCAAGGTCGAGGTACGCGTTGCCGATGTTCACGTATTCATCGGCAAGCTCCTCGCGGCTCAACCCGGTCGCACAGCCAGTAAGCAGCAGCCATGCTGTCGCGACGAGCAGTGCCGCCTTCATGGTCGAAGCACCGTCCGTTCGATCTCGCGTACCTGCGAGCGGTAGAGTTCGCTGATATTCGACCCATAGTCGGCGATAAGCTGAATTATATTACGCGGCGCTCCCTCCGCGTCGACACCGTTAATCCGGTCGCCGGCGTCACCAAGCCCCGGCAGTATATACGCGATGTCGTTGAGCACCGGGTCCATCCAGAGCGTACTCACAACGGCGTCCGGAATCGCCCTGACAATTCGCAGCGCACCTTTCAGCGCGGCGATCACATTGAAGAAACGAATGGAGCGTGGTTTGACTCCCTCGCGCTCGAGATACTGAAGGATCGTCACCAGACTGCCCCCGGTGGCGTTCATTGGATCGGCGAACACCAGATCCCGGTCGTGCAGGTCCTCGAGGCGGAAAAAACTGCGCTGAAGGTCAAGCAGGTATTCCATGTCCTTCTCGCTCTTACTTTCATTTCGCTTGATTCGGAAAAGAGCGAACGGGGTAACGTATCCGGTCGAACTGTACTCCTCTATCTCCTTCGACATGATCATGCTCGGAAGAAGCGCACCCCTGAGCATGACGCACATAACCGTGTTCTCGAGCGCGTTATCTACATCGGGTATCTTGTGAACCGCAAAGTTCTGATACGGAATATCCACAGGCGTCGGCACGATCAGGTGATTCTTGCGCGATCCGCCCGCGGCTCCGAACGAGAAATTGAACAGCAGCTCGTACGCCCTCTGGGTGTAATAAATGAACTCCGCCCGGCCGGTCTTCGTGTCGCGCAGCTTGGCAATAAGCCGGCTCGCCTCTCCATGCACCTCCTTAGGCGTCCCGAACGAATAGACCTGAACTCGCGGCTCGTTCGCCGCGACTTCCTGCATGAAGCGACCCATTTCGTTGTAAATGTCGATGAGTCGTCTTCGGTCGTCGGAATGATCCGACCCGGTACGCATGACCAGGCGCTGAAACACTTCACTTGCCTGCCCGTACAGCCGGTCCATTTCACCAAGCCGTTCAACGTCGGTATCGGTCAGATACCCGTCGAGGTCGGTAGCCTTCAGAACTATCTC
>CAZMEV010000200.1:0-3381 GCA_964565375.1 uncultured Spirochaetaceae bacterium
GCATGTGACGGCATGTGACGGCATGTGACGGCATGTGACGGCTTCGCCCAGATTTCACGATCCAGTTGAGAGTCTTCAGAGTCTTCTCTTCCAAGAGCCTATCGACTCCTCAGGCCATTTACCGCCTCCGGAGTTTATGGCCTCGTTCAGATTCCATATCCCTGTTCAGCCTGTTCCGGTGCTGAGGTCGGTCGTATATGCTGCGGCCGTTCCTTCCCGCTGCTGACCAAGAGCAATGGCGGCGACGAATGCTGCAGTCGCTGCCAGTGCCAGATAGGCAAAGACGTCGCCCCAGATATGGTAGGCGGTCAAGCCGCCTGAAGTGTACAAAGGTACATCGACGCTGAGGAAACCAGCTTCGAACATCGGCAGGGCGTCCACCGTTGTGCCGTCTATGTCCACCACAGTGGTGAGCCCGGCGTTGGTGGATCGAATGAGTGGTCTGCGCGCCTCGATGGCCCGGAAGCGAGCTGCTACAAAGTGCTGAAACTGGGCGGAGTCGGTTTCCGACCATGCGTTATTGGTGAGATTCACCATGACATCCGCGCCATCCCGGGTGAAATCCCGGATCAGTGAGGCGAATGCGTCCTCGAAGCATATGGGTGCCGACGCAGCCACTGTTCCACTTTGCGTGGGAAGATCGAAGAGCACCCTGCTGTCTCCCCTGGACCAGGCGGCCTGAAGGCCAACAACGTTCCGGAAAAAGTGCTGGATCGGCTCGAACTCCCAGAAAGGGATGTGCTCGGCAAACGGAACGAGTTGCCGTTTACCGTAGCGGTCAATTATGTCGCCTGTTCCGGGTTCAATGAGCAGCGCGGCATTCCATGCAGTCTGTCCTGTGTCTGACGGCAGGTACGGACTGCCTGTCATGAGCGGCGTGTCGATTTGCTCTATGAATTCGGTAAACGGCCGGCTCGTTGGCGTCCGGGAAAGATACGTATCGCGGTACTGCTGGTATGGCACGGAGATAGAGTTTTCACTCCACACGAGCAGATCGTGTTCACGGTATTCGAGCGCTTCGAGTGACAGGTTCTGGAGAATGGAAAGTGTGTTGGAGAGATTGCCCGGTTGCCAGGAGTCGGTATTCTGCTGAATCAGTGCCACCCGCATGGTGTCGTCCGGAGCAGCTGGTTGAGAAATCCGGTGCCATCCGTAGCCGAAGTTCAGGGCAAGCAGCACGACGGCGAGCAGAAGATGACGTAAAGGCAGGCGGTGGAGAGCGCTGTGGAGTGAACCACCCACAGACGCGGCATGCGCCCGAACACCGCGATACCCGCGGTCTATAACAACTTCAGCAATTGCTGCGTTCATGTACACCACGATAAACGACAGGCCGTATACGCCGGTAACGTCGGCGATCTGCATTGCGGCAATGACGTCCCCGAAGGGATATGCAGCGAGTCCCCAGGGATAGCCGAGATACCCTATGCTTTTGAGCAGCTCATAACCGGTCCACGCGAGTGCGAATGCCAGGGGTCGCAAAGAGGAGGGGAGTCGCATGAGGGTATACAATACGGTCGCCAGGAGGATATTGTAACCGATGTAACCAACGGTCGGTCCCCCGAGCGTCCAGACCGAGAACTCGCCGAAGTTCGCGAGCCAGTAGTTTGAAAGCATGGTGGATATGGCTCCGAACACGGCACCTGCTCGCATCGCAGTTCTCATCTCCGGGGCGACTCGAAATGCGGCGTAGAGCGGTACCAGCGCGACCAGTCCGAGGAAGGGACTTCCGTACTCGAGAAATTCATTGGGAAGGGCTGCTGCGAAGGCAGAAGCTGAAAGTAGTGCAAGCAGGGGTGCTTTCATCGCGGAAAAGATGATATACTTGCGCGGTACACGGGTGCAATGCCGTTATGTCGCACACATGTTCTGCTTTCCTTACACGATGCAGCATTGCGAGCGTAGGGAAATATTCTGTTTTTTTCTTGCTCGTGTCGGTGCACGGCACTAACATAGTAACCTTAATGCGATGCCGCAGTAGCTTCCGACCTGTAGTTGCACAGAATTTTAACCATCGGAGCCCGTGCCAACAAGGTTTTAATCGCGGGAGCATTAAAAAAAATGAAGAAAACCCGGTAATCGGGTTTTGTCGGACGAATTGAAGTGAGGTAGTGGATGGCAGAGACGGACATCCGGTCGTTGCACAGCGCTGAATACGAGACGTCGCCCAGAGTCGTGGGCTTTGCTCCCGGTGTTGTGCACCTTCTTGGAGAGCATGTTGAACGAGCTGGAGTACCCACCTTGTCAATGGCGCTTCACAGGGGTGTATCAGTCGCGGTCAGTCCCAGGCGTGATCTCAGTCTCAGATTCTATGCTCCGGATATCGGCGAGCGTCGGCGGACCGGCATTACAAGTATTAAACCGAGACGCGAAGATCGCTGGGCGAATGTTCCGAAGGGCGTTATTGCACACGTGCTCGAACGGGGTCATCGAATGAAGGGCCTGGATATTACGATAACGGGAAACGTCCCGATAAGCCGGGGGCTTGCCTCAAGCACAGCCGTATGTGTTGCCTTGAGTCTCGCGCTTGAACGTCTTCTTGATCTCCCGAGAGGTGGAATCGATCCCGTGCATGCGGCATATCATGCCGAGAAGAAGTATGCCGGCATGCGGCCGAGTGAGGCTGATGCGGCCATAAGCTCTCTATCTTCGCCCGGGCAGATAGTAATCTACCGGCATGGAAGTAGACGAATAGAGCCTGTGGGCCCAATTCCCGCGGACACACGGCTTGTGCTTATCGATTCGCAGGTGCCTCCGCAGGCTGATGATGAAGAGGACTACGACGAGCGGGAAAATGTTCTGCTCGGGTGCGCAGATTTCGAGCCCGATCGCGCTGTTTCCCCGCCACCCTCGGAAGAGGAAACATCCCGGAATAACGGCTCCGCCGGTACAGCCAGTGTGCGTCATGTCCGGGACGAGCTTAACGATCATCTCGAGGGGCTTTCCGCCCGGGAGCGACGAACCTGTCTTCATGTCATGCGGGAACTCGAGCGCGTTGAACTGGCAAAGGAAGCGATTGTCAAAGACGAACCGGAACAGCTCGGACGTCTTGTAAGTAGGTCGCATACGGATATCGGCGATCTCCTGGAACTGAGCTGTCCGGAACTCGACTGGCTTGCCCGCCGAACACAGGATGTCAGGGGCGTGTACGGCAGCAGGCTTACCGGTCCCGGCCTCGGGGGATACCTCGCGACCTTGTGTCGCTCGGAGGCTTTTGACGGACTGCGAACCCAGATGGAAGAATACGACTCGATTTTCGGGTTCAATGCGGGCTGGATCGAGGTAGAGCAGGGTGAGCCCGCGCAGGTTCACGAAACGGGAAATTAAGGGTACAGTGTTCGCTACTGGGTAGGGGAACATGAATATCCTGATCACAAATGA
>CAZMEV010000201.1:0-3305 GCA_964565375.1 uncultured Spirochaetaceae bacterium
AAGCGTTTCCGTTTGATTCGGTGCTCTTTCCGATTAACTGGGCGACGTGGCATGCGGGAAGCATCGGTCCGCGCATTGTGGAGGCCGCGGAGAAACAGGGCACGGCGGTGCTCGCGCTCAAGGCGCTTGCGAAACGTCGCCGGCAGGAGGATGAGCCGCGCGAATGGAAGAAGGCCTGGTACCGTCCGGTGGACAACTTCGAGGAGGCCGAACGTGGACTTCGTTTTACGCTTTCGCGCCCTGTTGTGGCGGCGGTAAGCCCGGGGCACATGGAGCACTTCGAGTGGGCCTGCGATGCGGCTGACCGATTCACTCCGTTGAGCGAGGCCGAAGAGAAAGAGATAGCCGAAGCGGCGAAACGCGCGGAGCCGATTTTCAGTCGTGAGGTGACGGCCATTTGAGCGTTAGAGGCCGGAGTTCGTGCCCGACTGCCGGCAGTCGGGTACCTTCCGGCACTGGATCCCGGGCCGGCTCACCGGCTTCGTCCCGAGTTTTCTATACTTGCCAAATATAGTTAAACCCTCCAATATCAAAGGCATGGTGCGTTTTAAAGATATAGGTCTCAAAGTAAAACTGATCGTGTTGTTTCTTGCAGTGGGCCTCGTGCCGCTTGTGGTACTCGGCTTTTATTCTGCGGCGACCGCGAGTACTGCGCTGACTGAGGCTTCGATGGGGCAGCTCCGCGCGGTGCGGGATATTAAAGAGACGCAGATCACAAGCTATTTCGAAGAGCGTGAAGGCGATCTGGGGGTGCTCGTAGATACGGTTCAGGCGCTTCGTGAGGATGCCTTCGACAGGCTCGAGGCGGTTCATTCCAACCAGGCGGCTGCCGTCGAGGATTATTTTGAGGCCAATGAGATAGCCCCCGAAGAGGTGGCGCCGGGGACACCGGTTGCCGAGCGTATGAATCGTATTGTGGGCAATCGAACCGGGCTCGGCGAAACAGGAGAAACGTACCTGATGGAGTCCCGGGATGGACAGCTTCTGTTGCGCAGCGACATGGAGACGATGGGCGACGGAGAATTTGTCTTCGGCTACGATGCAACCGGCATTGAAGCCGATGCCGAGTATGTCGGGCGGGCGTTTGACGGCGAAAGCGGAAGCGCGGTGTTTACCGACAGCGAAGGCGACCTTGTCATGGCCGTTTATCAGCCGCTCGATATACCCGGGATGGACTGGGTAATTATTACCACCATGAATCTGGATGAGGCGATAACGCCGCAGCTTGCGGGTCGCACGGATGATTTTTTCAGCGAATACAGTGACGTGTATGGGTACTATGATCTGTTCCTGATTCATCCGGCGGGACGCATTTTTTATACGGTTGAACAGGAGTCCGATTACCAGACTAACATTCTCACCGGACCCTACTCCGAATCCAGTCTGGCCGATGCCGTTCAGCAGACGATTGACACAGGAGCGTTCGCCTTCGGTGATTTTCAATACTATGAGCCCTCTGATGAGCCTGCGGCATTTATCGCGCAGCCTCTGATGCCCGAAGGCGAGGTGGAAGCGGTGGTAGCCCTGCAATTGCCGCTGGATCAGATAAACGCGGTCATGCAGGAGCGTACCGGTATGGGTGAAACGGGCGAGACGTATCTTGTCGGTCCGGATAACCTCATGCGTTCCGACTCGTTCCTTTCGCCGGAAACGCATTCGGTTGCGGCATCGTTCGCAGATCCGCAAGCCGGTTCGGTGGATACCGAGGCAAGCCGTGAAGCGTTGCAGGGGACCACCGGCGACGGGCTTATCGAGGATTACGTCGGCGGTATGGTGTATTCAGCATATACTCCGGTGGAAGTGTTCGACTCGACATGGGCACTGCTCGCCGAGATCAATGAGGCCGAGGTATACGAGCCGGTCAGGACCCTGGTGATCGCGTTATGGATTGTCGGAGCAATTGTCGCCGTCGTAATCGTTCTGACTGCGGTAGCGGTTGCCAATATGATCGTGAAGCCGATCCGCCGGGGTGTAGCGTTTGCGCAGACAATGGCGCAGGGAGATTTGACGGCGACGATTGCGGTGGACCAGAAGGACGAAATCGGAGTTCTCGCCGATGCCCTCGGCAATATGCGGGATCGCCTTACCCAGATTATTGGAGAGGTTAAGTCGGCAAGCGAGAATGTATCCAGCGGCAGTCAGCAGTTAAGCGCTTCGGCGCAACAGCTCTCGGAGGGAGCTTCCGAACAGGCTTCTTCGGGAGAGGAGGTGAGCGCATCCATGGAACAGATGAGCTCATCTATTAACCAGAACTCTGAAAACGCGCAGGCCACCGACGAGCTGGCGCAGAAGGCGGCCGGTAAAGCATCCGAGGGCGGTGAGGCTGTTAATGAAACGGTCCAGGCAATGCGCGACATTGCCGACCGGATCGGTATTATCGAAGAGATTTCGCGTAACACAAATCTGCTCGCGCTTAACGCCGCCATAGAGGCAGCCCGCGCCGGTGATGCGGGGAAGAGCTTTGCGGTGGTCGCAAGTGAGGTCAGAAAACTGGCTGAACGCAGTAAAAAGGCCGCTGCTGAAATTAACGAGGTATCCAATCAGAGTGTCTCCAAGGCGGAAAACGCCGGGGAGACGATTTCCGAAGTTGTGGCTGACATTAACAAGACGGCGGAGCTGGTGCAGGAGATCACTGCGTCGAGCAAGGAACAGGCGAGTGGAGCTGCTCAGATCAGTGAATCGATTAACCAGCTCGATCAGGTGACCCAGCAGAATGCAAGTGGATCGGAGGAAATCGCATCGACCTCGGAAGAGCTTTCGGCTCAGGCCGAGCAGCTCGAGCAGAGCGTGAGTTTCTTCCGGATAAATGAGGCTGAATTGACCGGCGGAAGACGGAGCCTTGCAGCGCCGGGACAGCAGGGAGCCGGAAACGGTGCTGCGCAACGTGCAGGCGGTGGAACGCAATCAGGCGGAACCCGCTCCTCGGGCACCCAGGAGAGCGGGCAGCAGGGTGGGACCGGAGGTGAACCTGCCGGACGGCGCCGGGCTCAGGCAAACGCCGGAAGGAGCCGGGAGCAGGGTTCAGCAGGTCAGGCCGGCGGCCGCGTGACATCAGGAAACGAGCAAAGCCAGACAGGAAGGCAGGGGCAGCAGCCTACCGGTATTAAGCTGTTTGAGAATGATACGGATTCTGACGGGTCGTCGGACGAGGCGTTCGAGGAGTTTTAGGCCGGAGGCGTTTTGAACCCGGGGAAAACATCGACCTGAAGTATTATTGATGCTCGCCGGGGTCTGTGGTGGTCGGCCGGCGGCCTCGGTGGTTGGCCGGTGGTCTGGTGGTCGGCCTGCAGCTCCGGTGGTCGGCC
>CAZMEV010000202.1:0-3268 GCA_964565375.1 uncultured Spirochaetaceae bacterium
CTTGCCGGCGGGCAGCTGTTCACTCATGCATACCCCTTTACGAACCTTCCCGCTTCAATACGGTGCGAATTGCTTCGGCCATCATCTTCGGATCACCGCCCTCCGAACTACCTTGCGCACCGCCCGATTTTGCCCCCGAACCCGGCGCGTTATCCAGCGAATCTATCCCTTCCAGACTGTCTTCATCGTCTGACGCCGCCGTTTCATTGCCGGCAGTCCCACCAGAGTCCGGTAACCGCTCGTCAGATGCACCGCCTTCGTATTCACGACTTGATACCTTCTCAGCTTCAAGCCCCGGTTCAAACGTGCCGAGCCCGTCGAGATCCGGCAGACCTTCACCTTCATCAGATGAAGGAGCCGTTCCTTCAGGTGCGTCAGACGCAGATGCGTCAGATGCGGGAAATTCCGACGCCACCCCGCTCTGGCTTTCATCCAGCGGCGCTTCGTCGACTTCTTCAATAAGACTATCGTCGAAAAAGCCGCCTGAACCGGATGCGCTGCGCTCCGCTGTATCCCCGGATGTGGCCGCGGTCCCGGATGTGGCCGCTGTATCCCCGGATGTGGCCGCTGTATCCCCGGATGTGGCCGCGGTCCCGGAAGCCGCCGCATCATTTTCGCCGTCATCACCGATTGAGATGTCAATTCCACTTCCGGATTGGGGAGATGCCTCGCCTGACGACAAATCAAGCAATTCAGGCATATACCGCTCGACGATCATGCGTGCCGCAAGTGCCCCGCCTCCAAACAGAACTCCGCTGATGATCGAGCGGAACACGGCTACCCCGAACGACACTCCGGAAATTACACCCGTGAAAAACGAGAGAACGAACGCCGCTGCGGCGCTATAGGCGACCAGTTTTGCATGAACCGATTCGAACAATCGGATACTCCCCTCTCCAATCCGGCATGGTAGGCAAAATACTATACACCGTCAAGCAAAGCTCATTCTCCACCACGCCCGATCAGCCGTTTGAGAAACTGTGCTACTCCGCCCCCCTCCCTGAATTCAACCTTCTCGAGCCTTCCGACGATATGCTGCAGGCAAATACTTGCTTTGCTTTTCGGGTTGGATACGATAAAGGGTTTCTGGCGAAGCACAGATTGATGTACATCCGGATCGTCATAGACGTATCCGAGATAATCAACCTTCAAATTAAGAAACTGCCCCGCAATGTTGCACACGCGTTCGGCCACTTTCTTGCCTTCCGTGACCGAACTGACCCTGTTGACTATGAGTTTCAGACTCAGTCCTATGTTATCAATCTCGGTTGCGATAACCTTTATTATGCCATAGGCATCCGTGATCGCCGTTGGTTCCGGGGTCGTAACAATAATCGCCTCGTCCGCGGCAGCAACAAAGCTTAAGACATTGTTGGAAACCCCCGCGCCGGTGTCTACAATGACGACGTCCGCATTGGACAGTTCGGACAACTCTTCCACAAATCCTTGCCGCTCTTCTTCATTAAGATTTGCGATTTTGGAGAATCCACTCGCGCCGGCGACAATGCTGATTCCGTAATTCGTCTCCATAATAATCTCTCGCATCGTCTTCTGCCGGCGAATAAGATGATAGAGATTATATTTCGGGATCATCCCGAGGACAACATTCACGTTCGCCAACCCGAGATCCGCGTCCATGAGAACGACACGTTTACCGAGATTTGCGTAGGCGATCGCCATGTTCGTGGAAATGTTGGTTTTTCCAACTCCACCCTTGCCGCTCGCCACAGCAATAACACGGGTTTTGACCTTGGTCTCTTCGCCACCGTTCTTGTTTCGCATGATTTCACGCAGGGTTTCAGCTTGATCCGCCATTCACCAATCTCCTGTTACATTCAACGAAATCCGGTCACATTATGCCCGGGTGTTTTGCGTCGCAAAGCGGTTTTCAAGTCGCTCGCGCTGAATACGGAAGCCATCGAGTCTAAGCAGGACACTGACAACATCCGCCCGATGAATATCCACCGGAACCTGCTGTCCATCGGTTATATACGACAGTGGCTTATTTTTTGCGTGAAGAGTGCTGATAAGCGGACCCACACACGACGTTTCATCCAGCTTGGTTGCCACCACAGAGCGATACGCGAACGGTTCAAACTGCTGCATAATCGTTTCCAGGTCGCTTGCTTTGGTAGTTGATGATACCGCGAGATGAACGCTGGAATTCCTTCCACACGCTTCAAGCTCTTCCCGCATCTCGCCGATTTTGCGTGAATCTTTGGGACTTTTGCCGATTGTATCGACAAATACAAGATCAACATCGCGGTACAAAGCCATCTGCTTCTCAAGGTCCGCATACGATTCCGCGCAGTGCACGGGAATTCCCATTATCTCACCATAGGTTTCAATCTGGTGGCGGGCTCCGATGCGGTAGTTGTCAATAGTCAGAATTCGCACATCATGAGCCGACAGTCCTCGCGAGCCGAGGCCCCACATCGCAGCGAGTTTCGCGATTGTTGTCGTCTTTCCGACACCTGTCGGGCCCACCAGTACGAACGTATGCTTCCTCGGCTCGTTCTCATAGTCATAAAGCGAAATGCTTTCTCCGATCCACTCGACAACACGCTGTTCAACCATTTCAAGTTCATCGAGTTCATCTATTGCGAACTCGCGTTTCAACCGGGCAAGAATCTCACGAATGTATGAAGGAGTGAACTCATTGCGTTCAAGCAGCTCACGAACATGTGCCACTGACTCGTGTTCCTGCTCGACGGGTGCAGACGCATAGGCGCCTTCCTGCAACTGAGATTTCAGGCCCTGGACCTCTTTCACAAGAGTTTCGAGCGTCCGATCATTGTTCGTTTTCACCTGCCCGAGAATCTTCCGTTTTTCCTCTTCCGGATCGGAGGGTTTCCGGGACCTTGTGGAAGGTTCCTTGGAAAGATATCCGGTGAGCTCTACCCCTTCACGGGAAAAAAGGCCGAGAAATCCTCCCATGCGAATCGTTCGCTGATGCATTACCTTGGCTTGATCACCGTATTTGGCACGCACCTTTTCGAGCGCATCCCGATGCGTGGTACCCTGTTCCACAAAATATTCCATTATATCCCCCGGTCTTTGGCTCGTAATCACACCCGGATCTCTCCGAGACTGTTGACGCGAATGTCGGATGCAATCTCAGGAACACTGAGCACCGCGATATCCGGTACATCACGCACCGTACTTGCACGAATGAGTGGTCGCGCACCCTCGGAGCAGAGAATAACCGGGTAGAATCCTTGCCGCTGGACATTGGCAACCGTATTGGTTACCGCGTTTATCCACGACC
>CAZMEV010000203.1:0-1841 GCA_964565375.1 uncultured Spirochaetaceae bacterium
CGGAGGAACTGGGCGCGGAGGCGCTACTTCCGGCGTTATCCGCAGAAGCCCCTGTGTGCTCGAGTTGCAGCTGTTCGATCGCCGTTCGGATCTGCTCGCTGAGTCTGACAGCAGCATGTTCATCGGTCGATGGCAGTACGATACAGAACTCTTCTCCTCCGTACCGAGCGACAAGATCGGAGGCCCTGCGCGCCCTTGATCGGATTTCTGCGGCCACCTGCCGGAGGACCTGATCCCCGGCGGGATGGCCGTAGTAATCGTTGAACGGCTTGAAGCCATCGATATCGATCATTATGAGGGAAAGAGGGTCGCCCTCACGACGTGCTCTCTGAAACTCGCGCATGTACACCTCGTCGAAGTGTCGGCGATTGCTTACCTCGGTAAGGGAGTCGATGTTGGTAAGCTCCTGCAGGGCCTCCCGTTCGCGAAGGAGCCGTTCGATGCGCCGGTAGGCATCGGCGTTTCGCAGGGCTAACAGTACCGCCTGGAAACCGACAAATACCACGGCTCCGACTCCGAACTGGTAGCCCGTTCGCAGGAGCCCCTGATAATGAAGAATGTCGTTCATGACAAACGGTATCAGGACCAGAAACCCCAGCATGAATATGTTACCGCCTCTTCGGCCTGAACGGATCGCGCGGACGGCGACCCGTATGACGTACACCATGAGAGCAATCACGAGAATGCTGTATGGTGTCGTGATCAATCCGAAGATTCGCGCCGGAGTTACCAGCGTGAACACCACAGGAACCGTCATGATGATGATAAGCCATCTCTGCAGGCGGGCTGAGAACTCTTTCTGGAAAAGTTTGCTCACGTACAGCCCGAATGCAGGAACCGCTGAGAACAGGGTGAGGTACTCGAGCTTCATCACAAGTTCCCACTGTAAGACGCTTTGAGCGGACAGCACCGGCGGTTCACCTGTTGTCAGAATTCGCATTGCTACACTGGCCGTGAATATCGAAAACGACAAAACGGACCGGGAGTCTCGATGAAGGAAGTACAATACGAGGTGTAATGCTCCGATACTGACCAGCGCGCCGAAAAGAAACCAATCTCTATACCGTTGTCGACGGATCGGGCGTGAATAGATGTTCGAGTCCGCGAGCTCCAGCGAATGAATAATTCCACTTCTCGCGTAGTGAAAATTAAATACCTGAACGATAAGGTCGAACTCCTCGCCGGTCGGGACAAACGATGCCACCTGGGTTGTCCAACGTGGAAGCACCGTTCCGGGGCTCTCACCGGTTTGACCCGCAATCGCAACCACCGTGCCATCCACAATAATGCGGTAGCTTGTGGCGATATTACTCAAGCGTAGATGAACTGCACCGAGTTCTTCATGATTATCTATTTGTACCCGCAGACGGTAGGTCGCGAAACCGGTGCGCGTGACGTCCCGGTTAATGGGACGAATGTCAGGCATTGCGTGTGGAGTGTGATCGTCGACCACTGAGCTGTGCCACGGTCCCGGAACCCGGACAGTGTGGGAAGGTCTGATTCCTGGTTCGGTGATCTCGGCACGGGATAGGCGCTGATTCCAGTAGAACTCCCACTCACCGTCGAGCGGCACCCCATCGGATAGATCGGTGTCACGGAGATCTATGACTCCGTCGGAAGCGCGCGGCCTCCCGCTTTGTGTAAATTCGCGAAACTGCTCGTTTGTACACCCCGAAATAAGGATTATGGTAAGAAGTGCCACGATCGAAAGCAGCCGTTGCTGGGGTGTTGTTTTCCATTTTTCGCAGGTCATTTGAGTTTTTACACGATCATGCGCGGTTGCCCAGGGCGCCTGACCCACCTGCCGGCCCCTGACCGGCCCGCGAGCCCCTGGTCCACCC
>CAZMEV010000203.1:1941-3241 GCA_964565375.1 uncultured Spirochaetaceae bacterium
CCCCGGTTTGCATAGCCCACCCCGGGTGGCGCTTGGCCACCCAGGGCGCCTGGTCTGCCGGCCGGCGCAAAAAAACGGACTATTTCTCGTGGAAACCGGCCATTGCCTGCATTTCGACCGCCGGGCCTTCATCACGTCGCATGCGCGAATCGTGGACGAGCGCGGCGACCCCGGTGGACAGGCCGTACAGATTAATAAAGCCGGTGGCGTCGGCATGATCGTAGGTGCTTTCGCCGAAGCTTGCAAGGTCGGCAATGTAGAGACTGTACCGGCTCTGCCGCCCGGCGATCATCGCATTCCCCTTGTAGAGTACAACGCGCACGCTTCCGGTCACATAGGTCGCCGCCTGTTTCATGTATGCATCCATGCTCTCGCGGAAGTGGGTAAACCACTTGCCCGCGTACACAACATCAGCATATCTGAGGGCAAGCTGATTTTTCATTGCGAGCGTGTCGAAGTCGAGGGTGATCATTTCGAGCTCGCGAAGTGCCTTGTACAGAATCGTGCCGCCCGGCGTTTCGTATACGCCGCGGCTTTTCATGCCGACAAGCCTGGTTTCTACCAGGTCTTCCCGGCCCACACCGTGTTTTGCGCCAAGCTCGTTGAGTGTCCGCAGCAGGTCCACAGGCTTCCGCTTCTCACCGTTGACAGAAACCGGCAGCCCGTGCTCGAACTCAATGACAATCTCTTCTTCCTCATCCGGAGCATTCCGCGGATCATTGGTCAGATGATACATCTCCGGTCGCGGGCGCTCCCAGGTATCCTCGAGCTCGCCGCCTTCATGGCTCATGTGCCATACGTTCCAGTCACGGCTGTATATGTTCTGCTTCGAGATATCGCCGATGGGAATGCCTTTGCTCTTCGCGTAATCGATAGCCTGCTCGCGGCTTCGGATATCCCACATCCGCCAGGGAGCAATTACTTCGAGATGCGGAGCAAGCGCCTTATAGGTCAGCTCGAAGCGAACCTGGTCGTTTCCCTTACCGGTACAGCCGTGGGCGACCGCATCGGCTCCTTCCTGAAGGGCGACTTCCACCTGCTTCTTCGCCTGGAGCGGCCGGGCAATACTTGTGCCGAGAAGATATTTGCCTTCGTAGATCGCACCGGCTCGAAGCATCGGCCACAGATAATCGGAGACGAATTCCTCACGTACATCGAGTATGTACAGCTTGCTCGCGCCGCTAGCAAGCGCCTTTTCCTCCATGCCGTCCCAGTCTTCATCCTGGCCGACATTCGTGCACACCCCGACCACCTCGGAGCCCGGATACTGTTCCTTCAGCCACGGAATAATAATGCTCGT
>CAZMEV010000204.1:0-3240 GCA_964565375.1 uncultured Spirochaetaceae bacterium
CGGGGATGGCGGGGCTGCACGCGGGCAGGTCGCCGGCGCTGAAGCCGGGACTGGTGAACGTGAAGGGTTTGAATCGACCGGGCTGTCTCGGTCCGGCGTTGCCGTTGCCTCGGCGCTCGTCCGTCGGCTGATTGCTGAGCGATATCGCGATGAGCTTATCGAGCGCTATGACGTGCTCGTTATGGATTTACCGGCAGGAAGTGAGGAAGAGACAAACCTCGCGTTCGCCGACCTTGCCGGGCATATTCTCCTTGTCACAAACCCTGAACCTACCGCTCATATGTCGGCCGGCGGGTGGCTGCGATCACTGTTTGAGTCGAGAGGGCCACGTGAGGTTCTTGTATGGCATAATCGCTTCTCCGGGGGTGGACCGGATGGGTTTAATCCGCGGGATATTGTCCGCAATTATAACAACAACAGTCCACCTGAAGCGCGAATAAGCGACGAGCAGGCAAGCTATGTCAGGGACCTTGCTTTTGTGCCCGAGGATCCGGCACTCAATATGCTTCGAACAAGCGTACCGGATGCGGTGGTCATTTCGCTTCGAAGCATGCGGTCACTGTGTGCACAGATAGCGGATGAACGCGCACGCGGGCTTCTCGCCGAGCACGGCATGAAAGAGGCCCTGCGAGGGTTTACTGTAGAGGTCCTCGCAAGGGACCATGCGCGCGATGAGGCAAGTGAGGAACTGGTTACAGAGGTCGAGCTACTCGCTGTCGATGCTCTTGGTGCTCGAATGGGAGCGAGGGTGTCAAATCTCTCGTCGTTCATGCGACGCGACAGTTCCCTTTCGCTGCTCGGTGCGGAAAAACGTGCACGGGTGGCTCGCGCCATAGAAGTCGTGCGGGCGGATGATCTGTGGCAGGACGCCCAGCGGGCGCGGCAGCGTCTTGCGACGGCCATCGAAAAGCGAGTGGAACAATCGCGTGCCTTTGCCTCTATTGCGTCCGAGCCGGTCGAGCAGGCCCTTCGCCTCGCCGATGACAGCGTTCGTTCGCTTCTTGTTACTATCGGTGCGGATGCAACCGGTGATATACGGAGAAACGCCCAGGTGCTGCTTTTCTATCTGGCGTTTTTCAAACTGGTGCGGCATTCGAAAGTCCTCGAACGCATCAGGAGGACCCTGCCGAAGCGTACCAGGCGCGGGCGATCATACCGTGATCGGTATCGACAGATACGGTATCTGGTTGCCGGCGATGAATCCTACAGAAAGCAGTACGTAAACCTCGTCCGGTCGCTCTTCCCGGTGCTCACACGTCAGATTGCCGCACTTTCGAGAACCATCGGAAATAACGGGCTGTTAATCCGGCGGAATGGGACGGTCGAGCGCCGGGCCTATCTTACGTTGTTCAGTAATGCGCTGCACGATTGTCTTTTCAGCGGACTTGGAATAATTACGGGATTCAAGTACCGCGAAGCTTCCAGGGCGTTTTCCGATGCCGCGGCAGAACTCAGCAGAACTATGTTTGAAAACGAGTAGGATTTCTGCATAAACGAGGGGATCCGCTGGTGATATCTGTGGATGCTCGCGAACGATTCAATGTTTCCGGCGCGGACGGGTGATTCCGCTCTGCCGGAAGCCCGGCTCTCGTGGTGGCTGCCTTTCCACCGGAGGGAGACCAGCCGCGTCGCCAGCTGTCTATTATGGCGGCCGTGTCTTTCCCATCGACCTTCGGCTGTTCATTCTACGGCTCTCAGCCACCAGCTCTCAGCGAATGCCGAGAAGCCGTGTATACGCTTCGAGCGCCCCAGGAAGCTCGTGACCGGCGAGAATGTCCTTGGTCAGCACCTTGCCAAGCTGTACACCTTCCTGGTCGAAACTGTTTATATTCCAGAGGAAGCCCTGAAACATTACCTTGTTCTCAAAATGTGCGAGCAACGCACCGAGAGATCGTGGAGTCAGCTCCTCGCCATATATCAGGCTCGATGGACGGTTCCCCGGGAAAGTCTTGTTCTCATCCTTATGGTCGCGACCAAGTGCGAATGCACCAATCTGGGCGGCGAGGTTTGCCTTAAGCTTTATCTGGCTGGTTGTTCCCTCGCTTTCAACATCCTCCTCGCGCTGACTTCGGTTAAATCCGATGAACTGAAGGGGGACTATATCGGTTCCCTGGTGCAGCAGCTGATAGAAGCTGTGTTGACCATTCGTGCCCGGCTCACCAAAGACGATCGGTCCGCTTTCGTAGCTGATCGGTTCACCACGGCGGTTCACTCGTTTGCCGTTGCTCTCCATGTCGAGCTGTTGCAGATGGGCCGGAAAACGCTGCAGTGCATTGGAGTAGGGCAGCACGGCTGTGGCTGGATACCCGAGTATATTCCGTTCGTATACACCAATGGCCGCATCGATCAGTGAAGCGTTTTCGGCGAACGGGCGGGTGGCTGCAGAGTCAGCTTCATGTGCTCCGGAAAGGAGTTCTTCGAAAATATCGGGGCCATACGCAAGGCTCAGAATTACCCCGCCGACGGGGCTGGTTGCAGAGTACCGGCCGCCAATGTAGTCATCAATGAAGAAGGCGTCGAGGTATTCACTGGACTTGGCCAGAGGGCTGCTCTCGCTGGTTACACAAACCATATGTTTCCGCGGTTTCAGTCCGGAAATCTCGTATCGCTCCATGAGCTGAATGGCGAAATACTCGTTAGCGAGTGTTTCCTGGGTTGTTCCGCTCTTGGAGACAAGTACAAAGAGCGTCGTTTCCGGGTCCATACCCTGTAGCTGCTGCGCCGCATCGTCCGGATCAACGTTGCTTATGAAGCCGGCTTTCATGCGTGGATGACCGTGACGTTTGGATGCGTGTCCCTCGAGGGCAATCGAGAGCGCGCGCGGACCGAGGTCGGACCCTCCGATTCCAATCTGGATAACATTGCGAAACGGCTTCCCCGTTGAGCCGGTGATCTGTCCGTCGTGAACCGCTCGCGCAAATGCGGCCACCCGCTCTGTCTGTTCTCGGTAGAAAGCGCCGATATCCCGGCCCGATTCAGCGACGGACGAACCAAGCCGACCACGCAGGAGGTGATGAAGCACCTTCCGTTCCTCCCCGACGTTCATGATGTACCCCTCGTACAGGGCCCGGAACTGCTCGCTGATACGCTGTTCTTCGCAGAGGTCGGAGAGGAGTGCGAGAATCTCATCGTTAACCGGCCGGGCTGCATAATTAAACCGCAGGCTTCCTCCTGCATCTATGTCATATCGATGCACTCGGCTGAGGCCCTGGTCAGCCCGGCTGAGGCCCTGGTCAGCCC
>CAZMEV010000205.1:0-3124 GCA_964565375.1 uncultured Spirochaetaceae bacterium
AGCAGCTTTGCCGGCAGATAGTTTTTCAGGTAGGCACCTGACTGCATACCGATCAGACTGCCGAGGGCGAAAATGACCGCAGTGACGATCGGGATAGTCTCTGCCGCGCCCACGTTGGAAATGAATCCGGAGACCGAGGTAAGTGCGATAGCCACGAGAGATGTGGCCAGGGCATGGTGCATGCTCACCCCGCCGACAAGCAGCAGCGCCGGTACCAGAAGAAAGCCTCCGCCAACTCCGAACAATCCGGAAAGAAAGCCCGTCGCCGCTCCGGCGCCGAGCAGCCTTGCGATACATCCGGATGTAGGAATGGGCAGGCCCTGTTCGTCTGTCCGGCAGGATACCGACGTTGCAGCTTTCCGGCTTTTTGCGCCATCTCCTGCCGGAGGAGCTCCCCCTGAACCATCGGTTTCTTCGGTAATTCCGACTTCGCTGCCTGAGGCACCGCGAAGCATCTGAATGCCCACGATGACCATAAGTACGGCAAACAGGATTACCACAACATCATCGTTCATGCCTGCGCCGACGATCGCCCCGAATGGTGCAATAGCGATACCGCCGATTCCGAGTATCGCTCCTGCCCGCCAGAGTACCTGGCCGCTGCGTGCCTGAATGACGGCGCCGAACAGCGAGGTCGCGCCGACGATAACAAGCGAAAGCGCAACCGCCGTGCGAAGGTCCATATCCAGTCCGTACACCAGAAGGGGCACCGCGAGGATTGACCCGCCACCTCCGGTCAATCCCAGCGATAGCCCGACCAGCAGCCCGAACCCGGCCGCCAGTGCTATAGTCTCTACACCCATAGTTTCCGCTACCTCGTTCTGTAATCCTATACTAAAACGCCGCGGGTGCCATTCCAGGCGAGCCCACGGCGAAAGAACCGAACTGTGCTACCGTCGTACCACAGCATTGCGTGCCGAGCGCCATGTGCGACGGCTTCAGGACAGCGGCGCGCCGCACATGCGTCCTGAACAACGCGTTTCCTCTCAGGCCGCCTCTGATGCAGTCATGCAATCCGCGCAGTCGCCGTCGAGAAGCACTACGTCATATCCCGCTGATGCAAGGAAACTTGCAATAATGGAAGCTCTTCGGCCGGTCCGGCAGTAGATGTAGTAGCGGGTGTTGGGGTCGAGCTTATCCATGTGCTCACGAATGCGGGTATGCGGAATGTGCTCTGCGCTGTCTACGTGTGCCGCCTGGAACTCGTCACTGCGGCGAACGTCGAGTACCCGGTCTCCAGCTTTGAGAACGGTCGGTTTAAACCCGTCGAACGGCTGGGCTGCGAGGGTCGTGAGTTCGACTCTGCTGTCGGCGGCAAGCTCCTCGAAGGTAACGTAACCTGCCATGTTGTCGAGGCCGATGCGGTAGAGGAGTCTGCTTACCGTATCAAGCTCTTCCTCTTTTCCGAGAACAAGAAGAATCCGTTCATCGGCGGTTACGACGCTTCCTGCAGCGTTTGTCAGTTCGGTGCCTTTGTTCGGCGCGTGTATTGCCTCGGGGAGGCGCGAGGCGAGAAACTCATCGCGACTGGTGCGAGTGTCAATTACACGCGTTCCCGCTTTCTTTGCTTCAGAGGCAAAGGTAGCCGGGTCCATGTGCGGCACGTCCGGAACACCTCCGGTCACCTCAATTCCGTCACGGTTTACCTGCTTCATCCGCGCAAAGTACAGTGGCGGCTCAGGCTGACCGGAGAGAATTTCCTTCACGAAACGGTCCGGGCTTTCGTTGGCAAGCGACAGCGCGCCGTTAAATCTGCGCTCATAGCCGAGCGTCGATGTCGGTATCGCACCGAGCGCTTTTCCGCATGCGCTACCCGCGCCGTGGCCGGGAAGAATCTGCAGATACTCGGGAAGATCCGAGAGTGTTCCACGCAGAGATTCCGATAATTGCCGTGCGCCCGGCTCCATTGCTCCGGCCACTCCCGCGGCTGACTCGAGCAGGTCGGGGCGTCCGACGTCGCCGACAAATACAAAGTCACCGGTTGCCATGGCAATCGGCTCGTCGGCACCGCCACCCACGTCGGTGACGAGGTAGCTGAGATGCTCGGGGGTGTGTCCGGGTGAGTGGACTGCGCGGAAGCGTATATTTCCCACCATGAACTCATCCCCATCCGACAGCATAACCGTGTTTGGTCGATCGCCGACCCAGCCGTAGGACCAGTCAGGTCCACCGAGGCTCGAAAGATACAGCGTAATATCGGGATCCTGAGCGAATTCCCGGGCGCCACTTACGAAGTCGGCGTGAATATGGGTCTCCGCTACCGCGGTAATCCGGAGGTCATTCTTTTTTGCAATTTCATGATACTGATCAATATCGCGTTCGGGATCGATGACGATCGCCTCTCCGGTCGCCTGGCACCCGATTACGTATGCCGCCTGGGCAAGTCCTGTGTCGTATACCTGCTTTAGAAACATTGGCTGGTACTCCTTCTTGGCCTTTTATCTACTCCATAATATATGAGGGAAATTATATATTGTCAACAACTGATTTTCGTGTGCATCCGGGTCGCCTGTGATAGAGGGGTTCCGGCGTGACCGGCCGGCCTTCTGCTTCCCGTGCCGCGATACGAATCCCATTGAGAGGTCACCGAACGGGCACATCAGGGCTCTTTTTCACTGGCCGGACTGAGAAACCCGCGTTACGCTTGGGTTCAATGGACAGCGGAAAAACAGGTGAGCAGATTCGAAAGGGCATCCGGGCGGCCGCAGGTGGCGAAGAGGTCGCCCGGTTTACAGAGCATTTCTTTGCCGGTGTTGCAGAAGAGGACCTTGTCGAACGCGATCCGGAGAACCTTGTCGGTGCCGCGAATGCCTTTTCGTCATTCGCCCGTGACCGGGCGGGGGACGAAATAAAGGTGCGCGCCTATAATCCAACGCCGAAACGCCACGGCTGGCATTCGCCGCATACCGTTGTCGAAGTGATTACCACCGATATGCCCTTCCTTGTCGATTCCATTGCTATGGCGATTAACCGAAGGGGATACACGATTCATCTTACGGTGCATCCGGTGTTCCGGGTCGAGCGAACAGCGAAGGGCAGACTCAGGCGGGCGGTTTCGCCCGGGCAGGCGGATGCGTCAGGTGTCGCGCCTGCCGGCGGCCCATCAGCATCCAGCGCATCAGGG
>CAZMEV010000206.1:0-3111 GCA_964565375.1 uncultured Spirochaetaceae bacterium
CGGACCAGGTCTGGCAGCGGTTTCAGCTCGAAGCGCCCGACGGCGACTGGGATATCGGCTATCACAGTCCGGGTTGGTTCGGCTACTACGATGAATATGTGGCTGATCTGAGGCCGCATATGGAACGGTACGATTTCCAGCCCGAGGGAAACGTTCCCGAACCGGTAATCGAGTCTCACATGAGAAACGAGCTTCTGCGCGATGACGACATAATTGCGATTCCGCGAAATCCGCAGTCGCCGATAATGGTCGTCCGCGAGGACTGGTTCAACCATCCGGACGAGCAGGAAGCGTTCGAGGATGAGTATGGTCGTCCCCTCGAGGTTCCGGAGACATGGCAGGAGCTCTATGAGGTCGCGGAGTTCTTTACCCGCTCGGAAGGCGCAACCGTCGCCGGCGAAGAACTGGAGCATGACCTTTACGGCTACTCCGCCTCAATAAGCGAACCGGGCGGTATGGCTCGTGCGTTCCTTGCGATCGTCTATTCCATGGGGCTTGAAGGTTTCGATATTGACACCTTTGAGACCGACCTGGATGACCCCATGCTGCTCGAAGGAGTGGAATACTGGACTCAGTTGATCGAGGACACCTTTCCGCCCGACGCGATAACGTGGGATTTCCTTGAACATGTGGATCTTTTCGCAGACGGCAGACTCGCCATGGCGGAGCTGTGGCCGGAAGCAGTACTGACCGCCGAAAGCGGAGAAGCCGAAGGCAATGTTGGATACTCGACACTTCCACGCTGGGAAGGCAACAAACAGGATCTTCCGATTGGCCGCTCGTTCCTTGGCGGTGGTGGAGTGCTCGTATTCGATACGCCCAATCAGGAGCATGCCTATGACTTCCTGCATTGGCTTCACGTAGAAAACGCGGTTGAGTTCACCAAAGAAACTGCCATGTTCGGCTTCAACGAGCAGTTTGAAAGTGACGAGATCCTGGAATCTGAACCGTTCTATGAAGATTTTCTGCCGGTATTCCAGGAGCAGATGGACTACGCCTTCCCGCGTCAACCGATCGCTGAATGGGGAGAGGTTATGTACACTCCTGTCGGTCAGTTTGCCTCTGATGTGCTTCAGGGTGTAGAAAGTCCTGAAGAGGCACAGGAACGCCTTGTGGAGAACATGGAACAGGTGTTCCGCGATGTCGGATACATCGAAGACTGATACAGCGCATCATTAAACGCTGCACGTCGTCCTCACCCGGGCGCTAACAGCGCCCGGGTGAGGGTATTAACAGACCTTTGGCATATCTGGAGCAATAACGATGGCCATCCAACGATATTTTCGGCCCTGGCGATTCATCCTCCCGGGAGTGGTCCTCGGGCTTCTTACGCTCGGGTATCCAATCTACAGAGCGATTTTTCTGAGTTTCCACTCGTTGCGCATGCGTCGGATGGAAGAGGAAACGTTTATCGGATTGGAGAACTTCACCAGACTGTTTTCCGATCATCTGTTCATTCGTTCCATCAATGCGACGATCTGGTTCACGCTTGGAACGACCCTTTTTGCTATTGTCTTGGGGTTACTTATTTCCAGTGTCATGAGCACTCGTGGCATACGGGGAACGAGAAAGGCACGCTTCTTTATGGCGTTTTTTCTGGTCCCCTTTGTGACCACCCAGATCGTGACGGCGATTATGGGGCGACTTTATATATGGCAGTCATCGATCGGGCTGGTGAATTTCCTGCTTGTGCAGGTCGGCATGGAGCCGATTCCCTGGCTTATTTCCACCGACTACGCTCTGTTTGCTACAACCGTTACGAATGCATGGCGAATGACACCATTAGCACTGCTCATTTTCTACGCGGCCCTCGCAACAATTCCTGATGAACTGGTTGAGTCCGCTGAAGTAGACGGGGCGTCCTGGTTTGCGATGTGGTTTCGCATCAAGTATCCCATGATCAGGTTTCACATCGGATTCGTAACACTGGTCATTCTTACGTCCGCGTTTCGCGAATTCGATACGATTTACGGCCTTACCGGAGGTGGGCCAGGGCGAGTAACTGAAGTTCTCAGTATTCTCGTGTATCGCTCAGGAGTGGAACAGGGGAATCTTGGTATGGCGAACGCGGTTTCCTTTGTAATGCTCATGATCGTCGCGTTCCTGACTCTTATTGCGGTCAAGGTTCTGAAACTCGGCAAGATGGAAGATTAAGAGGCGGGGGATCACACAATGGCTACACTCAATCACAGAACACGGAAACGGCTTTCCCTTGGTGCTCGTTACGCCGTTCTCATCTTCTGGTTTATCGTATGTATTCTTCCGGTCACAGTGCTGGTTATGGCGGCGCTCAAGCCGACGGCGATTTTCCAGTCTATACCCGAGATTTTCTCGCTGAGCGGATTTACGCTTGAGAACTTTCAGCGCGCGATATCGGCCGGGAATTTCTTCGATCACCTGGGCAACAGCGCGATTATTTCGCTGAGCGCGCTGTTTGTCGTCCTCGTCGTGTGTACGCCAATGGCATACGGAATTACACGACTTCGCTCCGTTCGGCAGAAGAATATCGTGGTCTTCTCGGTACTGAGCACACGGTTTCTGCCCTATGTTGTAATCGCTTTGCCCATGTTCATCATGTTTCGGCAGATCGGCATGTCGGGGACGCTTTTTGCCGTCATTATGGCTCATCTGGCCATGCAGATGCCGCTTATCGTCTGGCTTATGCTTGGGTTCTTTTCCGGCATACCGATCGAAGTTGAGGAATCCGCGGTCATTGACGGGTGCACGCCGTTTCAGACCTTCTGGCGCGTCGCATTGCCAATGGTACTGCCGGGGCTCAATGCATCAGCCATCCTGGCGCTCATTATCTCGTACAACGAGTTCCTGTTTGCTTTCTTCCTGGCCGGACGCGACACTCGGCCTTTGACGGTAGGTATTCAGCGGTTTGTCGGCGGAGTCGACGTCGGTGCCCAGTACGGAGTTGTTGCCGCGTACGGAGCAATGATCATCGTCCCGATCATTCTCTTCGCGCTTCTTGTAAACCGCTATATTGTCAGCGGGCTGACGCAAGGCGCTGTGAAGGGATAGGCCGTACCGGTTTGTGCGGTGCAATCCGGCGGCAAAGCAGCAGGCGTTGACGCGGCCCTGTCCAACCCGGCACCGTGGGGATGT
>CAZMEV010000207.1:0-3109 GCA_964565375.1 uncultured Spirochaetaceae bacterium
TTCCGTCGATCGGCGACAGCACCCCGCCGAGCACATGATACAGCCCCGTGAACTCCCCGCTCTGTTCTATGACCTCCGCATCCTGCGCGCGCTCGACAACACAGATCGTCGAACGGTCGCGCGAAGGATCGCTGCACACCTCGCACGGCTGCTCTTCAGTGTACCGGCCGCATTCCTCGCACACCGTTACCTTTTCGTGGAGAGTGCCGATCGCCTCAGCCAACCGCGAAGCGATTGCCGGGTCGTTTTCGAGAAGATAGTACGCTATTCGTGTCGCGCTCTTTTTGCCGATGCCCGGAAGTCGGGACACATGGGAGATGAGCGCATCGAGCGCCGACACAGTCTCAACCACCCATTAGACCCGGAGGAAGATCCATACCGCCGGTCAGACCCGACATCTCCTCCTTGATTTCTTCCTTCACCTTGGTCATGGCGTCGGTAAACGCGGCGAGAATAAGGTCCTGCAGCATTTCGACATCGTTCGGATCAACCACATCTTTCGATATCTCCACATTCTGCACTTCCATCTGACCGTTTATCGTAACGCGCACCATATCACCGCCGCTAGTACCGACCGCGGTAACATGCTTCATGCGCTCCTGCGCCTCATTGAGCTTGCTCTGAATATTCTGAAAGTTCTTCAGAAGGTCCATTGGATTCATATTCATGACGATTCGTCCTCCCCGTCTCCGTCGACAACCTCACCCCGGAACACCCGCTTTACCAGGTCTACCTGTTCCGAGTGCGATTCCCGCTCGGCCGCCTCCTGTTCATCCGTAACAATTGCAGCCTTTACCGGCAGATCATCGCCGGTTATCTCACGCAGTGTCTCCCGGATAAGCCCGTTATCCTGCTTAACCGTACGCGCATGATACCCGTTGGAGAACTGAATCACCAGCGCGCCCTCATGCATTGTCCACGCGATCGCCCGTTCAAGCACCGATCCGAGCGCCAGCTTTCGCTCCCGGATCGATTTGATCACCTGCGACCGCACAGATTCAGGGTATGCCTGCTTTTCGCCATCGTCCAGTGTTTCAGAAGATTCTGTAGGTTGATGTTGCGTCGCGGGCTCCTGCTGCGTTCCGGTTCCTTGCGATCCGCCGCGGGGGTCGCCGCCCGCCGGGCTCCCGGAAGCCTCGCCCGCACTCGCCTGCGCTCCGGCGTCCCACGTGCCGTGCGCCTCCGGTTGCCCGCCATAGGCGGCCGGATCATGCTGCGGCGTTGCCGCGCCTGTTGAACCGGTGTGCTCGTAACCCCGTTCCCCGGCAGTTTCAGCTTCTGTCCCGGCTCCGGCCGGATCATTGGATGCGGAAACAGCACCCGCCTCATCCGGAGCCTCGTAGCGCGCGCCACCCCCGGACGGCTGACCCGAAAGCAGCGGATGCCGTGCCGGTTTTCCGCCCCGCAGGCGGGCGATCTCATCGAGCATCTCCCGCGGACTGAGATAGTTCCGGAGCTCAGCGATGCGGCTCGCCACCAGCTCCAGCTCGAAACGCGGATTCAGGCTGTAACGCAGATTGCGGAACAGCTCCAGGGTCATATCCACCCCTTTCTGAAGCTGCACCTCGGTGAAGGTCTCTAGCACCTCTTCGCTTACCGAATCCGCCGGCCGCCCGAGAATCCCCGTCTTGGTTATACCGTGCTTCACCAGGAGTGCCGTGCGGAAATACTCGCCGAGGTCGTTGACAAGCTGCTCAATGCTTATACCTGCAGACAGGAGCGTATCGATGAGCGAAAGCCCCTCGTCCGGTCGCCCCTCTCCGAGAAGACGCACAAGCTCATCAAGCTGCTCGAACCCCGTAAGCCCCAGTTTCTTCTGGATTTCCCCGAGCGTAATACGGCCGCTCGAGAAGCTTGCGACCTGGTCGAAAAGCGTAAACGCATCGCGAAGACTGCCGGCAGCCTCCTTGGCCATCCACACAAGGGCATCTTCATCCGCCTCGAGTCCCAGCTCGGCAGCCGCCTCACGCAGTGCGCCGGCAACCTCCTGCAGGGGAATCAGTCGAAAGTGAAACTGCTGGCAGCGCGAGCGGATTGTCGCCGGAACCTTGTGTATCTCTGTCGTCGCGAAAATAAAGACTATGTAGGGAGGCGGCTCTTCGATCGTCTTCAACAGCGCATTGAAGGCGCTGTTGGACAGCATGTGCACCTCATCGATGATGTAGATCTTGTAGCGCGCACTCTGCGGCGCAAACAGCACCTCGTCCTTTATCTGACGAACATCGTTAACACTCGTATTGCTCGCACCATCGATCTCGATTACATCAAGGGCATTGCCGCGGGAAATCGCGTCGCCCTCCTCGTAGTCCGGGCAGCCATCCGAGCTCGGGCGCTCAGGGCAGTTCAACGCACGAGCAAGAATCCGCGCAGCCGAGGTCTTCCCCACACCACGCGGGCCGGAGAAAAGATAGGCATGGGCGATACGCCCCGTATCAATACTGTTTTTGAGGGTGGCAACGACAAACTCCTGACCGAGGAGCCCGTCGAACTGAATCGGACGTTTTCTGTTTGCCGTTACTTCGTAGGACATGAAGCCTGTTCCCGAACGCCTTACGCGTCCGTCGCTAAAGATGCGAATGCGGAGCCCCGCACCGCCCTTCCAATAAAAAAGACCCCTTTAGCAACCAAGCTGACTGCGGCACATGAGCAAGCCGCTTACCGCTGCTCCCTTCCGGGCCTGACGGGGTTGGGCGACCGCTCACTGCACAGCGCCTGGCGGCGCTAAAGGGGCGAAGCGGAGAGAGAGGGATTCGAACCCTCGGTACCCGGATAGGGTACACACGCTTTCCAAGCGCGCGCCTTCGACCACTCGGCCACCTCTCCCGGAAACTCACTATCTATGCGGAGAGGGAGGGATTCGAACCCTCGGTACAGCGGAAACTGTACAACGGATTTCGAGTCCGTCACCTTCGACCACTCGGACACCTCTCCATGACGTATGAAAGATCGAAATGTGCGTGCCGTGCGTCCGCTTTCGGCACTTGCGCTTCCGCACTACGGCACGGTGTCGCCCGGCGCAGCCGGCCGATTCCCTCCGGCCTCTCGGCGAAACTTCGTTTCGCCTGCGGCCTTCGGCACGGTGTCGCCCGGCGCAGCCGGCCGATTCCCT
>CAZMEV010000208.1:0-3081 GCA_964565375.1 uncultured Spirochaetaceae bacterium
CCGTACAGCACCCTCGGCCGTACAGCACCCTCGCCCGTACAGCACCCGCCCAGCATACGCCAGTGGCACCGCCGCCGTACCAGAAAGACGCCGTACACCACAAAATAAAGCGGGCCGGCCGAACTGAATCGACCGGCCCGTATGGTAAGGAGGAATAGTGTATGTGCGCCCTGGCGGCACATGCGCGCGCCGTAGCGCTACACGCGCGCCTGAGTGCGCGCCCCTTGCACGCTACGCGCTCACGCTTCTTTGTATGAGGCGACCAGTCCTTCCATCGCGGTCTTGCCGTCTCCAAAGTACATTAGCGTATTGTCGTTGGCGAACAGCGGGTTGGGAATACCCGCGAAGCCGTGGCTCAGGCTGCGCTTGATAACCACGCAGGTCTTCGCCTTGTCGACATCGAGAATCGGCATACCGGCGATCGGATTGCCGCTCGGCTCGCGAGCGACCGGATTCACGACGTCATTGGCGCCGAGGACAATAGCCACGTCGGTGTTCGGGAAATCCGGGTTAATCTGGTCGAGCTCTCTGAGCTTCTCATAGCTTATATCTTCTTCAGCCAGGAGCACGTTCATATGCCCGGGCATGCGGCCGGCTACCGGATGGATACCGAACTCGACCGTGATGCCGTCGGCCTCCATGGCTTCGGTCAGCTGCCGCACCGCGCTCTGCGCTCTGGCAACCGCCATACCGTATCCCGGTACAAAGACGACCCGCTGCGAAGTCTTGAGAATCATCGCAACTTCGTCGGCATCGGTGCTCTTGATCTTTCCGGCATAGACATCGTCGCCGGATTCGCCTTCGATCTCACCGCCGAGACCACCGAAAATGACGTTGGCGAGACTGCGGTTCATGGCCTTACACATGAGGCTTGTAAGAATAAGCCCCGACGCACCGACGAGAGAACCGGCTATGATGAGCACAACGTTGGTCAGCACGAAACCGGTCGCGGCCGCCGCAAGCCCCGAGTAGGAGTTCAGAAGCGCAATAACAATCGGCATGTCCGCGCCGCCGATGGCGATAACAAGCAGAATTCCAAGCAACGCCGCTACTGCCAGAAGTACCCAGAAGAGGGTGACGTTGGCCGGGTCAAGGACAAGCATGACCGCAATTACAAGCGCTGCGATGAAGACAATCGCCTTCACCACCTGCTCGCCTTTGTAGAGAACCGGATCGTCTCCGAGGATTCCCTGAAGCTTACCGAACGCAATGAAACTTCCGCTGAAGGTAACCGCACCGATCAGCCCACTGGCTGCCGTCGCAATCGCCATCTGCAGGTCAACTGCATCGCCGACAGCGTTCCCGGCGATAAGCGCCTGAACGAGCGCTGCACCGGCAACAAGGGCGGAAGCACCACCTCCGAATCCGTTGAACAGACCGACCAGCTGAGGCATGGCGGTCATCTTGATTCTCAACGCGAGCAGCGTGCCGAGGAGAGCTCCGACGGCAATACCACCCGCAAGCAGCGCAACATTCATCACTTCCTGGGCAAGGAGTGTCACCACAATGGCCACGAGCATACCGAGCGAACCCAGTATGTTTCCCCGCACGGCACTTTTCGGATGCGTTAATCCCTTGAGCCCGAAAATGAAGAGTACGCTGGCTAGTAAGTATCCGAAATTTACGTAATCAAACTGCATAGCCTTTAGCTTCCCTTATTTCTTGAACTTCTTGAGCATCCGGTGCGTAACCAGGAAGCCACCAACAACGTTGGTTGTAGCGAAAATGAGCGCGATCAGCCCAAGTATAATGGCGACCGTGCCGCCTCCTGCACCTGCCGACACAATCGCACCGACCAGCGATATACCGGAGATCGCGTTCGACCCCGACATAAGCGGTGTATGAAGCACCGGAGGTACTTTCGTAATGACCTCGAAACCGACAAAAATCGCGAGGACAAAAATTGTAAAAATAATTATGAAATCGGCTTCCATTATTCAGCCTCCTTCAGGTTTTCGTTGCGCACAACGCCATCCTGAATAACCAGTGAGGCGTCCACGATCTCGTCTTCGGTGTTAATGGTCAGCTCGCCGTCTTTCATCATGTTCTGCAGGAACGTCGTAATGTTCTTGCTGTACAGCTGGCTGGCATTTCCGGCGAGACTCGAGGCCACGTTTTCGGGCCCGACAATCGTGACGTTATGCGCTTCGACCGTCTCACCCGGTTTTGTGAGCTCACAGTTTCCGCCACGTTCGGCGCCAAGGTCGACCACAACCGAACCGGGTGGCATAGCCTTGACCATTTCTTCGGTAAGCAACCGCGGAGCGGGCTTGCCCGGTACCGATGCAGTGGTGATAACCACGTCGCTTTCCTTCACAACGTCGAGCATCATCTCCCGCTGCTTGCGGTAGAACTCTTCATCCATTTCCCTGGCGTATCCGCCCTCTCCCTCAGCTTCCTCACCGAGGTCGAGCTCGACGAACTTCGCCCCAAGACTTTTGACCTCTTCCTTGACCGCCGGTCGAACGTCATAGGCGCTTACAATCGCTCCGAGCCGGCGTGCGGTGGCAATCGCCTGAAGCCCTGCAACACCAACGCCGACAACGAACACGCGGGCGGCGACAATCGTACCTGCCGCGGTCATGAGCATGGGGAACATCTTCTGAAGCGAGTTCGCTCCGAGAAGCACCGACTTATAGCCGGCGAGGTTGGCCATTGAGGACAACACGTCCATGCTCTGTGCCCGGGTAATGCGCGGAATGAGCTCCATTGAGAAGAGCGTCGCACCGCCGTCGGCTATCTGTTTGAATGATTCATGCTGCTGCCAGGGATCGGCCATACCGATAAACACCTGACCCTTCTTGCCGACCGGAAGCGGCTTCTCGCCGGCATGCGCAGCCCCACAGCGAACCGTAAGCACGACGTCGCTCTCGGAGAATACCTTCTCGCGCGTCACGAGCTCGGCTCCCTTCTGCTCGTACTGCTCATCCGGGATCCCGCTTGCGAGGCCGGCTCCCTTTTCTATTCGAACCGTCACACCCGCCTTAGCGAGCGTTGCTACCTGGGTCGGCGCCAATGCTACTCGACGCTCGCCCGGGGTGGTCTCTTTTGGAACACCTGCAACCATGGTTTCTCTCCCTT
>CAZMEV010000209.1:0-3013 GCA_964565375.1 uncultured Spirochaetaceae bacterium
AGTCTTCCGGTTATCGGCGTTCCGGTTCGCGGGTCGAACCTGGAAGGACTCGACTCGCTTCTGAGTATCGTCCAGATGCCGAGGGGTGTGCCGGTGGCGACCGTCGCGATTAACAATGGGACGAATGCGGGGCTCCTGGCCGCACGCATTCTTGCCGCCGGCGACGACGAAGACGCACGGGCACTCGCGGCACGACTCGACGCGCGGGCGGAACAGTCGCGCGAGGCTGTGGAAGCCGGCGCGGCGGAGCTCGAACGGCTCGGGGTGGACGCATTTCTCGAGCGGTGACCGGCGACGCCATGGTCGGTACACAGTGGCCTGCCCGTGAAGCTCGCGACCGTTGATGCGATGTGCTCGAGCGGTGACCGGCGGCGCCATGGCCATCACCCGGCGGCGCCGGAGCTCCACGGGGAAAACATCAACCTATAATCCTTACTTCTTAATCTGAAAGGAACAGACGTACCTATGGCATTAAACTGTGGCATTGTGGGGCTTCCGAATGTCGGAAAGTCCACGATATTTTCCGCGCTTACGAGCGCGCCGGCGGAGGCCGCCAATTATCCGTTCTGCACCATCGACCCGAACGTCGGCATTGTGCAGGTGCCGGACCCGAGGCTTTGGCGTATCGCCGAAATTATTCCGCCGGAGAAGGTGATTCCGGCCGCTATGGAGTTCGTCGATATCGCGGGGCTCGTTTCGGGGGCATCGGCCGGCGAGGGCCTGGGCAACCGCTTCCTTGCGCACATCCGCGAGACGGGAATGATCATGCAGGTAGTTCGATGTTTCGACGACGAGGATATTACCCATGTGTCCGGCACGGTGGACCCGGTCAGGGATATTGAGACCATTAACGTGGAGCTCGCGCTCGCGGACCTCGAAACGGTGGATAAGCGCCTTGCGCGTGTCGAGCGGGAGAAGCGGGGCAGTGACCGGGATGTTGTCGCCCGTGCGAGTGCGGTCGAGCGGCTTCTCACGCCAATGCGCGAGAAGCTCGAAAACGGCGAGCCGGCGCGATCGCTTCTTACTGACGATGAATCGCGCGAGCTGGTCTCCGACCTTCATCTGATTACGGCGAAACCGCAGATTTTCGTGTGCAATGTCGACGAGGACGTGATCGACGAGGAGAACTCCTATGTACGGGCGGTCCGCGACTATGCGGCCGAAAGCGGATCGCAGGTGGTGGTACTCTGCGGAAGGCTTGAGGCGGATATCGCGGCGATAGAGGATGCCGAGGAGCGAGCGGAATTTCTCTCCGAGGCAGGCCTCGAGGAGAGCGGGCTCGACCGGCTTATTCGCGCGGCGTACACCCAGCTCGGACTTCGCACCTTTTTTACCGCCGGTCCAAAGGAGGTTCGCGCCTGGACGTTCCGTGAAGGCTCAACCGCACCGCAGGCGGCCGGTGTTATTCACAGCGACTTTCAGCGCGGCTTTATCCGGGCGGAGACCTACCACTGTGAGGATCTGTTCGAGCTTGGAAGCGAGGCGAATGTTCGCGAGGCGGGAAAGCTTCGTCAGGAAGGTAAGGAGTATCGCGTTAAGGACGGGGATGTTATGAACTTCAAGTTCAATGTATAAAGGTCGATATGACCCGCACACCGTTTCGGCTTCCGGATTCGTTTCTCCTCGGTACCGCCACCGCGGCGACCCAGATCGAAGGCGGTGACCGGAACAATAACTGGTACGCCTGGTACCAGACCGGCAATATCCGCGACGGAAGCGATCCTTCGATCGCCTGCGATCACTGGAATCGCGTCGAGGAGGACACCAAGCTCCTTTCGAAACTGGGCTGCCGGGTGCATCGGCTCGGCGTGGAGTGGAGCCGGATCGAACCGGAAGAGGGGCACATCGACGAGTCGGCGGTGGACCATTACCGCGATGAGCTCAGCCGGCTTCGCGACGCAGGGATCATTCCCATGGTTACGATGTACCACTTCTCGCATCCCCTCTGGTTCGAGGCCGACGGCGGGTGGCTCTCGGCGCGGGCCGAAGAACGCTTTCTGCGGTTTGCGGAGGTGCTCGTGCGCCGGCTCGGCGATCTCGTCGATGAGTGGATCACGATAAACGAACCGAATGTTTACCTTCTGTTCGGACACTTTATGGGTGAGTGGCCGCCGGGCGGAAAAAGTCTTCGCGACTTTTTCCGGGGCGCGAAGCACATGGTGCGCGCCCACCGCGCCGCCTACGATATGATCCACCGCGTCAGTGCGGAGCTCGGGCGGGCCGAACCGTCGGTGGGCGTCGCGCACCACCTGCGGGTGTTCGACCCCGAGCGCGGAAATCCGCTTGATCGGGCGGTGGCATCCGCCTATCGCAGGCTTACCCAGGACCGCTTCGTGCGCCGGATGAGCAGCAGCCGCTGGTCGGATTTCCTGGGAGTGAACTACTATTCGCGCGATCTCGTGCGCTTCACATTTGACCCGCGCGAGGGCTTCGGCCGACGGTCGGTCGCGCCGGGCGTGCCGGTGAATGACCTCGGCTGGGAACGCTATCCGGAAGGCCTCTACCGGGTTATTCGCCGGTACGCTTCGTCGACGGGGCTTCCGGTGTACGTAACCGAAAACGGTACCTGCGACGCGAACGATGCGTTTCGCGCGGGATATATTTACGACCACCTGTATCAGCTGTATCGCCTGCTCGAGGATGGCGTGGATGTCCGGCGCTACTACCACTGGACGCTTACCGACAACTTCGAGTGGGTCGAGGGGAACGCAGCCCGCTTCGGCCTTGTTCACGTGGACTACACGACACAGGAGCGTACGGTTCGAGAGAGTGGATGGTTTTATGCTGATGTCTGCACCCACCGCTCGTTGAGCGAGGATATGCTGCCGGGCGACGCGTGAAGGGCGGGGTGGCCGGCCTGCTCGGCGAGGAGCGGTTCTACGGTGGGCCGGCCCGGCCGCGCTGAAGGCGGCGTGCTGGATCATACACCTGAGCGTGCTGTTAACGTCGGGGCGGATCGCCGGCCCGGCCGCGCTGAAGGCTGCATGTTACACCGAGGGTTTCGGGTCGGGGC
>CAZMEV010000210.1:0-3009 GCA_964565375.1 uncultured Spirochaetaceae bacterium
TGGTGATTCAGGAGGTCGCCGTCGGCCGGGCGCAGGCGGCCCGCCTGTTCCTCCTCCAGCAGCACCGCCGCACCGTAGCTCAACCCGAGCAGATTGCAGACAAGCCACAGAAACGAGGTCGCCTCCGGCAGTCCGAATATACGCATGAGCGGCGCAAGTGCGCCGGCTATGCGCTCGATAACGCCGTAGGCGCGAAGCAGATGTACGAAGACCATGAGCGCGGTAAGAATGACAAGGATCGTTCCGGCGAGCTGCGCCGTCGAGACGGCCCATTCCCACAACGCGGCGCCGAACTCAGCCGGTGACGCGGCGGCCCCGAGCACCGACTCCGCGCCGGCGGGCGGGGAACCATCAGCCTCCAATCCTCCTCTTCCGGGCATGAGCAGGTTCAGGGCGAGGCCCGCGATAAGCGCGCAACCAAGCCGCAGGGCGAACATGCGGGTGACGCTGCTTCCGGTGCGCCGGAGAATGGAGAGCTCCACGGGAAAGTTGTGCGCGATAAGACACATGACCGAGAGGATGGCAATTTCGCGGACCGGAAGGCCGGCGGTGCCGATGATTGCGACGACGGTGTAGGGATTCGTAATTACGCCGGCGACAAAGCCGAGTGCGCCGACGCCGGAGAGGCCTGTGCGTTCAAACAGCGGGGTGAGGGCGCCGGAGATCGCCACGAGTATGCCGAGTTCCTGAAGAAGGAATACTGCGAAGGAAACCGGAATAACAATGGAAAGCAGCCATCGTGCCTGGCGGAGTCCGGCAAGCACGCCGCCGTGAAGGATTGTGGTGGCCGACACTGGAGCCGTACGTTCGGCTGTGGTCTCGTTCGGGTTGGGGGACGGCATGCGAGCGCAATCATAGTAAAAAGCAGGAAGGAGGGAAAGCGCGATTCAGGGGATGGCCCCGCACCCCCTTGCGCCGGTCGAAGTACCGGAGTTCAGCGTACGAGATCAGTTGCCCTGATACGGCAGAAGGATTTCGAAGCGAGTCCCGGCATCGCTCGAGTGAGCGTGCAATTGTGCTCCGATCTGTTCGGCCTGTGCCGCGAGGATCTGCAGACCGAGCCCCATGCTGGTGTTTTCGAGCGTCCCGCCGGGCAGACCGGGGCCGTTATCGGAGACCTGAATTCGAAGCTGCGTCTCCGACGGTCTGTCGAGCTGTACATGGGCTTCCGCGACCGCCTCATGGTCGACAGGTATTGCGTGCTTGCAGGCGTTGGTAATCAGCTCGTTTACCATCAGTCCAAGTGGCGATGCCGTGCCGGCGGGAAGGAGGATTCGTTCATCGGGAATGCGGCTGGAGATGTGGTGCCGCGAAGAGGAATACAGTGACTGCGTGTCTGAACACAGGGTGCGAAGAAATCCGGTAAACTCAACATGTTCGTATTGTCCTGTCGCGTTGAGTGTTTCGTGCACACGAAGGACCGTTCGTACCTTTGACTCCGACGCAGAGAGCACCTCTCGAGCTTCGGCGCTCTCTGTACGACTGGCGGCGAGGTAGAGCATTGAGCTTATGGTGCTGAGATTGTTCTTGATTCTGTGCTGGACTTCGCGAAGCAGCCGCTGGTTCTCCTCGAGCAGTTGCTGTGTCTCGAGATGACTGGCTTGAAGCCGGCTGACATCTTCTATCATGACAAGAACCGACGGTCCGAGGCGACTGTGCACCGGCCGGGCGGTCAACGTAAGTGCCCGGTCGTTCATCATTACCGGCTCGGTTTCACCAAGCCGTCGCTGGTCGGTGCCCGCGGAGCTTATGAATGTTCTGAGTGTCCGTTCGGAGACAACCCCTGCAAAGATCGAGAGAAAGTCGCGCGAGACGAGTCTTCCATCCTCAACTCCGAGCATCTGCGCAGCAAGGCTGTTGGCGCGGATAATAATGTGTTCCGGGTTCAGTTCAACAACGCCGTTCGGGGTTGTCTCAAAAAAGGCCTCGAGGTGTTTCCTGGATTCAAGAAGCTCTGCAGTAATTTCCCGCCGATTGAGCGTATCGATTCCAATAACACGGTCCGCGTACTTCGAAAGATTTCCGGCCGCGAAGTCGGAGATAATCTCGAGCATTGCTGCCTTCAGTTCCCGAAACGGAAGCTTTGCAAGGTAGGCGTCGACAAGCATGCCTGCCGGCCGCTCCGGATCTTCGGCGGCAATAGCCGAGAGCATGACGAGGAAGATGGAGCGGGTGTGCGCATCCGAACGAAGAATCCGACACAGTTCATCCCCATCGATCTCAGGCATAATCCGGTCGATAATCGCGAGATCGGGGATATGCTCCTCGATCAGGCGAAGTGCCTGCGTTCCGGTGGAGGCGGTACGCACGTGGTAGTTCTCGTTGGTAAGAATTTCTTCGAGAAATGCGACAAGCGCAGGATTATTGTCGACGACGAGAATTGAACGGATCGGGTTGTCAGCGGCCACGGTCAGTCATCCTTGTTACGAGCAAGTGTAGTTTCGATTGCGCGAAACTCTTCGTATACGCTGCGCGCTGCTTCCTTTATCTGAGAACCGTCAACATCGCTCGAAGCTTCGGCGTCCAATGAGGTACCCGGGTTGACTGAGGCAAGAGCGTCCAATGAGTCACCCGCCTCAAATGAGGCAAGAGCAACGCGCAACTGTCTGGCAGCCCGAGCGAACGTGGTGAACTCCAGGTTCTCGGCTGCTCCGGCGATGTGGTGCGTGATACGATCAGCGCTTTCTGTATCCCGTGCCTGTATTGCCGCTTCGAGCTGTATCAGCTGCGAACGCGTATCTTCCGTAAATAGTCGCACCATACGGAGGTAAGCGTCCACTGATATTTCGAGTTCAGCTGCTGCCTGTTCGAACGATTTGTGTTCCATGGTCGAGTAGTTATCGGCGCCCCGGCAACCCGCTGGTCCTTGCTCGCCAGGCGCCGGGCGCCATGTGCTGGCCGGCGGGCGCCATGTGCTGACCGGCGGGCGCCATGTGCTGACCGGCGGGCGCCACGTGCTGACCGGCGGGCGCCACGTGCTGACCGGCGGGCGCCACGTGCTGACCGGCG
>CAZMEV010000211.1:0-3002 GCA_964565375.1 uncultured Spirochaetaceae bacterium
GGGTTCACGTTCGCCGGCAGGGTTCACGTTCGCCGGCGGCGCTCGGGTCAGCCGGCGGCATTTGATTTCCCGCGAGCATAGGGGATCTGGCCGGCCCGGCACCACGGTCCCGCTACAGCTGTTCGACAGCGGTTTTCGCCGAAATCCAGAGAAGCGAGCCGGCAAGCAGAACAAGCGCCGCCGGAATCATCCATTGCACCGTGGTAATAAGCGCGGCAGTCGCCTGAATTCCGAGAATCAGCAGTATTGTCGGAGCGCAGCATGCTCCGCCGGCAAGCAGCGCCGGCAGCACCCCGAGCGTGCCCGTCGTTCCGTTTACACTGCACGCCTTCGGTTGCGTCCAGGCTATGTACGAGAGGGTGAGATTCAAGCCCACGAGGAACGAGAGCACCAGCCCGAAGGCGATATTGATCGGCGAGACGAGCAGAGTGAACAGCGGCGTTGTGACCACCGCCACCGCATCGAACAGGAGGAACCCTGTGCGGCGGAGCATATGAGCGGGGTCAGTGGTTACGAGGTCGAATCCGCCACCGGGCAAGGTCAGGTCCTGTATGGCAGCGAGAAAGGCTACGAGGTACACGGCGCCCACCGCGGCGATGATTCTGCGGTAGCGGTGGTGGGCGAGCACCCGGCGGGAGACGGTCATCGCCTGTCGAAACAGATTACGCATTATTGTGAAACTCCTTCGCCCGTTCAGCCTTCACTGTCCGGATAGAAGGCATTCCATGCGAAATAGAATGCTTCAACGCCGACAACCGATTGGAGCGGAAGCTCGTGCGGTTCGTAACGTTCACCGGACGCCTCGTCTATGACCTGACCGTCCTCAAAGGAGAACGCGTTGTCGGAATCGCGAAGGTAGATCCGGGCTGTATCGAGCCCAGTGTCATATACGGCGATAAAGGAGTCGGTCTCGACTATCCCCCGGTCGGCGAGTTCCTCAAGGTCGAACATTACCGAATTGTCCGTTGTGCGGGCGCCAATGACCATATGCTTCGGGTGAAACCGCTCGAAATCCTCCATAACCGGAAACATGGTATTATTGCTCGAATAGTAGCCACCGATCGGATTGTAGGATCCATACGGATCGCGGTTGTAGTTTCGCGCGAAGCCGGTGTCGGTGCTCAGAACCTCGGTGTCGGGATGCCGATCCTGCCAGCGCTCCCACGTGGTCCACACAATATCTATTTCCTCGAGCGATTCTCCTTCCCGCTCGCCGTCTATTGCCGTGCCCGCGATCTGCGGCCAGAGACTGCCCGTATCGCGGTCATACATGACGAGGTTGCTGTTGATCAGCTGCCCGGATACACCAAGCGTTGTCGACCCCGTTTTGAAACCCTGCGCTGTAGCGGTTAGCGGGCAATAGGTGATCGCGATGTTCTGACCGCCGATCTCGTGATTTACAATCTCATGAGCCACAAGAATCTGCTGCGGATACGCGCGCACCACGCCCTCGTATTCAAGACCGATTACCTTGTCGCCGGGATCGAGGTCTGCCTCATCGGCAGAAATGAATTGTGGGTCGTCTATCGAAGGAATCCCGTCCGGCGGAGGTCCGCCCGACATCATGTTGTCGCGGAACGCCTGCGGCTCATGTCCGAGCATGTACGCCTGCGAGGCTACCGAGACTTCCCCTTCTCCGGTCGTCAGTCCCGAAACAGTTGCTGACTGCCGGGACTCGCCCTCCTCCCCTGGTCCAGCCGGGGCTTGCTCCTGCTCCTGCTCACCGGCACCACCAGCCGAAAGAGAAGCAGCACCGGCCAAAAGCAGCACAAGTACGCTCAAGACGGCACCAAACCGGTACCAACAGCTGTTCCGGTAATTTGATTGGAAGTACACCATATATTAAGTGTATATACACTTATATGTTGTGGCAACAACAATATATGCTGCCGCCGGCGTTATTTTTCCGGGAGGTGGTCACACGACCATCGGCCGTCCTGGCCATCTGAGCCACAGAAGGGCAAGGAACCCCAGCGCTGCAAGGACCGCCGCGACAATCGCCCCGATGAACACCGGCTCGACCTCCGCCTGTTCCACCGCAATGCCGATCAGAGCCCATACCACAACCGCAACATGGGGCAGATTCAGAAACCGGCTACTCATGAACCAGCTCAGAAGCACCACCGCCGCAAACGTGACCATTGTCCATCCGACATCGCCGAACAGCACGCCCGACAAACCTGCTGTATAGAGCACCTGCGTCACATTCGCCACCGTCGCAACGCTCACCCAGCCCAGGTAGATGCCGAACGGTACATGCACCAGCCACAAGCGTGCCCGGGGTCCGAACGTTTCTCCCGGTGAAATGAGAATGAAAATGTAGATGAGGGCTGCAAGCAGCACGAGCATGGCCACAAGGGAGAGCACTGTCAGCCTGTAGTGGAAGAAAACCAGCCAGAGAACGTTTGCCACATTGGAAATGCAGAACGCCGTGCCGATCCGGTCGAGATCCACCTCGTAACGGTGCCGTGGCAGCGCCTGATACACCGAAAAGGCAAACGCGAGGAGATAAATGAGTCCCCAGATCGAAAACACGTAGCCGGCCGGAAGAAAGAGAACATCAAACTCCCGCGCAAGCTCCCCCGTTGCCGTTCCGCCAAGCGGCAGCGCATTCGCAAGGTAATTGAACAACAGCACCAGCGCCAGCGTGAAAAAACACAGCCACTGGCGGACTGCACCCTTCAGCATGACCGCCTTCCCTAATACCGCGTGCGCCCGCGCAGACTTCGTGCGAGGGTAAGCCGGTCGGCGTACTCAAGATCGCCGCCCACCGGAAGGCCCAGGGCCAGCCGCGAACAGGCGATATTCCGCTCCTGAAGCATTTTCACCAGGTAGAGCGCCGTCGTATCGCCTTCGACACTCGGGTTCGTCGCAAGAATTACCTCGTCGACTCCAATCCGGTTGATGCGTTCAAACAGCTCGTTAATGCGAAGCTCACCCGGCCCGATTCCGTCGATCGGCGACAGCACCCCGCCGAGCACATGATACAGCCCCGTGAACTC
>CAZMEV010000212.1:0-2920 GCA_964565375.1 uncultured Spirochaetaceae bacterium
TAACGGCCTATAGCTTCAAGCGTTTCCCCGGTCAGTTCCATAGCCTGCTCCACAACGCACCCCCCTCACACCCTATTACAGGCGCCGGGGCCGTACCGATTGCAGTATAAAGCGAAATCAAGCGCGGAATCTATCGAGAGTTTCGGAGGCTTTCAGGCGGATGTTTTCCCCGCGGCCTCCTTCGCGTTATAGAGGCTCGAGTCGGAGGCGCAATAATGCCAATCGTAGGGTGGATCGAGTCCCCAACTACGCTCCGCAACTCAAGCGTATCTTCGATTATCTCCCGATACATATATGGATTACCAGCTCGGTTGCACTGTCGTTGACCGCTACCGGGTGGGATCTCTCTCGGCGTGTCGTGAGTATCTGCGCTTTACCGTCGACATCAACACATGACCATTAAGTCTCCGTGAGTGTTTCACCGGGACTGTTCCCGCGAAGCACCTGCGCGAGCGCAGGCATTTTCGGTCCCATATCGAAGGTGGATTATACCCGTTTGTGCTCGAGTCCGGTCTTCAAGTACCAACTCGTTGAACATGTCCTGGAGAAGGTCGTCACGAGCGATATTCCCGGATTCGATCCGGAACTGACACAGGCGGATATTGAAGGACTGCGCAAAACCGTGCGTTTTATCGGGCATCGGCAATACGACGAGGCGACCGGCGACATGATGTGTCGCATCAGAAAAGCGAAGAAGAAAATCTGAAGGTTGATGTTCTGTCGTGTGTGGCATGAGGACACTCCGCGCGATGTCGTGGCGGCGAATTATGCAACAGATTCAAAAATTGGCAAAAATAAAATAGCCGGGATAATGGAACGCACGGAGGCACAGCGGCTATGGAAAAATCAGCGTTTGCTGGAGTCGCTGGCCGCCGACAAGCTTGCCCCGCCCGAGCTCATCATCACCCTGTTTCAGAAGAAGGCCGAGGGAGAGCCTGACATAAGTCCGCTTGAACGGTTCGCCGCCGGCGTTACGAACGCAGAATCTCCTTATAATGTGCTGCCGGCAATAGGTTTTGTTACCCACATTTACACGCTTCACTTGTATGAGCCGGCGGGGAAACATCCGCAAGCGCTCGTTGAAATCTACAACGAGCTGTATCGGGCGAATCCGTATCTGGATGAAATTGGCCATCTTGCTATGCAGGTTGCGGGGCTCGAAGAGGACGGGCTCAAGTTTGTCAGAAGCTTTCTCCGGAAAGGACTGTTCTGATCGCGTTCACCCTGCCTGTCGTAGAAGACTACTCGCTGTCGCCCTCTATAAGTGACCGTAGTACAGCGATAATTTCCTCCGCCAACTTATCTGCGTTCGACGGATCGTCCGATGCGAAACCCTCGAAGCTTATACCAAGTTCTCCTTGAGAGAATTTCGGCTGTCGCCCACGCGGTAAACCTCCATCTTCCATATTTTCAATTGAGTTCTGATCGGGCAGAACCAGCCAGGGAACAGGATCCTTGAGTTGGACCGAGAACACATGCCCGCCCTCCAGATCATTGATCGAGAACACATAAGAAGCCCCACGGTTTCTCGTAGTCGTAAAGTTCTCATGAGCACCAATCAGCTCTTCGAGTGAACGAGACAGCGATCTCCGATTCGGATCCCGTACATACTTCTTACTTCGAATCGCATCACGGCGCTCACTCATTTCCTGTCTTACGTTAATCGGCGGAAGAATCTGATTAAAAGCCACGTAGGTATTGGCAGCATCGTTTGAAAACAGCTCATATTGCCAGCATTCGATCCAATACGTAAACGTCAGAGCGGAATTGGTAAGATAGTCGCATATCGCCAACACCTTCGGATGAAACTCCTCGGCGGCCAATACTATTACTTGCGTCTGGTTCACCTCGGTCTCGGAAGTTGTGGTGGACCCCGATGGAGCAAGCTTTTCATTAAGATACTCCAACGCACTATCCACAGAGTCGAAATCAGCAAGTGACAGCCTATCGGCGTTCTCGAACAGAATCGACGCAAGCGTGTCGAGATCTGACTCCTGGTAATCCGCTGCGTACCCTAACGCTTGAATTACCGCACTTTCGGTCGCGGTACCGCGCTTCAGTTCGCAAATAATGAGATTTCCCTCAGTGTCGATCCCGGTCAGATCCGACCGCTGTTCGTCCGACACGTGATCCTGTTTCCCGATCCAGAGTACACTTCGATTGAAAGTCGCTCCGGACTGTTTGAGCACCCATTTCTCCAGGTCCCGGGTTTCCAGCATATCGAGCGATTTCATGGACCTCTTCGGTACTACGACCATTTCTTCCTGCAAGTCATCCAGGTAGAATAGTTTGATAGAGCCCTCCTCCTTAGTATTTCTCGTACTCCACACAGGCGGATGTACTCGTGGTGCCGGGATTTGACATCAGAGCGACAAACCCGCCCCTTGATCTCCCCACTGCGAAACCCGGTCGAACTGCAAGCAAGGTCCACGGGAAACACACCGACGCCGTTGCCATCCTCTGAAAAGATGACGGAGATTCCGACATTCCAGGACCGGGCGAAGTGTTTCCAACGCGGTAGTTCCTCCCCTCCAAGTCGCTGCTGAATGAATCCCACTCGCCTGCCCCGCTCGACAGCCGGCTCTTCGATCACTCGGTCTACTGCATCCGAGATGCCGCCTGCGTCCGGAACAACAAGCGCTGCGATCTCCCCCTGGTTGCGGCCAGACTGATCTTTCAGTATTCGCATTCATCATGGGCAGATGGTAGCAGGGTGAGTGTGACATTCGGTGTCTCACTGCCTGAAAATCAGCCGTCCAGGACCACGGAGGAGAGTTCGGTGCGCGGGAGGCGCAGCTACTCTCCGGGGGACTTGCCGTTAGGGGCCGTGGTGAATGCGATCGCTTAGGTCGCATGTACCAGCAGTTCCCGATGGAAGAGTGTTGACTCGGATACACATCGTATGTACCATTTTTGTATG
>CAZMEV010000213.1:0-2898 GCA_964565375.1 uncultured Spirochaetaceae bacterium
TTGCCACAGGTCTCGTACTGACCCGCGGTTTCGTCGAGCCTCCGTGGGACAATGCGAAGGCCAATCCTGAGTCGATATACGTGACCGGCAATCTTCTGCGTGGCAATCCTCCCGGTGGTGAACCTGCCGGGGGAAGTCCGGCCGCGAGCGATCCTCGCACCGACGCTGCCGGACACATCGCCGAAGGTGCTGTACCGCTCATTTCGCCCTTCCATCTCCAGACAGAACCCATGGAACGGCTTCTGCTTATGAACTTCGACCAGGATCCGGACTCGGTCTACGTCGGGTTCGAGCCGCAGTACTTCGACGATAATGTTTACGGAACGGGACTTCTCGTACTCGGCTGGCGGGCAGATGGCAGAATCGACGTGTTTCACGACCCGGGACTACAGCTGAATCCCCACAACTACGGAATCGCCGGGGCCGGATTGCACGCGATGGTGGAGCGATCCTTCGATGGCGCGTTTTTCGAGCTCGGCCACGACGGCGTCCAGACGGACATTACCTTCGATGACCTCGACGGCCGACCGGTGCACCTCATGATTCGCGAAACCGACACCCGGCCGCGAACTCCCTTCGGTTTACTTGCGCCAATGGGTAGCGTCGCCTCCGATCCCCCGGCGCTTCCTCTTGTTTATGTCGATGGTTTCTACTTTGTCCGGCGGGCCGGAACGGAATACCGCATTGAAATAGACGGACGATCGCACCAGACCGATTTTCTCCCACTCGTTCTCGACCGAACCCCTATGTATTTCCTTCGCTATTCCGCCTCCCCCTTCATTGTGACCTGGAACCCGGACTCCGACGCCGGCATCCGCATTCTCGAGCCCGTAGCGGAGGGCAGTGAAATCGTCGCCTATGCAGACGGGGTTCGCTACGAGCTGGAACGAAACGGTGGGTTTCACGAAATCCGGCAAATGTCCCGGAGGCTCGACGAAAAAGAGGTAACAGTGGAGTTCGCTCCTGCGTTTCCACAGCTGCTCAGCGTTGCCGACGGCGCCGACGTGCGAGGAGAGTTCCGCATTACCGCCGGCGGGAGCCTGGGCACGGTGCGGGGAACGTGGAACGTGAGTCGGAATGGCCGGGAGCTGTACATGGAACTTCTACCCGACGGCGGCTGGATTCCCGGGCCCGCCCCGCCGATGGCCCGCGGGCTGTTCCGGGCTGTTTCAATGTTTCGGGAGTGGCCTTCCACCTATGTGTGGCGGGGCACCATCCAACTGCCTGAAAACGACACGCACGCCGAATTGGTGAGTGTCGACACAGCGAACTACGACATGGTGAGCGCCGAAATGCCGCTCTCGCTTGTTTCAGGATGGGAGCGTATAACTCAATGACAACGATAATGACGCATCCGGCTGCCGGGTTACTGCAGAACACCGTTAAACGCATGGTTCGAAACCGGTCGGTATACGGGGCAATCCTCTGTGTCGAGAACGGCGAGGGAAGCCTCTCCTGGCTCGGCTCCGCAGGCAATCTCGAGCCGACTCAGCCGTACTTCATCGCCAGTGTCACGAAAATGTATGTGACCGTCGTCGTGCTTCGCCTTGTTAATGAGGGGCTCATGAAACTCGACGATCCGTTCCACCAGTACCTTCCCTGGGATCTCGTCCGGGGCCTGCACGTTATCGATGGAGTAGATCGCACCGCCGAGATCACCATCCGGCATCTTATCTCCAACACCTCAGGGATTACCGACTATTTCTTCGGAAAGGCAGCGGACGGCAGCAAGGCGGCGACGAAGCTCCTTGACGGCGAAGACGAGGCATGGCCGCTTGAGCGAATCGTGGAGCGGGTTCGACAGCTGAAACCACGGTTCCTGCCGGGACAGCCGGGAAAGGTCCACTACTCGGACACCAACTATGAGCTGCTCGGCCGCATTATAGAGACAGTGACCGGCAGGCCCATTGCACAGGTATTCAGGGAGTTCATCTTTGACCCACTGGACCTGCACGAAACCTATGCATTTGCCGACCCGGACGATACACGACCGGCACCGATGTACTACAGGGACAAGCCCGTGCATGTACCGCGGTACATCGCCTCGGTTACCGCCGAGGGAGGACTCATTTCAACCGCACCGGAAGTCATGAAGTTCCTGAAGGCGTTCTTTAACGGGTACTTCTTTCCGATCGAAACCATAGAGACACTCAAGCAGTGGAACCGGATCTACTTCCCGGGGCAGTTCGACTACGGAATCGGACTCGAGCGGCAATGGATTCCCCGTATTATGACGCCGTTTCGCCCGGTCGGCGAACTCCTGGGATTCTGGGGTCAGTCCGGCTCGTTCGCGTTCCACAATCCGAAGAACGATCTGTATTTCACCGGCACCGTGAATCAGCTCAACGGATTCGGTCATGGGGCGGCGGTCAAAGCGATGCTCACAATTATGAGCCAAGCAAGCGCTTAAGCGTCTCCGTGTACACCCCGCCTTCGATCGTTTCCGGCTGAACGAGGGCCTGAATGCTCAAGCCGTTTTCGAGTGCCATGAAGGCTGTGGCAAGCGTTCGCAGATCGCCGGGCGGCTCTGTCCCGGCAGCTGCATAGTGCTTTTTGAGGCTCACCACGTATTCTTCCCGTGCCTGATTCATTCTCACCACGAGCTTCTCCATGACTTCCTCGTTACGAACTGCGTGCAGGATGAACTCCAGAGTCAGCGCGGACCAGTTTCTGTACCCGGCGAACACCTCCGATACCCGCTCTTCGATCATTTCACTCATGGATTCGATTGACTCGCCCTGCTCGAGGCGTTCGATCCAGGGAAGCGGCTCGCCGGCAAGATGCTGATCGAGCAAAGCAAGGTAAAGATCCTCCTTGCTTCGAAAGTGGGCATACACCGCTCCCTTCGTATATCCGGCTGCTTCCGCCACTGCATCAATTGATGCTCCGTGAAAGCCG
>CAZMEV010000214.1:0-2861 GCA_964565375.1 uncultured Spirochaetaceae bacterium
TGATGTTTTCCCCATGCCACTCACGGCGTCCTTGTTCGAGCCCGAATGGGACGGACGCGCCATCTTCCCGTTGACCGCTACGATCGCCTCCAACCGGACAAAGCTACACCCGCGAAAGCTCATCTCTCATGGCCGGTCTGCGAGGAAACTCTTCGAGGATCCGGTCGCGTAGATCGTGGGCGGAAGCTTTCCCGGCGACCTGCCGGTACTCCCGGATCGATCGTGCCAGACGCCGGTATCCGCTCCGATCGGAAGTGGCCCTGGCCTCTTCACGAAGGCGGCGCTCCCATACGGTCCGGACCCGTTCGGGGAAGTGGGCGAAGAGCCGCTGCCCGTACTCTGTGACCAGGTGTTCGTGGCGCTCAACGAACTGCATGAGTCGGTCCCACAACCCGTCGAATAGCAGAAGCTCAGGAACAACAGTCTCAGCACGACGGTCGGAGCGCTGCATTTCTTCGATCAGCTCTTCGCGCACAGCAGACCAGCGGTCGCGCGGAACGAGTTCGTTCAATACAGGAAGGTACTCTGCATCACCGGCAAGCACCAGCTCCCGCGCGATTCGACATGCCTGCCTATCGTCACCGGCGGCACGATAGGCGTGAAGCGCCCAGTCCCGCCATTTCGCTACAAGTCCCCGAAGTCTTTCGTCACAGGCAATGCCATCCTCGGCAAGTTTCGCCACCTCGGAGTAATTTTCGAGCTCCCAGGCCTGCTCCAGCAATTGAGTCCGAAAGAGTGGCAGGTGCCTGTTGTTCCAGCGGAGGTCTTCAGCCTCTGCTACATCGCCGAAACGCTCCATGAGCCCAACAAGCATCCCCAGTAAACGCTCGCGTCCGTGATCGTGAAAGAACGAGCCGGTATTCTCCGACGGAATTGCCTCGACAAGGGTTGCGCGTAAATCCTGATACTCCTTGTCGGTGTGGACCACCTTCGACGCGATATCCCACAGCTCAAACCGCAGATCAGCCGGGTCGACGAAGCTGTCTGATCTGTCAATTTGCCGAATGTACTCGAGCATTTCATACCGGAGATCGTCGTCAATTTCGCACCCGGCGATCCACTTCATAGTGTGCACGGCGGTATGCATTGCATCGCCGAAGGCTCCGCCGCTGTCATCGGTGTACTGTGTCGCCGCGGCAGCTTCCTCCATGATCGCCGTGAGCACCCGAAAAGCGGAGCGAAATGCTCCATGCTCGATATCGGCTGTTACCTGATCGAAATACCGGTCCAGAACCCCGGCAGCCGAAAACGATTCGTGATACGGAATAAGCCCCCAGCTACCGGTGAACCGATTCAACTCCGCCCGGATTCCCGCACGCAGCTCGAAGGCGGCCCGTTCGGTCGGCTTCGAACTGTACTCGGCACGGAGCATAAGCGCGAAGCGACGATCGATTTGCGCCTGGTGCAGCACTATCTCTTCAAGCTCATCCCGGGAGAGTGCTGAGACAAGTTCGGCGAGCTCGGTGTCAACTGCAGTCGTTCGCTCGGCCTCTTCCTCTTCGTCCATTTCTTCGCGAAGGACCAGAAGGACTGCCGCAATGTGTTTACACATCGGTGTCCGATCGTACGGGCACGTGCAGGAAATATGGGTAACCAGCGGATTGTCGAGTGATCCCGACTGTTCATCTATCACGACGGTCACGTCGTACGCATCACTGCCGGATACGACGGCACGATATATGCCCGCGCCGTCCTCCGAGGGCGCGCTCACCCGCCCTTGTTCGACGTAATCGGCGGCCCGAGACAGAATCAGGGTATCCGCGAAGTTTTCCAGGTCGCTGAGACGAAACATCAACCTTAACTATCTTCAAACTGAAATCGGAGTCAACAATAGGCATGATCGATGCAGGCATTGATCACTTTTGCCCGGTCGCCATGACCGGTTACACTGCGGCCATGCCGACGATGACGAAGGACGAAGTAATTTCCCACCTCTCACGATACACGGGGAGCTTCCCGCGGGAGGCGGTGAAGGCGGCTCAGGAGATATGGGACGAAATTGCCGACGACATGCTTGCGGCGCTGCGACACGCCGCCGACAATCCGGTAGAGCTCGTAGAGGACACAGGGGCATCGCTACATACCTACGCGATGTACCTGTGCGCGGAAAAACGCGAGACTCGCGCGCTCGATCCGTTCCTGCGGATGATGTCGTACTCCGACCAAAGAACACTGGACGTGTTGTTGGGTGACACGCTCACCGAAGCGGGAGGGAGAATTATCGCCTCGCTCTTTGCGGGTGACCTTCAGCCGATTTATCAGCTCGTCGAAAACAGGGATGCGTACGATCTCTCCCGCGGACAGGCTGTGCGAAGCCTCTCCGTACTCGTTGCCAACGGAGCGCTCGAACGCGATACGGTTATAGCGTATCTGCGCGAGCTCTTCGAAGGCCGAATTGAGCGCGAACCGTCGGCCGTCTGGAACGAAGTGGCGGAAGCAGCGGCCGCACTTGCCGGTGGTGAGCTGCATTCAGAAGTTGAACAGGCGTTCGAAGACGAGCTCGTCGACTTCCTTTTTGATGTACCTGAGTCGATTCTGGCGGACGTCGACAGGGATGTCGACTTGCTGAGCGGCTCGGAGGTACGATTCGAAAAGAGCAACCGGAGGTCAGCCGCAACGCTCCGTGTCCGTGCGGGAGCGGCCGCAAGTACAAAAAATGCTGCGGTCGGTAAGAGAGGCGGAGAAAACTACCATACCCTTGCTCATCGCCGCGCCCCACTTCAATGAGCCCCACGTTAATGAGCCCCACGTTAATGAGCCCCGATTTCCCTTGGACCCCGATTGCCCTCTTCGCGTAGGACAAGGGAGTAACCTCTGATACACTCCTGACGACTTATGGCACGGATCGACTTCGGACATAC
>CAZMEV010000215.1:0-2783 GCA_964565375.1 uncultured Spirochaetaceae bacterium
CGGCTCATACTCAGCAATGGCCTCTTCGAGCTCGGCTACTATTTCCTCGAGCCGGCGGAGAGCGCCTTCGGCGGCGGCGACCGGGTTGTCGAGGACAGCATTGACGCGTCCGTTGTTCCAGCCGGAAAAGTCGAGCTCGCCGCGGAGCACCTCGAACGGCTCGCCGGGGGCTTCGCCGGCGTTTACTTCGACGGCTTCGTTTTCGCCGAGTTCGACTTCCTCACCCTGTGCTTCCACGGCGATGCGGCCGGAGTCGACAACAAACAGCGAGCCACCGTCGTCTCCGGCGAAGACGGTGAAGGTTGTGCCGCGCACACCGACGGTCGCATTGGCCGACTGGATGCGGGAGCTTCGCCCGCGGATGCCGTCGAGACTGTAGGTGACCGAACCGCGGGTGTTGGAAAAGGCGGAGCGCGACTGGCCGTTTTCGTCCACTTCGCGCATGGTGAAGACGGTGTCTTCGCGCACGACAATGCTCGAGCCGTCATCGAGTTCGAGCTCAGCCCGGTCCCCCCGGCCGGTTATGACGCTTTCGCCGCTTCGCACGCGGTCACCGAAGAACAGGTCGTCGAGTACGCCGCTGCCGCTTCGAAGTTCGGGCCAGCCTTCTACGTATACGGCTTCCGCATCCCGTGCTCCGGCCACGACTGATGCAAACATAAGCATACACACACCAATGAAACAAAAGACGAACGGTTGGGCACAGGTACGGATACGTGTCACAGGGGCCCCTTTAATCCATAGACTTTCGGCAGTCCGTTTCGCTCGTCGCCGAGTATGAGGTCGAAGCCGGCCTGCTGCGCACGAATTCGCGCGATCGTGGCATCCTCGGGAAGATGGCGCTCGAAATAGGCGCGCATTTCGAGGCTCTCGCCATACTCACGCCAGGTGTCGGAGTTAACTTCGCGGATGGACTCGATGCTCGCGTTGGGCAGACTGAACCCGGAATTGTAGACGCTTCGCCACATGACGTAGAGATCGTTGGAGAGTTCGATAATTTCAGAGTCGAAGAGAAACGGTCTCGCCGACTGTTCGAGCATTCGCTCCGCGTCGAGCTCGTTCACGACGTCGACAAGTTCGTCGACCCGCGCTTCATTCTGCGCGGGAGGCACGGTGGCGCAGGCGCCGGTAAACAGAACGATCAGAAGTGAAGCGATGATGTAAGGGCGATAGAATCGCTGCCGGCATGGTTTCATATGGACCCCAATGATATGCCTCCGCTCTGCGGAATTCAATGTGATTTGTGCGAAAAGATTGGAAAAGTGGCCGGGTGTGAACAGTCCGCACCCCGGTCACCACATCAGGTCACGTGCTCGAGTCCACCTTCGTAATCGGTTACACGCTGTTCATCGGTAACGCGGTGAATCCATCGGTAACTGACGAGTCTGCGGAAGGTAAGGATTGTTTTGCCGATTTCCTCGCCCTGCGCGGCAAGCAGGACAATGTAAATGGGAGCGCCGATGACAAGGCCGACGAACGCGGCAATGGGTACTCCCACACCCCAGAGCATGGCCGCTTCGCTGTAAAGCGCGTAGCGGGTATCGCCGCCTCCACGGAGCATTCCCACGATGGCGTGAAGGTTAAACGACTTCACGGGCACGGTGACCGCGATCACGAGGAGCATACGGGTAACCATCGACCTTACTTCCGGAGAAACCTGATACATCAGCGGAACCACGGGGCTGAGTAGGGCCAGGACAAGGCCCATGAGAATTCCACCGGCCGGAGCAAGGATCATGAACCGGCGGGCGTCGCGCTCGGCACGCGGAATATCGCCCTCGCCGATAGTGTTCCCGATCATAACCGCCGCCGCGCCGGCCGATCCCATGAAAATGACAAATGTCATCCGGATGACCGTTTCGGCAATATTGCTCGCGGCAAGCTCGGGCGTTCCCATGCGTGCATAGACCACGGTGTACATGGTCACACCCATGGACCACACGATTTCGTTTACAACAACGGGCATCGTGACCTTCACAAACCGCCCGACAAAAACCTTGTCTACGTTTATGTAGTCCCGGAAAGGTCCGACCATCGGATGCGCTTTCCGTCGCATGCCGCCGATAAGCAGCACCGCCTCGAGCCCCCGGGCGAGACTTGTTCCAAGCGCCGCGCCGATGACGCCCAATGCCGGCAGCGGACCCGGGCCGAAGATAAACACGTAGTTAAGCACCGCGTTAATCGCAAGGGCGATCACGGTCATTCGAAGCGGCAGCCGCACCTCGCCGGTTCCCCGCAGCGCACCTCCGGTGACCACGGTAATGGCCATGAACAGGTAGCTTGGCGAGGCGATGCGTACATAGTCGACGCCGAGCGCGATAACCGATTCGTCCTCGGTGAAAAAGCGAAGCACGAGATCGGGAAAGACCAGCACGAATGCGGCGGCAAGGAGGCTGCCGGGAATTCCGACAAGCATTGCCAGACCGTAGCTCCGGCGTATGCCGGGAACATCTCTGCGGCCCCAGTACTGTGCGACGAACACTGCGGAGCCGCTTCCCACCCCGAAGAGAAACAGCATGACAAGGAAGAAGATCTGATTGCCGATGGCCACCGCACCGATCTCCACCTCGCCGAGCTGACCGACCATGAGAATATCGAGCATGTTAAGCGCGGTGATAAAGCCGTGCTGGACGGCGATTGGCCAGCCGATCGTGAAGAGAGTCCGAAAGAAGGATTTGTCGGCGAGCATTTCGCGAACGAAGTGTGTCATCGGAGCGCAGAAGATAGCACGACCGTGGCACACGCGGGAATAAGGAAGCGCGGGGTTGGCCGCGGCGCCGGGG
>CAZMEV010000216.1:0-2752 GCA_964565375.1 uncultured Spirochaetaceae bacterium
GGCCTGCAGCTCCGGTGGTTGGCCTGCAGCTCCGGTGGTTGGCCGGTGGTCTGGTGGTCGGCCTGCAGCTCCGGTGGTCGGCCGGTGGACTGATGGCACTGTATACACATGTCGTATTCGGGTTATGTTTGCGGCATGAATGTACACGTACTTATAGATCATCCGCGAAAGGACAGCTTTAACTATTCGGTGTTGAAGGCGTTTGCGGCAGGGCTCGAGACCGCCGGCCACACGCACGATATTCTTGATCTGAATGCCGAAGAGTTCGATCCGGTTTTCTCGCAGGAGGAGCTGGCCGCGTATGCTCAAGGGCGCAGCAGTACCGATCCGATCGTGCCGGCGTATCAGAAGCGTCTTGCCGCGTGCGATCATCTTGCGATGATTTTTCCGATCTGGTGGAACGTCATGCCGGCACGGCTGAAAGGCTGGATGGACAAGGTGTTGCGACCGGGTTTCGCGTTTACCGAGGGAGATAATCCGGAGCCGCTTCTCGGGCACATTCGCGGTGCAACCATTATGACCACAAGCGGTGCGCCTGACGATATTCATCGCGAGGCATCGAACAACGGGCTCGAAGGTGTGCTGTGCAAAGGAGCCCTCGGCTTCTGCGGCATTGCACCGGCTGAGTGGCTGAACTTTGGGGGCGCAGGTGTTGTGTCACGCGAGGAGCATGTTGCGTGGCTCGAGCGTGTGGAAGAGTATGCCTCGAAGCTGTGATCCACATGGGATGAGCACTCGCGATGAACGCCGGCGCACAACACTGCTCCGGAGCACAGACACAGGCTGGGGAAACCATCGACCTGAAAAAACACTATCACTTACGCTTCCTTCAGCACGACCCGGTTCCGCCCGGTTTCTTTCGCGGTATACAGGGCATGGTCGGCCCTGGTGAACACAGGGGTACAGTCCGTGTCGTCGGAACGCATCTGCGTGGCTCCGATGCTGACGGTAATCGGCCCGACGGTTTCAAACGCCGTGGCTTCAACGGTGCTTCGAATGCGTTCGGCAACGATGGAGGCTTCTGCGAGTTCGGTATGTGGCAGAAGCACGGCAAACTCTTCGCCTCCCCATCGTGCGGCAATGTCGGAATCGCGGAGACAGGTAAGAACTCTCGCTGCTATTTCAATGAGGACCGCATCGCCCGCGCTGTGCCCGTAGGTATCGTTGACGCGCTTGAAGCGATCGACGTCGAGAACGAGCACCGAGGCGGGAGTTCCGTAGCGATGAAACTCGCTGAGCGCCGCCGCTGAATGACTGTCGAAGACGCCGCGATTGGGAAGGCGGGTCAGGGCATCGGTGGTTGCGCGCTGCTCGAGCGCCTGCTGGGCCATAACCTGATTCGTGATTTCAATGGCGATTCCCGAGCTGCGATCGGGTTCGCCGTGGATAGGATGTGACTGCGCGTGAATCCAAGCCACCTCGCCGTCCGGGCGAATGATCCGGTACTCTTCGTTAAACGGCCGCTGTTCCGACTGCTCACTCGTGAACGCCTCGATAATCCGTTGCCGGTCATCCGGGTGAATGGCATCTATGAAGCTCTGCGGGTTTTCATACAGCGATTCGCGACTGCGCCCGAACACCTGCTCGTACGCCGGGTTCACATACAGCATTTCCTCCGGAGTTCGAATCCAGAAAACTTCCTGAATGCTTCCGGCGATCTGGTCAAACCGGCGTTCACTCTCCTTGAGGTCATGAATATCCACATGCGTCCCGGTTACAAGCACCGGCGATCCTGTCTCGTCGGTTTCCATAACCCTTCCGCGCAACTGAACCCAGTGGTACTGGCCTTCCGGCGTGATATACCGGAGTTCCACGGTGAACGAGTCTCTCTTTTTATAAGGTTGATGTCTGGACTGCAGCGACGCTTGCTCGCGATCTGCCGGGTGAATGAACGAGCGCCACTGTTCGTCGGACAACGCTTCCGGCATATCCTCCGGGCTGTAGCCGAGTATGCGCCATGATTGAGGATCAAAGCTTATGCCGCGGTCGACATGCCACTCCCACAGACCGAAACCAGCCGCTTCCTGAGCAATCGAGAACGTGCGCGCTGTCTGTTTGAGCCGCTCCTGGGTGTGAAAGCTCTCGGTTACATCCTCGATGGATTGAACGACGTACTCCACCGAACCGGCATCGTCGAGAATGGGGTCGCCGTTAATGCGCAGATACCGAACCTCGCCTGCGGGGCGCCGGATCGTGTGTTCGAAATCGCGGACCGACTCACCCGAATTAATGGCTATGGCAACCGGCAGGTCACCCGGATCCATGGGTGTTCCGTTGAAATCGGTAATGCTCCACGCTTCTGAATCGAAATCCGCGTTTTTCAGTTCTTCATCGCTGCGGCCGGTAATCTCACGTGCACGCCGGTTCGTGTACACCAGGCGCCCCTTAGAATCCCATACAAAAATGCCCGACCGGTTAACGTCGACGATCTTCCTGAGAAATTCGATCTGCTGTGCCGCTTCGCCGATAAGGCCATCGGGTTTTTCCATTGCGCAGGCTCCCTTGGATGGTAAACGAAGTGTGTATCCACAGCAATGGTTCGGAGGCAGGTGATCGTTTCTTTTTCTGCTCAGCCGAGTCGGCGGATAAAATCTGTGTCCCGGGCGTGCGTTTCCATCGAAAAATTGTTAGTCTTGGCTAGAGGGTAACGGAATATGGCGAAGGTTGATGTTTTCAGCCGGCGGGCGGCGGGCCGGCCGCTCGTGGTGGTCGGCGCATCGGCGGCCGGCGTCGCGGCGGTCGAGGCGGCGCG
>CAZMEV010000217.1:0-2726 GCA_964565375.1 uncultured Spirochaetaceae bacterium
TGGCCGAACTCAATTACGGTTCGACCATGACGGTGGAGGCATCGGTCGCAAATCCCGGCGACTCGACGATCACGTACGTCTGGTACGTGAATGGGCAAACGATTTCGGCCGAGAACCCGGTGACCGTCGGCGAAACGTTGAGTCCCGGAAACTACCGGCTCGATGTAGTGGCAACCACCGACGAAGGACAGCGGTCCGGGTCCGCCTCTCACGATTTTACGGTGCAATAACCATGCAGACGAATATCATTCGACTGAAGGTTTTGCTGCTGCTGCCGGCGCTTATGCCGGCAGCAGCGTGCACTCAGGTAACCGGTACGTCCGCGGAGGAGGGAAGCATTCGAATCGCGATCGGTTCCCCGGAAGAGCCGGATGGATCGTTCGCGGCGAGCTCGCTTTCGTCCGGCGGCCTCGAGGCGACCGAATACGCGTTCAGCGGCGAGGGCCCGAATGGCGCCCACTTTTCCGTTGTAACCGAGGATGAGTCGGTCAGTATTGATCACCTTTCGGCCGGCGAATGGATCATACTCGGCCAAGCGCGGAACGGCGATGGAACGGTCGTGCTCGAAGGTGAAACCGGCGTCGAAGTGCAGCCGCAGCAGGAAACACCGCTTGAGCTGGTTCTCGAGCCCCTGTCGGGCATCGCGGAGCTCGTGGCGAACGTTTCATGGAACGACCGGCACACGATCGATCCATCCGTGAGCGTGACACTCGCCTCGAGCGGGGAAACATCGACCTACAATCCTGCGGCCGATAACGGTTCGGCGTCGTTGAGCGTCGACGATATCGAAGCGGGTGTGTACCGCATTACCGTGCAACTCTACGACGGTGGTGAACAGGTGGCCGGAAGTGCCGGGACCTTTCGCGCGGTGTACGACACGTCGACAGAGCTCGAACTGGAGCTCTATGCGCTGAACAAGGTGGGGCTCCCGATCGATATTGACCTCGAAGAGTTTGCGATCGGCTGGGATCCGCCCGGGGACTACGATCCGGACACCTACGTGGTGTATGCCCGCGAACGGGGCGAATACTCGTGGAGCGAAATAGCCGCTATTGACGCCGAGCATTCGCCGTCGTTTACGGTTTCAGGCGAAACTCTGGACCCCGGAACGTGGGAGCTCGCCGTTTCGGCAGTGGCCGATGGATCGGAATCGGAGCTGCATACGTCGATGTCAGACACTGCCGACCCCGAAACCGGATGGTACGTTCGATGGGATCCCTGACGGACGCCGGCACGGGCGATGAACGCGAATAGGGAATGTCGGTGCTTCTAAAGGCGGCGCTCACCCTTGGGAAGGGCGCCGCCCGCGCCCGACGTGAGAGCCGCCTTATGCGAGCAGCCGCATAAGGTACTCGCCGTATCCGGACTTGCACAGCGGCTGTGCGGCGGCGCGAAGCCCCTCCGCATCGAGATAGCCCATTGTGTAGGCTATTTCCTCGGGACATGAGATCTTTAACCCCTGCCGGTCCTCGATCGTCTTCACGAAAAGCGTCGCATCCACGAGCGAGTCGTGCGTTCCGGTATCGAGCCATGCAAAACCCCGACCCATAAGCTCCACCGTGAGCGTACCGGCCTCGAGATACCGGCGGTTTACGTCGGTTATTTCGAGTTCACCGCGGTCACTCGGTACCAGGTCCTTCGCAATGCCGACCACGCTGTTGTCGTAGAAGTAAATGCCCACGACCGCATAGTTGGATTTCGGCCGTTCCGGTTTTTCCTCGATTGAAAGGACGGTGCCGGTGCCGTCGAACTCCACCACACCGTAGCGCTCGGGGTCGCGCACCGCGTAGCCGAACACCCGTGCTCCCGACTCGAGCGCGGCAGCGTTTCGAAGCATGTCGGGAAGCGCGTGGCCGTAAAAGATGTTATCCCCGAGCACAAGACACACCGAGTCGGATCCGATAAACGGCTCCCCGATAATAAATGCTTCGGCGAGTCCGCGCGGAGCGCTCTGCTCGGCGTATTCAATTGAAAGCCCGAGCCGCGCCCCGTCGCCAAGAAGCTCGCGGAATCGGGGAAGATCCATAGGCGTTGAAATAATGAGAATTTCACGGATACCCGCGAGCATAAGGTTTGCCAGCGGGTAGTAGATCATCGGTTTGTCATAAACTGGAAGCAATTGCTTGCAGATTACCTGGGTCGCAGGAAAAAGCCGCGTACCATGCCCGCCGGCAAGAATAATGCCTTTCATAGCACGCTTAGTATACTGCTGTTTTGCCGGAAACAGCCGGATGAAACTCGTTTCTCCCTTACTGTTCACCAGATTGGTGGTAAAAACCCTTTGACACATGAGTATTTAATTGATTTAATAAATAAATAAAAGGGAGAACACAGAACATGAGCGAAACACGGACGACACCAAAAACCGAAACCCAGACCCCCCGCACAGACTCGAAGGTGGAACAGGCAATTCTCAAGCACTCAGGGCGGAAACTGTACTACCCCGGCGACGAACACATAGGCACCCTTGTCGTCGACAACTTCCCCGCGCTCGGAAAAGCGGTTGCGCTGCGCTTTCTCGAGTGGGTTCAGGCCAACCCCGAAGGGGTTATCTCGCTTCCCACCGGCCGCACACCAGAGTACTTTATCGCCGAAGTCAATCATTTTCTTTCCACATGGGACACGAAGGAAACACGCAAGCAGCTGTCGAAATGGGGCATCGAGCCGAAGCCCAAACCCGACCTCCGTGGCCTTCGGTTCGTGCAGATCGATGAGTTCTACCCGAT
>CAZMEV010000218.1:0-2700 GCA_964565375.1 uncultured Spirochaetaceae bacterium
TACTCTTCGAGTCGTGACTTCAGCTCCTGCAGGAAGGAGTCGAACTCCTGGTGATATCGCCGGAGCTCCGCTCTCAGCTGTTCAACCGCGTCAGCGTTTCTCATACAGGATTACTCCATTACGGACGACATGGTCGAAGAACGGGCCGGGCTGTTTGTCGAGCTCGATAAGCGATATTTCGATCTCCGATTCCGGAATCTCCCGCATAAGGCGAAACCAGTCTCCGCCGATTATTCCGAGATCGATATCCGAATCCATGCGAAAGGCACGCCACTCCTCGAACGTCGAGCCGAACCCTATGATTCGCTCTATGCTCGGATCGGTCTCCGCGAGCAGACGAGCCACCTCACGCGCCCTGCGCTGAGCAGCGCGGCGTCGCTCCTCACATTCGGCGACTCTTCGATTTCTTTTTCTGCGCAGTCGATCCGCCGCCTCGGCAACGGAGAACTCTTCGCCCATAATTGAAAGATTAGCACCCCGGTCGGTCGTGTCAAGGACGAGCACCCGCAGGTCATCGGCGAGCGCTCCGGGTTACTTCAGTACCATTTTTCGTTTGGAGTAACGCAGGTCAGGGACAACGCTATAGCGCCGTCCGTACCCAGTACAGCGCCACAACCCCGACAGCAAGCAGCAGCCACAACACGCGGTTGTAGTCGAACACGCGGCGACCGTTGAATGATGCGAACGGGAAAAACGGCAGCATTACCTCGAAGACAAGCAGCGCCATGACAGGCTGCACCATAAGGCCGAGGGCCTGATCAACCACCGTGGGGATACCTGCCCCAACGCCGGAAATATCGTAGGCAAAAAGAAGCCAGCCGAGGACGAGAAGCGAAAACGCGCCGGCAAAGCCCACTCGACCCAGGCGGGGCAGCTCACTTCGGTAGCTCCATCGTACCTCCCGCGGATAATGAGATCCGGTCGAAGGAAACACACCCCCGAACACCAGGGTAATCAGCGCTGAAAGTATCAGTCCCGTCTCCCAGATCCGGTAGCGCAGATCAAGCCCCACAGCCCGTCCGGCAAGCTTCATTGCCACGCTTCGTACGCCGAAGACGAGTGCAATCGCCAACGGCATTTGCCAGAGCATGCTCATGTGCAGCTCACCGCCCGCGCCAACGCGAACCCGCTGCAGCGCAAAGAGCACCGCAATAACGAGCACGTTCACAATCCATGCGCCTGCGCCGCCGGAACTCTCGCGCTCCGCTCCTTCCAGGTCGGCCGGCCTCACCCACAGGAAATGCCCAAGGTCGATGACGTGAAATGTCGGCGGGCCGATCCTGAGCATACTGAAGCCGTAGCGGGTCAGCTGCTGCCGGGGACTGAGCGGCTCGAAACCAAGGTCGGCAAAGCGATTGCTCGAGGCGGTGTTGAATCCCTCGACCGTGGTGAAAAGCTCGTCGCAGCCGAGTTCCTCAAGGCGCGAAACCCCACGTTTGACAAGCGCCGCCGCAGCGCCACGCCCCTGCGCCTTCGGGTCGGTAAAAAGCCATTTCACCACCCCACCAAGCCGTCCGCCGCGATAGCGAAACGTCTCAAGTACAACAACACCGACAACTTCACCGGACAGTTCGTAAACAAAGGTCTCGTCGGTGGGCTTCACAAACGAACCCTGAAAGAGACCGAAGGCTCGCACCGCCAGCCGCTTCACCGTCCGCTTCTCGTCAGGTGCCAGGGGCCGGATCATGGTCTCCATGTTCTTCCCGTTACTCACAGTCGTTTCCTCATTTCAGGCGACTTTCAATATTCGCGACAACGGACTCGATCTCCTGCTCCCTGCCACTCGAAGGCCAGTGCACAATGCCGGCCGCCAGCGGATTCCCGCCCTTGTTCTCAACCGCACGCCTGACAGCCCGCATCGCGCGGTTGCCACCGAGCCAGGAGAACGGCAGCGCTTGTGTCACGAAAAAGGCCACCGTTGTGCCATCGAGAGGCGGAAGCTCCTGGAGAAAGAGCGTCATAGGATTGGAAAGCGAAAACGCGTGCACCGGTGATCCGATACAGAGCAGCTCATAGCCGGCAACAGGAGGGACCTCGCTAAGGCTCGAACGGTCCTTGTCGGCTTTGAGCTCGTGGATGACCACCTCATGGCCACCGCTGCCGACGCGCTCCTCCACCCTGCCGGCGACCTGCCTTGTGTTCCCTGTTTCCGAATATACAAAAATCCCGACTTTCATTCTGCTGCCTCCATGCACCGGATGGCGCCGCATTCCATGGTACATGCAGTATTTCTCCTCCGTAATACCTGAATCGCCCGCGCCCGTAAGAGAACCCGCAGAACCCGAGGAAAATCCCGGCCGCACCCCGCCTGCCGCCCTGAAACCGCCGGCAGACTACCGTAAACCACCGGAAAATACCCGCAGCACCCCACCCGCCGGCGTTGCGCTCCGGTAGCCGGCAACTGTAGGATGCGTTACTAAAGGGGCGCCAGTACAATGAAAAGAGTTATTAAATGGACGGCAATCGCCATTCCCGTTCTGCTTATCGCGGGAATCGCCGTTGTTGTAATCGGGAGCTACGTTGAACACCGGCAGCTTGTCGCCGAAGAAAAGGCCGCGTATCCCGCGCCCGGAACGCTCGTCGAGGCAGCCGATGACGAAGCGAAGGTGCACGTGTACGCCGAGGGGTCAGGTGATGCCACGCTTGTCTTCATGGCCGGTTTCGGAACGAGCTCACCGTTCTACGACTTCAAAGCACTTT
>CAZMEV010000219.1:0-2679 GCA_964565375.1 uncultured Spirochaetaceae bacterium
TCATGGACTGCGACGGCGTTACATCCGCGCGGCCCTTAATTTCTTCCCCGCTTGCGGAAGCGCCACCGCCTTGAGCACCACTACCGGCGCCGGCATCGGAAGCTACTCCGCTGTCGAAACTCTGGTTCAGATCCTGGCGTACCGTGGAGCGGCGCCGCTTGAACTGTGCAAACGCTGCATCCTGGAAGCCCTTGCTGACCCCGTGCAGGAACTCATTCAGCACGTTCGCCATACCGTTGAGCGTAAACTTCTTTCGCTTGATGCTCGAAATGTCCACGTCGAGCAGAAGTCCCGCCTGTACGTGGTACGGGTTGATCAGATAGTCAAACTCCTCGAACTCTTTTTCGATGAAGTCAATACGCTGATCGAGTATCACACGCGGCGCGGGATTCTGATATCCGTAGATCTGTGAAACCTTCTGGCGTGAGCGCTTGAGCATTTTCTTGAACAGATCCTTCTCATACAGGTAGGTCTGGTTCAGTCGCTCAACGTCGGTATCTTCTGCCTTGATGCGGGAAATTTCATTCCACGTCTTCTGCATGTCCTCATACAGAGGCTCTCCGCTGAGCTCTTTCTGCTTTCGGATCCGACCGCGGACACTCTTTGCGAGGTCCTCAAAGTCGTTGACCTTGAAGGTTCCTTTGCTGTTCTGGTACACAGCTTCGACCACGTCCCAGATGTGCTGAATCTCGTTCTTGAACTGCTCCATCTGCTGGTCATACGCTTCCCGTTCGGCGTTCAGCTGATCGGAGTCGTAGAACTTCAGTCGAAGCTGATAGCGTTCATCCGGCAGTCGCTCCTGGTCGGTATCCTCATATTCGCGCACGATGAGTTCACGGGCGTTCTTGAGGTTCTCGATGTACTGATAGCCCATCTTCGAAGTGTCGAGAATGGAGGTCAGCGAGTTAACCGCAGTGTTGAACCCGCGGTTGCGGATATTTTCCATATCCACGATCTTCTTCAGGTTCTCGCGAATATTGAGCGGATCGAACTCTTTCTGGTCGATCTCCGCGCGCAGCCCTTCGATCTTCTCCATGAGGTTCTTGGCGAGGAACGTATACCGCTTCGAGTTCTCGTCTTCCGTATCGTCGTCGGTATAGTTCGGGACGCGCTTCATCTTCTCGAACATGACTTCGCTGTCGCTGAGCTCTTCCTTGCCCTCGTCGATCAGCTCGTCCTGGAAGGCCTCCATTTCCTTGTCGATCATCTGCATGATCGTCCGGGAAATCTGGTCCTTGATGAGCTGCTCCACAGTAACCTGATACTGGAAGATCGGGCTTATGAGCTCACTGTCGAGAATATTCACGCTGAGCTTTGTGTTGGTTACCGTCTTGGGCTTCTGTGAGGAGTCTTTGAACGCGCACTTTACAACCGCATATGCATTTTCACCGCGGATGAAGGCACCGACATCGGTCTTCTGTCGAAGCAGTGAGTTCGTCTCGTTTTCGAGATCGTTCATGCCTCGCTGGATGTGTCCCTGGAGGTGGCCATACATGTTGACCATGGACTTCTCGATTTCACCGGTGTTGAACTTGTCGGCGCCGGCAATCTGATCGAGCATTTCCGAAATTTCTTTCGGAGAATAGCGGGCGAGAGCCTTACTCTCTTCCTTATCCACAAAGTTGCGGATCTTTTTAACCATTTCATCCTCAGTAGTGACGATGTAACGGTTAAACATGTTCTGGTAGTTGTGGTTATAGTAATTGTAGAGCTTCTCTTTGAGCCCGCCCATGACATCCATTTTTTCAAGGACTTCCTGCGGAAGCTTGACCTGGATATCATTCATGATGTTTTCGACTTCTTCGTCGATCAGCTGCTGATATTCAGCCTTCTGATCACGACCTTCCTGCGCCAGCGAGTTACGCGACCCTACGGCCGACGGCTTACGCGGATGAAATACGTTTGGACTTCTTGGTATGTCCGACATATACTATGCTCCTTTTCCTTGTGTCATTCTCTTCAAGAATGCGGCGTAGAATCCACCGTTCCCAAATATATCATAGTTTGAGATAAAGACAATTGCAAAAATGGTCAAGGCATGGTCCCGAACCTTACTGCACCTCCTCCCGTTCCGTAGTTATATCTGCGACCGCCTGGTCAAACCGCTCGGCAAGATCACTGCTGTAAGCTCCATCCCGAAGCTCAGCCAGCTCGTCGAGCAGCCGGTCGATCTCATTCGGGGAAAGCTCTTCGATGTCAAAATCGGCCAGCAGCCGCACGTATGACGCAATTCGCGAAGCGCTGTCTTCGCGAATGAAAATCGTGGCAATGTTCCACATGGAGTCGGTCGGCTGAACAATGTGAGTGTCCCCATCAGGCAAACGTAACTCATTATCTGGAAAAATCCAGTTTGGATCGGGAACTGTTGGATCATCTTCACCAAGTGCCCGATATCCGCTGCCCAGCGCAATTTCGTTGGTGACCTGGATTATATCGGTTATACGCACCGGTGTGTCGGCGAACGCTCCGCCCTGTCTGAAGCGCTCAGGTATTAACTCGAGCAGCTCGGTGTCGAGCACAAGGCTATCACCTTCATCCGAAATTTCAAGGTCGATGTCTTCCCCACGGATATCCTCGATGGCGATTTCCGGTTCGTCTGGTTCAGGCGCCGGCTGTACATCATTCACGTCATCGGGATCTGGATCGATCGCCTCCGCGTCATCGGGATCTGGATCGATC
>CAZMEV010000220.1:0-2667 GCA_964565375.1 uncultured Spirochaetaceae bacterium
AACAGCAGCGCAAGGTCAACGTCCGAGGCTTCGGTCATTTCACCGGTAGCAACCGAGCCGAACAGCCACACTTCCTGCGGCGTACAGCCCGACAGGATCCAGCGCAGTTTGGTCTCGACAATCGCCTCAGCGTCCTCACAGGCTATCGGCGTCGGCAGGAACATTCCCATGGTCACAAGTATAGCATTTTCAGCAGGACGTCGCAGGCCAATGGGGTCTTCTGCTCCTGATGCGTTTAATACCCGTGAACCTGAAGGCCCGGGATTCTCGAAAAATGTGTAACGTCGTGGGTAAGGACGGGCAACGACCTCGCCTTTGCGCTTATGCCGATGAGAAGGTCCATGACCGGAATTGGCGTTCCGGATCGAAGTAAGTGTGCCGCCGCCTCGGCGTAGAGAACAGGAAATGCGTCGTCGGGTCGAACAACGGTAAGCTGCAGGGTAAGCGCATTAAGTCGCCACTTTTCGTCGTTCCGTTCGCTCAGGAGCACCCCCGTCTCAAGCTCGCAAAGCGAGAAAAACGAAATATACACCGGCGTATCAGCGAGACCCTCGACGGCAGTGTGAGCGGCTCCACGCTCGCCTCGCCCACCCTCTCGCAGCAGGTCCACGCACACACTTGTGTCGAGAACCACTACTCGACCTCCGTACCTGGAGGCTGTTCCGCAGCAATCCAGTCATCTTCTCGCGATGCAATAACCTGATCCATAGACTCGAGCACCTGCTCGTCCATTACGAACTCGTCGAGATGTCGGAGAAGTCCTGACGCCGTATGAGAAGCAGGGCCGAGCGTTTTCTTTATGACCGTGCTGAACGATTCGTTACCACGTCGCGCCCGCACAAGCGTTTCGTATGCTTCCATATCAATAGTAATGGTTTTCACTGCCATGATCTTACCATGCCTCGTACCTGTCAGTGTATTGTAAGTGCATGTAATTGACAACGGCCGCAATGTCCCGCCGGTCTCACACTGATTGCGTTGCAACCTTTTGTTTGACGGCACAAATATCAACTAATATGCTAGTGCAATCATTTTCCGATGATAGGGGGACGCACATGAGAATGACACGGATTGCGGCTCTTGCCGTTGCAGTAACACTCGCGGGCGCTGTCGGTGGCAGCGCACTCGATCTGTCGATCGGAGGAACGTTCGGGGGGAATCTCGGTACCGTCAACAGCGACGGGCGGGCGGACATAAACGCCGCCGACGAAGATATCGCCAATATGGTCCGGCTTGGTCTTGACCTGGGCGTTACCGCGCGCGCTCTGTTCGGTGGAACCTTCGGCGTACAGTCGGGGGCCATGTACTACTGGCGAACCGGAGGACTGCGCGACTCCGACGGACCATTCCCGGAGGACGCGGATGATGACGAAGAGCAGTTCAGCGATAATTTCATCGCACTCGACAGGATGCACATCCTTCGGATTCCAGTACTCGCCGTCGCACGGTTTTCAGTTCATGATGAAGTATGGCTCGCACCACACGCCGGCGCCATGGTCGACTTTCTGATTGCCTGGGAATCGGCAAGTGGTTTCGCAGACGATACCGATGACCTCGATGGAGAATACAGCACCGTCGATGCCGACTGGCGCCAGCCGGCGCTCAGCTGGGCTGTCGGGTTCGATATCGAATACGCCCAGGAGGACGAACGGTGGATCGGAGCGATCGGCCCGCGGTACTCGCGCAGTCTTACGAGTTTCGGACCCGACGACGACAACAGCGACACCGATCTGAGATTCGGCGCCTTCGGAATTAATATCTCGGCGCTGTATCAGTTGTAAGACACCGTTGTAAGACGGGTGTAATGGCACTTCGCATCTGCGGGGCGCCTTGCCCGTCGGGAAGAAAGGGCGTGCTCAGAGCAGCGACTGCGAGGACTTGGTGAACCCGCCCAGCCCCCTAAGGCCTCACCCCCGTCCCATGCAGAATCCGCTTGGCAAAATAACTGAATGTGGTTTCGTGATGACGACGGATGACGTCGGAAGGCATGACAAGGCGTGCGCGAGCTTCCGGGCCCGTGTCGAGAATGCAGCGATCGCGCGATGGGACGGATCGCTTCCAGGCATCCGGCGCCGGCGGGTCGGCGGATATCTCATCCGGCTGCTTTCGGCCCTTCTCGACTGCCTTGCGCTGAAGGTAGGCGTGTTTCTTTTCTATGCGCCGCTGCACCTGCTGCGGTGAGCGCGCGCGGTAGTGGGCAATCGGAATGCGCTTCGGGAAGACAATGCCGTTTACCGTGCTCCTGCCCTTCTCGTACCAGACCGCGCGGTCGCGGTGGCGGAAAAAGCGGTTTTCAATACCCATCTTCGGGCGCATATAATGGAGATGTTCTCGGTCCACCGCGAAGTCGCCGGTGAACTCATACTCATCGACATCCTCCAAAGTGACCGTGTAGTCAATGCTTTCCCGGCATACCGTGTGGTAGCGCTTCGGCACCGACTCAAGGACCGCTCGCGGATCTTCGAGGTAGAACTCATCCACATCGAGCCGGTAGCACCACCAGTCGCCCTCGCGCGCCTCATCGCGAAATGCGTTGAACACCCGCGCGCGAAGCTCGTTATGAAAGGGAACATCCTCGCGCTTCCACGGCACGACAACCGCGTCGGCCTGCTGTTGCACAAGCTCCCACGTCCCGTCGGTCGACCCCGTGTCATAGACGAATGCCCG
>CAZMEV010000221.1:0-2637 GCA_964565375.1 uncultured Spirochaetaceae bacterium
TCCGAGCTTCATAATGTCGTGGCGGTCGACGCTTCGAATGAAGAAGGCCTTCGCGGCATTGCGTAATGCTACCCCACGAATACTGCAATCTACTCTTATACTGGCTGTCTCTTATAGCTTCCGAGTCCATTGCTTTCACTGCGAAACCTGGTCGAACTGCGCGGCAAGGTCGGAGAGAAACTCACCGAGGCCACTACCGTCTTCCGAAAAGATAAGCGAGATTCTGACGCCGGAGGATCGGGCGAAATCCCTGAGAAGCGGCAGCTCGGCGTCAAGCGATCCCGCATTCTCGAGCGTTTCGACGATTACAATGTCGTCCACTGCCTTTTCGCGCCGTAGCTCCTCTGCGACTTCGGAGAGGCGTTTCTCCTTTCCTGCCGGCAGGCGCAGGGAGATGATCTGCGGCTCGCCGGCGGCCCCAGAGGAATCGGTCATTGCCACAAACCCATTCGATTCGAACGGGCCTCGCTCGGATCGCTCGGCAGAAGCCTGCTCTGAAACACTGATAACCCGCTTCACAAGCTCTTCCCCTCCGAGTCGCTTCTGAATGAATCCGACGCGCTTGCCCTGACCGAGAACGAGTTCTTCGATCACTCGGTCGACTGCCTGCGAGATGGAGTCCCCATCCGGCACAACAACCGCAGCCACCCTTCCCGCTTCCGGCCAGGCTACCTTTTCAGTGTTCGTGTTAATCATGCGGACATCGTAGCAGGGTAACTGTGCCACAGAGTGTCTCGTGTCCTGCGAATCCGGCCTGCATGTGGTGGGAAAGGTCCTTCTTTTGAGAGAGGAGCTGCTTCGCGAGTGACCGGTGGCTTTGACGAGGGACGAAGACGCCCGACTACCTCAGTGAGCTTGACGGCGATATGACGTGTCGTATCGGAAGAGCGAAGAATTCACACAAATGAACTCACCGTCACCGCAACGCCCACGACCGTGAGCATAATCGAAATAACGGTAAACCACCGCGCGCTGTAACTGCGCATATCTTCAAAGCGCTTATCCACCGCCTCGAAGCGCTGGTCCATCTGCTCTTTGATGAGTTCGAGATGCTTGTCGGTCTGATCGAACCTGCGATCGATCTGCTCCTGCATAAGCTCAAAGCGCTTCTGCGACTGCGCAAAGCCCTCGCGCATAAGCTCGCGCTGCGCCTTAAGCTCTTCCTCCACACGCACCGTGCGCTCGCGAAGTTCAATATCCCGGTCCATGTTGATCTCGCGAATCCACGTTCCGAGATTCCCTCGAACATAACGGCCTATAGCTTCAAGCGTTTCCCCGGTCAGTTCCATAGCCTGCTCCACAATGCACCCCCTCGCTCCCTATTACAGGCGCAAGAGCCGTACCGATTGCAGTATAAAGCGAAATTAGGCGCGGAATCTATCGAGAGTTTCGGAGGCTTTCAGGCGGATGTTTTCCTCGGGTTCTCCTTCGAATGCTACGCGGTCGGGTCGGCGAAGCACTGCCGTGGGCAACCTTTACACTGCAATTCGTCAAACCATTTGATGGAATGCATATCAATCCGACTAATCATTTGACGCAATGTTATTATTGAGTCCACTATGTACGTATGACAGACTTGTCGTCACTGTTCGAGCTCGACGCGCTTGCAGTTAATTCAGTGTCGGGTGTTCGCTTGCCGCGCTTCGCCTGGGATACGCTTGTGAACACAACCGGGAGGCCTTTCGTTGCGGTCTTCGGGCCACGCGGGGCGGGCAAAACGGTGCTGTTGCGACAGTTGCGCGTCCACGTGCCGGAAACACTGTACGTGTCAGCGGATTCGCTCGAAAGCGATGTTGATCTCTTTGAGCTCGCCTCACGCCTGTATCGCGATTACGGTATAAACAACCTGTGTATCGACGAAATCCACTTCGTCCCGAATTACGCTCCGCAGCTCAAGCGTATCTACGATTTTCTCCCCATGCATATATGGTTCACCAGCTCGGTAGCGCTGTCGTTAACTGCTACCGGATGGGATCTATCACGCCGTGTCGTGAGTATGACGCTTTTGCCGTTTACCTATCGCGAGTATCTGCGCTTTACTGAAGACATCAACATATCGCCCTTAAGTCTCCGTGAGTGTCTCACCGGGACTGTTCCCGCGGAGCACCTGCGACAGCGTGGTCATTTTCGTTCCTATATCGAAGGTGGATTATACCCGTTTGTAATCGAGTCCGGTCTTCAGTACCAGCTTTTTGAACACGTTCTGGAGAAAGTCGTCACAAGCGATATTCCCGGATTCGACCCGGAACTGACACAGGCGGATATTGAAGGACTGCGCAAAACCGTGCGTTTTATCGGGCGATCGGCTGTCGACGGAATCAACTACTCTACCGTTTCAAAGCAGATAGGCGTGACCAAGTACAAGGCGGAAAAATACCTCGAATACCTCGAGCGAAGCTTCATCGTCCGCCGGATATTCCCCGCAGGGGCACGTGTGGTCAAAGAGCCGAAGGTACTCCTGCAGCTTCCGTACAGGCTTCTGTATCGGCAGTACGACGAGGCGGTCGGTGCACTTCGCGAAGAGTTTACCGCTCTTGCCTTGGAGCAACATGGGATTTCGCTTCGTTACGCGAAGTCTACCCGTGGGGCGAAAACACCCGACTACCTCATTGAGCTGGACGGCACACCTGTCATTAT
>CAZMEV010000222.1:0-2636 GCA_964565375.1 uncultured Spirochaetaceae bacterium
CGGTGTTGTTCGCTGCCTCCGGCAGATATACAATATCGCGGAGGTAGTTCCATGTCGCACCATTCAAACAATGAACCGCTGAGTAATGATCTTGTCGAAAAAATCGATGCCTACTGGCGAGCGTGCAACTACATAGCCGCCGGAATGATCTATCTGCAGGACAATCCCCTGCTGCGGCAGCCGCTCAGCAGAGAACACATTAAGCGCCGGCTGCTTGGCCACTGGGGTGCAAGCCCGGCCCTGTCGTTCGCCTATGTGCATCTCAACAGACTCATTGTGACTCACGAGCAGGAGACCATATTCCTGGCGGGGCCCGGCCACGGCGCTCCGGGGGTTCTTGCTCCGGTGTATCTGGAGGGTACGTATTCGGAAGTCTATCCGAATAAAAGCCAGGACGAAGCCGGCATGCGGGCTTTTTTCAAGCAGTTCTCCTTTCCGGGCGGGATCGGCAGTCACTGTACCCCTGAGACGCCGGGTTCCATTCATGAGGGCGGGGAACTCGGCTATTCGCTGTCTCATGCCTTCGGCGCTGCCTTTGATAATCCGGACCTGCTGGTGGCTGTCATGGTGGGTGACGGTGAAGCCGAAACGGGACCGCTTGCTACAAGCTGGCACTCGGCGAAGTTTCTGAATCCGATTCGAGACGGCGCGGTTCTTCCGATCCTGAACCTGAACGGCTACAAGATAAACAATCCTACGTTGCTCGCCCGCATTCCCGAAGAGGAGCTGGCCATGCTGCTTCGCGGGTATGGCTGGACGCCGCATTTCGTCTCCGGAAGCGATCCGATGAAGATGCATCAGCAGATGGCTGCTGCCCTGGATAGCTGTCATGCCGAGATTCAGGGACTGCAGCAGGATGCCCGCCGCAGTGGACGGGCGTCGCGCTGCCGTTGGCCGATGATCGTGCTGCGCACGCCGAAAGGCTGGACTGGACCGGACACAGTCGACGGCCGTCGTGTCGAGGGGTTCTGGCGATCTCATCAGGTGCCGCTGTCCGGGATCCATGAGAACCCGGAACACCTCCGGCAACTCGAGGAGTGGCTGCGAAGCTATCGGCCGGAGGAGCTCTTCGACGAGCAGGGCAGGCTTCGGGAAGATCTGCGTGAGCTTGCCCCGAAGGGCACGCTGCGCATGGGGGCGAATCCTCATGCGAACGGTGGTCTGGTGCGACGGCCGCTTCGGCTTCCCGACTTTCGCGAGTTCGGCATTCCAGTGGAGAAGCCGGCTACCACACGCCACATGAACACGAAACCCGCGGGGTATTTCCTGCGTGATGTCATGAGCAGGAATATGGACAACTTCCGCGTCTTCGGTCCCGACGAGAATACTTCGAACAAACTCGACCCGATCTATGAGGCGAGCAAGAAGTTGTGGCTCTGCGATTACTACGAGGAGGACGAGGACGGCGGTGAGCTTTCACCGGATGGGCGCGTTCTCGAGATGCTTTCTGAACACACGCTCGAAGGCTGGTACGAAGGGTATGTACTGACCGGCCGCCACGGCTTCTTCGCCACGTACGAGGCGTTCGTGCATGTCATAGACAGCATGTACAACCAGCATGCGAAGTGGCTTGCGATCTGCGAGGAGATTCCGTGGCGGGCGCGGATTTCCTCCATCAACCTTTTGATTACCTCTACTGTGTGGCGGCAGGACCACAACGGGTTCACCCATCAGGATCCCGGGTTTCTCGACGTGGTGATTAACAAGAATCCCGAGGTGACCCGGATATATCTGCCGCCGGATGTAAACACGCTGCTTTCCACGATGAATCACTGCCTCGAAAGCCGTGACGACATAAACGTTATTGTCGCGGATAAGCAGAATCACCTGCAGTATCTCGATATGGATGAGGCAATTACCCACTGCACGAAGGGTATCGGAATATGGGACTGGGCGAGTAACGATCAGGGCAGCGAACCCGATGCAGTGCTTGCAGGATGTGGTGATATCCCGACCAAGGAAGCGCTTGCCGCCGTGGCGCTGCTTCGCGAGCATTTCGACGATATTAAGCTGCGCTTCATTAATGTGGTTGATCTGTTCCGCATACAGTCAGCCGGCGAGCATCCGCATGGTCTCAACGATACCGACTTCGACAGCCTGTTCACGCGGGACCGGCCGGTGATTTTCAACTTTCATGGCTATCCCTGGCTTATCCACCGGCTTGCCTATCGCCGCACGAACCACAGCAATCTGCATGTGCGCGGCTACAAGGAACGGGGCAACATTAATACTCCGCTCGAGCTCGCGATCGAGAATGAGATCGACCGCTTCACCCTTGCTATGGATGTGATCAAGCGCGTGCCGCGGTTGCAGGCTTCAGGCGCGCATGTGCTCGAACGTCTGCGCGACAGGCAGATTGCCTGCCGCAACTATGCCCACGAGTATGGCGTGGACAGGCCCGAGGAAGATGAGTGGGTGTGGCCGTACTGATGTGTATGTAGCGGGGCGTCCGCAAGCCCCGTTTCTTTTATACGAATAATTGTCCGCAACGACCGTATAGCCTCTTGAAGTCATCCTCCACCGTGGATATACTACCACCAGATATCGATCAAAAAATATCGATATCGATTAGACTGAATAGACGGAAACAAAACGGAGACAAGGAGACAGCAATGACAGAGGCTACCAGGCAGCAA
>CAZMEV010000223.1:0-2630 GCA_964565375.1 uncultured Spirochaetaceae bacterium
CCGAACGACTACCGTTAACCCCTGAGGCACGCATGGACTCCGTAACCATTAAGGATATCGCCGAAGCGATTAACATTTCCTACTCGACCGTCTCTCGTGCGCTCAATAACAAGTACGGGGTCAAACCGGAAACCCGCCGGAAGGTCCTCGAGGCCGCCCGTGCCCTCGGCTATCAGCCGAACGCCGTCGCGCAGGGTCTCGTAACGCGGCGCACATCTTCCATCGGCCTTATCCTTCCCGACATTACCAACCCCTTCTATCCCGAAGTCGCCGCCGGCGTGGAACGCGCCGCCGACGAACAGGGCCTGAGCGTCCTCCTCTGCAACACGAACTGGATGGAGCACAAGCAGCGACGATACCTTGAGCTCTTCGCGCAACGCCGGGTGGACGGGCTCATCGTCTCGCCCATTTCGGATGAGATCGAGGCTGATGTTTCTCTCGCCCTACGTAATCTCCCGGTGGTCTACGTGAGTAATGCGCCGAGAGAAGCCTCCCGGCCCTTCGTTGTAATAGACGACCGGGCCGGGGCACGCGAGGCGACCCGGCACCTTCTCGCGCAGGGCTACGAATCGGTCGGTTTCATCGGAGCCCGGACCGGGAGCGTGAGTGTAAGCGACCGGCTCGAAGGCTACCGTGAAGCGCTTCGCGAATATGGACACGACTACGGCGACCGCTACATGTACCTTTCCGACTTTCGCCAGATGACAGGCTACGAAGTTATCCGGCGACTCATCCGCGAGAAAGCCGCCCCCCGCGCCGTCTTCGCCGAAAACGACTTCATCGCGTTGGGAGTTCTCCAGGCCGCGCGCGAGCTCGGGGTCGCCGTTCCCGAAGAGCTGGCCATAGTCGGCTTCGACGACGTTCCGATGGCCGGCTTCAGCGACATAGGACTTACCACCGTGCGTCAGCCGAAACGCGACATGGGCTATGAGAGTGTGAGGCTGTTACTCGCGGAGATGGAGCGGCAACCGCGCGCCCCGGAGTGCGAGGGGCCGCAGCATCCCGACAGCGGCGAGGCGCCCGAAAGCCAGAAGCCCGTCGGCCGCGGGGCGCCCGAAAGCGGGGCGGAGGAGCCTTGCCGGCAGATCATCGTCGAACCCGAGCTCGTTGTGCGGCGGACGAGTGTGGCCGGGCAGCCCTGAAGCGAAGGGCCGGAGGTGAATCGGGTTCCAGCCGCAACGAATGTCATCGTCACCGAAACACGCTCTTTTTAAATTGCAAACGTTTGCGAACCGTGTTACCGTCGCAGGAAAGAAGCGAGTTGCAGGAGGAAAATCATGGCGGACACAATGAAAGCAGTCAGGTTGCATGCAGACTGGGATCCGAAATCGGATTTTGTACTGGGGCCGAAGGATATCGACAAAAGGCAGACGTATCTCGGCAGCAAGGTGTGGCGGAATCCGGAACTCAAGATTGAGTCGGTTCCGGTACCTCAGGCCGGGCCCGGCGAGGTTGTCATTGAAACCCGCCAGGTCGGCATCTGTGGAAGCGACGTTCATATGGCGCAACCCGACGAGCAGGGCTATATCTGGTATCCGGGCCTTACCGGCTTCCCATGCACCCTCGGACACGAGATATCCGGTGTCGTTGTCGATGTCGGGCCGAATACCTTTAACAAGGCAACCGGTGAGCCGTTCAAGGGCGGGGAATGGGTCTGTCCCGAGGAGATGCTGTGGTGCGGCGAGTGCCGGCCCTGCGCGGACGGCTTTCCGAATCACTGCGAACGGCTCGATGAAATTGGGTTTAATGTCGATGGTGGATTCACAAAATACATAAAGCTTCCGGCGAAAGTGCTGTGGAACCTTGATCCGCTTCGCGAACGCTACAGCGACGAGGACGTGTTTCGCTTGGGCAGCATGGTGGAGCCGACAAGCGTTGCCTACAACGCGCTGGTTGAGCGCGGTGGCGGAATCCGTCCGGGCGAGAACGCGGTTATTCTCGGTGGCGGCCCGATCGGCATGGCCGGCATCGCGGTTATGCAGAAAGCAGGCGCGGCCAACGTGATTCTCTCCGAGCCGGAGGCCGGTCGCCGTGAGATCGGAAAGAAAATGGGTGCGACCGCGGTGATCGATCCGGTGAACGAGGATTTCTCCGAGCGGGTGCTTGAAATTACGCGTGGACACGGCGCATCGATTTACCTCGAAGCAACGGGACTTCCGACGGTGGTCTGGTCGGACATCGAGAAGGCGATCTGGAACGGCAAGGCGGTAAACAGCACGGTTGTGATCGTAGCCCGCGCGGAGGCGCAGATCCCGATGACAGGCGAAGTATTCCAGGTGCGCCGCGCAAACGTGGTCGGGGCTCAGGGCCATTCGGGGCACGGAACGTTTCCGAACGTGATTAACGCAATGGCTTCGGGCATGGATGTCCGCCCGATGATGACGAAAGAGATTTCGCTCGAGGGGGTACCCGACGATATTGTGAATCTTCGCACCGACCGGAAGGAGTGCAAGATAAGCTGTCACAGGCCGGGCGATGCGACCTGAGCGCAGCACTGGTCTATCGCGGGCCGGCTCAGGTCATTCTGCGACCTGGGCCGGGCCCCGGGAAAAACATCGATCTAAATAAACAATATGAAGGAGCTTACGAACTATGGTTAAAGGCGATATGAAATACTTCCCGAGCGATCA
>CAZMEV010000224.1:0-2596 GCA_964565375.1 uncultured Spirochaetaceae bacterium
CGAGAGCGGTTTCGGGGTTGTTGCGCGACTACGCGGCGGGGTTTCCGGTAGTCGGAATCTTCGGGCCCCGGCAATCCGGAAAAACAACACTGGCACGCACGCTGTTTTCTGACCGACCGTACGTTTCTGTCGAGAATCTCGATACGAGGGAGTTTGCAGCCGAGGATCCCAGAGGTTTTCTCTCGCAGTACCCCTCAGGTGCGGTATTCGACGAGATTCAGAATGTGCCGGAGCTTCTGTCCTATCTTCAGCAGATCGTCGACGAGTCCAAAGTACCCGGAAGATACGTAATTACCGGCTCGCGGCAATACGCTCTTCGTCAGGAAGTATCTCAGTCACTCGCGGGACGCATTGGCCAGATTACACTTCTGCCGTTTTCCAATGGCGAATTGAAACAGGCGGGGCTTCTGCCGGAAAACCTGAACAATCTCCTGTATCAAGGCCACTATCCGCCCATATACGACAGACCGGTGTCACCATCGGCATGGTATGAGAACTATGTTGCGTCGTACATCGAACGCGATGTGCGACAGCTTCTATCAGTCCGGGATCTCGGAACGTTTCAGACGTTCGTACGACTTTGCGCGGGACGAACCGGCCAGGTTCTGAATCTTTCCGCACTCGGTGACGATGCGGGAGTCTCGCACAATACCGCTCGGGAATGGATTAACGTACTCGAAGCCGGCTTCATCGTTCACCGCCTTCAGCCGTATCACCGATCATTTAACAAGCGACTTATCAAATCACCGAAGCTTCACTTCTTCGACGCAGGATTAGCCGCCTACCTTCTCGGTATACGCGAACCCGAACAACTCCAGACACATCCGTTGCGCGGCGCTCTGTTCGAGACGGCCATCGTTTCCGAGTACCTTAAACATACGCACAACTACGGCTCAGGATTGCGGCTGAGCTACTGGCGTGAACGTTCCGGTCAGGAAGTCGACCTGATTGTCGAGACTGCTGATGGTATTACACCGGTCGAAATAAAGAGCGGCGCTACCGTATCACGGGACATGCTGAGCGGCTTGCAACGTTGGAGCAGTATAGCCGGGCCCGATTCGAGGACCCCAACGCTTGTATACGGCGGAATCGAAGAACAAACGCGCAGCGACACAACTATTCGATCGTGGCGTACACCAGTCACCTGAGCAGCTCGCCTGACATGACCCGCAGCGCATGGGGAAAACATCAGCCTAAAAAATTCTTATCTTCTGGCGAAGCGGCTGCGCCGAGCTTGACGTCACATAGAAAAGGATTAGCGTTTCATCATGGAATCGGAACGAAACAGGGTGATTTTGCTGGATGGGGGAATGGGTCAGGAGCTTTGGCACCGCAGCAGCCGTCCGGCATCTCCGTTGTGGTCCGCCCAGGTGATGCTGGATGAACCGGAACTGGTGGTGGCGGCTCATCGCGATTATATCGAAGCCGGCGCACAGGTTATTATTGTGAATACCTACAGCGCCACGCCTGAGCGCCTTGCGCGGGACGGTGATCCGGGGTTGCTCGAACCGCTGCACGCGGCCGCGTTGGATGCGGCCCGTAGAGCTTGCGAAGAAACCGGCAAGGAGGATGTGCGTATTGCCGGTTGCCTTTCGCCGCTTGTGGCAAGCTTCCGTCCCGATCTCGCCCCGGACGACGCCACGTGTCTTGAGTCCTACCGCAGGATGGTTGCCGCGCAAGCCGACGGTGTCGATCTTTTCATCTGCGAGACCATGTCCCTGGCCCGCGAAGCCCGCGCGGCGGTGACTGCTGCGGTGGAAAGCACACTGCCGGTATGGGCGTCCTTCACAGTGGATGATGCTGACGGCACAAGGTTACGTTCCGGTGAATCGCTGGCGGAGGCTTCTGAACAGGTCTTGAGCGATGGCGCGGAAGCGATCCTGGTGAACTGCTCGGTACCTGAAGCGGTCACCACCGCAATGGATGTGCTTGGCAAATTTGGTGTTCCTCACGGCGGATATGCCAACGGCTTTACCTCCGTGGATGCGCTGGAGCCGGGTGGCACAGTGGATGTGCTCGAGGCACGAAAAGACCTGGACCCTGCCATCTACGCGGGGCACGTGCTGGGCTGGGTTAAGCAGGGTGCCCGCATCGTCGGGGGGTGCTGCGAAGTGGGTCCGGCTCATATCAGGGCTCTGGCTGAAAGACTGGCGGATCAGGGGTACGAGACATAGTCGGCACTGAAGGAGTATAATCCTTATATGCCTACGCGCGTATCCGCAGCGGCGGACCTGGAACGGGAACTGCTCACCGCAAAGGACTTCCTTGAATGGCTTGAGCCGGACCGGCGCGCTGACCTTATCGACGGAGAAATCTTCAAGCATTCGCGGGTCTCGATTCGTCACGCCGACCTGCTGAATTTTGTCGACAGTGTACTGCGGTTGTATATCGACCGACACGAGCTGGGAGCACTGTACCGCGAAGTGGTTGCGGTACGTCTGAGCGGTCGAAATGTTTTCCTGCCGGACCTGGCCTTTTATCTCAGGGGGCGTGAATCGGCGATTCAGGAGACGCATATAAGCGAGGCGCCGGATCTCGTGGTGGAGGTCCTGAGTCCGCGAACGGCTGACCGTGATATTGGTCCCAAGTTTGCCGA
>CAZMEV010000225.1:0-2586 GCA_964565375.1 uncultured Spirochaetaceae bacterium
GGCGTTGGCGTTGGCGTTGGCGTTGGCGTTGGCGTCGGCGTCGGCGTTGGCGTCGGCGTCGGCGTTGGCGCCCCCGGAAGCCAGAAGATTCCCGGGGACCAGGTGGAGGTCGGCTGACCAGCCGGATCCGCTGTTTTTGCGGGTGGTGGCGAGGAGTTGGAACGATTCGTCGCGGAGCAGGTCGGGAAGGTCTTCGAGCGTGGCGAGTTCGACGGTCCGGGAGGGCGTGGCGGTGTCGGAAGTCTGGGGGAGCGTGGCGATCTCGGAGGGCGTTATTTCGGTGGCAGTCGCGCCTTCCGGATCCGGGCTTTCGTTGTGGTATACCCGGATACGCTCAATGCCCAGGCGCCGGGTAATGGCAAGGTGAAAGCCGAGGTCGAGCCTGAGCTCAGCGGTGCGCGCATCGGGGATATTCAGGATTTCGGCGAGGTAGGTGTTCAAGGGTTTGTTCTCCTTTTTCAAGTCGGGCTGTCAGCGGCGTACACCGGTGTAAATGTACGCGGCACCGGCTGAATCATATCGCAGTGAAATGGTGGAGCGGGCCGGAGGATAGACGCCGCTCAGCCCATCTACCTACTCTTCCAGGTGCGCGACCGAGGAGGCAAACTGGCGAAAGTCTATCCAACATAGTTTCGTTCCCCTGCGCGCCCGGCTATGAGTCTGCGGCGGAGAGCAGCTCGAGTACGTCGGCGCAGTGGCTCGGTATCCATGTACTCATGAGAAAGCTTCCTGCTCTTCGCTCTTTAATCTAGCACTGCATGACGCGGTGGTGAAGCGCATAATGGGAGACACTCGGAGGTGATCTCCGCGAGCACCGCACGTACGCCGCGAAGGTGGCGCTCGAATGCATCCGGGTCACCTTCGCGCAATTCGACGTCGGCGGCGGCGATCCCCTGCTCGGCCATTGCCTGAATGAACTCGCCGGTAATCGGATAATACGGCCAGCCCTCAATGAGCTCGAAACCGACGGTGTCGGCATACCTGCGGGAAAGCTCCTGCGCACCACCGGTGCCATTGTGGTCGAGGAGCGCGGCGTAGCCATGATAACTGAGTGCGTACTCCGGCTCTATCTCCATGAGGTAGTCGTAGAGCGCCTGCGTTTCGGGTTCGGGAATGTGGTCCGGGTTTTCGCGGAAATGATCGACGAGCTCCCGGACGATGTGTACGGACTCTTCCTCGCGACCGGTGTGAATTCCGCCGATTATCGCAACCCGGACCGGGCCATCGCCAAGAGTGTGCGCGAGGATCGGTCGCCCTTCGACCGAGCGGCCGATTTCCTGTTCCTCTTCGGCGGCGGCTGGTGCTGCGGCTGCGAAGAGAGGTACGGAGAAAATCAGGACACTCACTGCGGTGCATGCGGCTCCGGAAGCGAAGAAGGTGCGGCATGTGTGACGGTTCGGGGCATGGGGGTTGCAATGCATAAGAGGAGTCACATGAGCTGAATCGCGGTGTTCAAGATACATAGAAGAGTTCGTGCATGCTGACTCGCACTCCTTATCGAGGATAAGCAGGTTCAAAGACTGTTTCCACCAATTTGGTGGACAGTACCTACCGTTTGTGTCCGAGTTCAACAAGAAGTTCCTGAATAAACGGCCGGGCCTGCTCATCGTTCAAAGCATACGAGACGTCGCGGCGGTAGAACGTCTTTGGGAAACGTCATCTCCGGCAATCGCGAACTCACTCTAGCCTGTAGTCTCACGTAAAGAAACGACACCACTGTTACTCAAACTCTGACCGCGGGATTGAGGACTGCCTGATTATCGCTGAGAGCGTTCCAGTCTTAAGTTCAGAGTGATTTCGTCGGGAGACGCGGTTTCGAGAAACAGCTCTATTGCCTCACGCAGATTGTTTCTCGCATCCTCAATGGTGTCGCCTTGACTTGCAACATCAAGCTCAGGACACAACGCTACAAACATATCTTCGTCTCTCTGTATGACTGCGGTAAAGGTTTTACGCATAACTCTCTTCATTAATTATACGATCCTTTCTGTGATCTGACTATCCGCAACCGAGATAGCTCCGCGATTCATCGAGCGCTGCCGGAATCACGCCGGCTCGGACCGCGAACGCCGTGAAGCAGAAGCCGACATGGAGCAGCTCTATAGACAGCGAAATCCCTGTCCCCACCGGACTCTCGGTTGCAATCGAGAATCCGCGCGAAGAGCTCGGTAATGCCATTAACTCGCTCTTCCACGCGCTCGAACAGGGCGCGGTCAGCGTGAAACATCCAGGTCTGACCGGATTCATACGATTGATTCTCTTACTTGACTATACGCGCCGAAATGAGCCGGCGATTGGCGGGCGTGCGGAACTCTGCGGCCGGCAGGGGGAAACCATCAACCTGAAAGAATCACCACCCGCCGCGCCCTTGGGGTGAGCAGCGCGGCCTCGCATCCTGCCGCCCGCGGATGTATAATGCGAACCATGCAAACGACCGTATATACCGTTCCGTCCGAAAGCGATATCAGCGCGCTCGGCGAGATCGTCTCTTCCGAGCGGATGCTCCTGCCGGAGGCGCGGAGGTTCAAGAGGTATTCGCACGACCAGGTTGCCGATGAGCGCTACGCGCACATGCCGGATGTGGTG
>CAZMEV010000226.1:0-2501 GCA_964565375.1 uncultured Spirochaetaceae bacterium
GGTTCATTTCCGAATGAACCAGGTTCATTTCCGAATGAACCAGGTTCATCTCCTGATGAACGGTTCGAGAGATCGAGCCGGTAGAGGTTCACGGTAGCATTGTCACGGTCGGAAAGAAAGATAAGCGTGGTATCGTCGAGCCACTGTGCACTCCCGTCGTCACCGTCTCGTTCAGTCAGCCGGGTAAATGAGGAATCTTCGCGATCGTAAAGCCACAGATCCATGGCATCCGGGCCTTCGTAGTGTCGGCGATTCCAGTCGTGGTAGGCCGCGCCCCGGGTAAACACCACATAGCGTCCATCCGGGGATATTTGCGGCTCGGAACCGAAGGCGTCATGCAGACGCTCGTGCTCGCCGCCGGAGGGGGAGACACGGTAGGGACGCTCATCGCGATAAACATCAGCCTCCAGAAATCCCGAAAAAGTAATGACCGGTTGGCCGTCGGAATCGGTGGCATATGACGGGTTTCGCAGGAATCGGTCCACAAAGGTGACCTGGCGCAGGCCGGTGCCGTCGCGGCCCATATCGAAGATGTTCATGTAGCCGTCGCGCATGGAGCTGAATGCGATGCGCGAGCCGTCGGGACTGAAGGAGCTGTAAAGGTCATCGAGGCTGCTGCGGGTCAGGCGGACTGCCTCGCCACCCTCGGCGTCCACGCGCCAGATATCGCCGCCCCAGGAGAAGGCTATCTCACGGCCGTCGGGGCTTATCGAAGGAAATCGGGGAAGACCGACCTGGCCGTCCCTGAGTTCTTCCAGTTCATGGTATTCGGCGTCGGGGCGGGACTCGCTTTCGGCCGAGCCGGCCATTGCCGGAGTTGCGATAATGGCGACAGCAAATGCGATACACGAGATATATCCGGACAAGCTGAAGCGGGAAATGAAACGCATACCCGTTAAAGGTAGCAGCAGCAGGCCGTATTGGAAAGACTCAGGCGTTCTGTGTCTCCCGGACGGCATACAGGCCGGCTGTCAGGGCGCATTGCGGCAAGCGCTGAAGCCCGCGCAGGTCGGTACCCCGCACCCCGTGGCAGGGCCTGCGCCCTGCCCGGCGCCGGATTGTGGTGTGCTACTGCCCGTCCTGGCTGTGGAGGAAGCGGAAGTAGTCGCTGTCGGTGGTCAGGATTGACCGCATACCCGAGGAGAACGTCTCCGGGTAACTTCGGGTCCAGAGCCAGAACTCGTCGAATCCGTCGGTGGACGCGCCGTAGGCTTCGGAAATAAGTCGTTGCGCGTCACGGTCGGCTTCACCGCGAATGCGCTGGGCACGCGCTTCGGCCTCCGAAAGAATCGTGTTCTGCTCCTGGTCGATCTGTCCGAGAATGCGTTCCCGCTGTCCTTCGCCGAACGCACGAAAGAACTGCGCGACCTGGTTTCGTTCGCTGACCATGCGATCGTAGACGCTTTCGGTCAGTTCATCCGAGTAGCGGATCTGCCGGATAACCACGTCGAGCAGGTCAATACCGAAGTCGGCTATGTCCTCGGCGACGCTTTCGTACATCTCGTCCGCCAGTTCGCGACGCCCTTTGTCGATCGGATCCTGCTGAATATCGGTTTGCATGCGATCCTGCAGCTCTTCGATCTCCGAGCCTGCATCCTCATCTATGTCTGCATCCGAGAGCGCGCTTTCGGCCTCGGCGATGGCCTCCGGGTCATCGGCAAGCTCGCGAATAAGGTTACTCGAGCGAACCGCTTCCTCGAGCGGGTTGTCGGTAATAATGGTTCGTACGGCGCTGTCGATGAGGTCGTCGAGTCGCACGATCGCGGCTGATTCGGTGCTCAGTCGCGCGTAAAATTGTGCGGGTTCGACGATTCGCCAGCGCGCGGTAACATCGACCCAGATGAACTGATTTTCGCTCGTCGGTACCCGATTGGGTTCGCCGTCCCAGCTCTGGACGCGGCGGGAAAACCGACGGACATTGTCGACGAATGGAATACGCATTTTCAGACCGGCGTCCGTATGCACTTCGACGATTTCGCCGAAGCGCACGACGACCACCTGCTCGCCCTCGTCGACGGTGTAAAAGGGGCCGGCGAACACGAATGCGATCAGCAGAGCGAGGATAACGCCGGCGACAGTCAGGGCTTTGTTTTTCTTATTCATGCTCATTGGGTTTCTCCGGTAGCGCCGGGAGCGAGAGCGCTCTGGTTAACGTCGAATATGGGAAGCATATTTTGAAGGCTGCGGTCGATAAGCGTGACATCCGAGTCGTTGCCGAGAATCTGTTCAATAGTCTCTATATAGAGGCGATTTCGCGTTATCTGCGGCGCCTCGTTGTAGGCTTCGAGGACCGAGCCGAAGCGCGATGCGGCGCCTTCCGCTTCGTTGACCCGCCGTGCCCGATATCCGTGCGCCTCTTCGACAAGGCGTTCGGCCTGTCCGCGAACTCGAGGAATCTGCCGGTTATACTCTTCGCGGCCTTCGTTAATAAGACGGTTCATGTCCTGCACCGCGCGGTTCACGTCCTCGAACGCGTCCTGCACCCGGCCGGACGGCGGAAC